>JAWXBU010000196.1:0-39231 GCA_034440255.1 Planctomycetota bacterium | reverse complement strand
GCGCATCCGAAAGTCGCGCACGATCCCCACCCCCCTCACCCCCCCCGAATTGAAGACACCATGAAGTTGCACACCATTCGCAACCACGTTGAGCTGCGCTCCCGCCGCGCCGGCTCCGTGCTCGTGGAGTTCGCCTTCATCGCGTTGGCGTTCTACCTGCTCTTCGCGGGGACGCTCGAGCTCGGACGCTGCATCACGGTCAGCCAAGCCATCCAAAATGCGGCCCGCGTCGGTGCGCGCGAGTTGGCTTTGTTTCCAAGGCGCCCGACCGCACAGTTCGACGAGCCCTTCGACCCGTCGAACTCTCACTACAACGACCTCGATTGCCAAGCGATTCGCGCCCGCATCTACGATCCGAGACTGCTCGCCGTGGATCTCGCGGGGGGCGAGCCGAATACGGACACTTGGCCGGTCGTCAACCGCATGCTCTTGCCCGTGATGGTCCGCTCGCGCGTCGGTGGCGGCACTTTCTTGCACTACCCGGGAGCGATTCTGCAGTTGCCCGGGGGCGGGCACACCGTCGGTGTGCCGCGCGTGCTCTCGCGCGCCGCCAACGGCACCGAAACCATCCAGTGGTTGCCCGTGCTCGAGGAAGTGCGCGCCAACCCGGGTGATCCCAACTCGGGCCCATTCAGTTTGGCTTCGACCGGCCCTGAGCGCGGTATGGTGGCGTTGAGGATCCATTGTCCCTACCAAGCCACGTCTTTGGTTGCCTTTCGTGTGCAGACCGGGACGACGTCCGGCGGGGTTGTGAACGAAGTGATCGAGGCTCACGACGAGAGCGTCTCGGCTGTGAACAGCGCACCCGGTGGTGGGACGCTCGTCCCCATCGCACCCAACTTTTCCGGCGACACCAGTGAAGCCCCCGGTCACGTCGCTGACGGCTCCTACAACTCAGGTGCGTACGGTCTGGGCAACCTGTACGCGATGAACGCTGACGGAACCGGGGCGCAAGCTGTGCGCCCGTTCCGGCGCCTGATCAGCAGCCAGTCCATCTTCCGGCGCGAGGTTTTCGCCCAGTAGCCTCGAGTTCCTTCGGATCCACACCTCGCCCTGCCCCACATCCAGCCATGCCCCAACCCCAGAAACGCGGCCGCGCCTCCAAGAACGGCCTGACCTACGGACTCCTCGCCCTGCTCGTGCTCGTCGCGGCCGGCTTGACGTGGAGATTCGGTTTCCCCGATCACTTCTCGAGCGTCTTCGCGAGCGAGAAGAAGAAGGACGATCACCCCGGCAAGATCGCCGTACTGATCTCCCCTGTGCCGATCCCGGCCTTCACGGCGATCGATCCCGCGACGTTCATCAACCCGCAGACGGGCGATTTCTTCGTCGCGTACGTGACCGAAAAGACCGCGACCGACGGCGGCTTGATCCGCGATCCGGCGGCGATGCGTGGCCGAGTGTTGAAGCGCGACAAGGGTGCCAACTTGGCCTTCAGCGAGGGCGATTTCTACGAGCGCGGCGCGCAAGCGAGCCTGACCAGCGCGCTCCTGCCTGGCCAGCGTTCGGTGACCTTGAACGCGACCGAAATCGAAGGGTTGCGCAGCCTGAAGCGTTTCGATCGCTTCGATCTCTACGCAGTCAAAGCCAAGCCGCAAGTCGGATCGAGCAGTGCGCCCGGGTACCTCAGTCCCGAAGCCGCGAAGGCTGCGGAAGCGGGTCAGGAGTGGTCGACGGATCGCCTCGTGATCGCGCTCAACGCGCGCATCCTCGTTCCGGTGCCGGATGCGAAGAACGCGAAGAACGCCGACAACGTCGAGGTCGCCATGACGATCGACGAAGCCACTGCGCTCGCCGACGCGAAGGCCCGTGGCGCCAAGATCCTGTGTTGGGGCAGCACCGGTCTTCCGGGCGGCGACAGCACCAAGTTCGAGACGCCGGTGGACCCGATCACCGTCGACACGATCCAAGTGATCACGGGCGACAAGTCCACGACGACGTCCGTGCCGAAGACGCCGGAGCACAAGCCCTAGAGCCATGCGCAATCGCAACTCTCTTCGATTCGCTCGTGACTCCCGTCGCGGTGCTGCGTTGATTCTGTTCGTCGTGCTCGTCTTCGCGTTCTTCGCGATCGCGGGAGTGGCGATCGACGTCGGCACGGCGAGCTTGACGCAGCAGCAGATGCAGGTCGCCGTCGATCCGGCCGCGATGGAAGGCATCCGCCTACGCGATTTCAACGAGTACCAGTTCTCGAGCGACGTACGCCGTCGCCCGAAGGTTTCGATCCTCGTGCGCCAAGTGTTCGACGACGATTTGCATCCGACCGGCGGCATCCCTGCCTACGGGACCACAGCGGCCGTTCCTGCGGATGATCCCGATCGGCTGCAACTCGGCGCAGGCCCGATGCTGCGCATCGACGGCCAGGCAGCGGGCGATGGTGCGGGTGCCATTCCCACGGGTGGCACGATCGAGATCGAGTCCGAGACGCCGTCGATCCCGAGTGCGCGCGTGTGGGACGACCCGATCCTGCAAGAGAACACGTTGCCCGGTGGCACTGTCGGCAACTTCACGCATGGCGACATGGTGAGCGGCACCTTCTACGCCAACGAACCTGCTCTGGAAGACGACCATTACGTGCGCCAGGACTTCCGTCCAGGTGCGCAAGTCGGCTCGGAGAAGTGGGAAGCGTTGGGCTTCCTCGTGCGGATGCGCCGGACCAGCGGCGCGAACAGCCTGGACGATTCACCGGGCACGGCCAGCCGCGGGCCGACGCTCTCGTTCCTGTGGGCGCTCGGCAGCTTGATGCACAAGGATCCCAACGAGACGTGGAATCCGCGCCGCGACGGCCTGACCGTTCGCGCGACCGCGATCGCGGTCGGACGGCCGGCGTTGCGCGCTTCGCCGCCGCCTGCGACGACGAGCGGCACCGCCATCCTGGGCGAGAGCGACAACCCGTCCCCGATGCTCGGACTGCACTCGCTCGCGCTCTCCCTTGAATACTGGACCACGGTTTCCACCGGCGATTCGTTCTTGCCGAACCCGATCGAGTTCACGATCGGCACCGGCGGCACGCTCGTGCTCGGCGGACAAGTGCGTGGTTACGTCGTGCGCGCGAACAGCGTGACCAGCGTCGGACGTACCATTATCGCCGACGTCGGAGCGCCGATGCCAACCGCCTCGAGCCCCGGATACGTCGCGATCTACGCACCCGTGCCGAGCGGTCCGAGCGGCACCGAGCGCGTGATCGGCTACATCTTCGCCGACGCGAATCGCCCGTCGGTCGGCGGGATCGTGCGCATCCGCCCTGGCATCATCGCAGCAGGATCGGGCTCGACCTCCAGCGTTCGCGTGTGGGTCGCAGCGAACGGCGCGAGCGCGCAGATCGGCTTCGACACGCCGCAGCTCACCGCTCCCGAATGGGAATCCGTTTTCCAACTGAACGGTCAGCTGGCCTTCGGCGGGACGAACAACGCACCGCTCTTCGAGCCCAACTCCGACTACACGAAGATTCGCCCCGGCACGCTCCTGGCGCCGGCGCTCGCACGCTGAAAAAAGAGAGACTCCCTGATGGAAACCACTCCGCAGATCCTCGTCGTCGGCTCCGATCCTTTGCTGAAGGAGGAGTTCGAGCACGCAGTCACCAGCTTGCGCCGGTGGAAGCCGGTCGTGCACTTCGTGCGCAGCTCGCGTCAAGCGATCGAGGTCGCACGCAGCCGTCGGCCCGAGGTCGTCTGCATGCAGCTCGAATCGGATCCGCGCTCGCTCAAGACGTTCGCGGAAGAGATCGAAGCCAGCGCACCCGACAGCGTCGTCGTCGCGTTGTACCGCCCCGAAAATCTCGGCTTCAGCGAGGGCGAGCATTCGGTTCTGATCGAAGCGATGCGCGCCGAAGTGCGCGACTTCTTGCGCCGTCCGCTCGCGGGTCCGGAGCTGCAACAACTGCTCGATCGCTTGCTCAAGAAGCCGGTCGAGGCGAAGCGTGCGCTCGGCAAGATCATCTCGTTCGTGTCGAACAAGGGCGGCGTCGGCAAGTCGACGATGTCCGTCAGCGTCGCGTGTGAAGTCGCGCGCCGTCTGCCGCCGGGCCGCGTGTTGCTCGTCGATGTGTCGCTGCACTTGGGTTCGTGCGCGCCGATGCTCGACCTCGCGCCGCCGACCAGCCTCGCGCACGCTGCGCGTGAGCGGAATCGTCTCGACGAAACGTTGCTGCGCAAGTTGACGGTTCGTCACGAATGCGGCCTGGATTTGCTCGGCGCTCCGATCGATGCGATCGAAGCGGCAGACATCGACGACGAAGCACTCTCGCGCACGCTGACGCTCGCTCGACGCACGTACGACTGGGTCATCGTCGACACGTTCCCGATGCTCGACGGGATGATCATGGCGATCCTCGACTTGTCGGATCGTTCGTACATCGTCGTGCAGAACACGGTCCCGAACGTGATTGGCGCGGCGCGGCTCCTGCCCGTCATCCAGCACTTGGGTTTCCCGCGCGAACGCACCCGCATCGTGCTCAACAACAACTTCGAGAAGGCGCCGGGCGGACTGACGTTGCCCGATGTCGAAGCGCGACTCGACGCTGACGTCGACTTCGTCATTCCTTACCAGAAGCGCTTGATCACGGCGCTCAACACGGGCCGTCCGTACATCCTGCACGGCACGCAGCTCTTCGGTTTCGGCAAGTCGATCAAGCGACTCGTCGACGAGCTGATGACGGCGGTTCCGGAAGAGGCGCCCGAAGAAGCGCCAGCTCCTAAGGCGCAGACGAAGCGCCCGCGCCCGGGTACCAATCCGAAGACCGCGCTCGCCAGCGAGTGATCGCCCTCAGACGCATAACATTGATTGCCAAGAACGAGGTATGAGCGTGGAACAGCCGATGGATCGAGATGCGCTGCGGGCACGCTTCACGCGGAACCTGAACAACGACGTCGCGGCGCGCCTCAAGAAGGAAGACGCCGGCGATTCGATGAGTCGCGGTTCTCGCGACGCCGACGCACCCGTCGTCGGGACGCGCGCGCCGAACGTCGACTTCATGTCGATCAAAGCGCGCTTGCACAGCCGTTTGCTCGATGAAATCGGCGAACGCGCGATGTACGGCAGCGGCGAAGACGCGATCGCGAAAGCGGTTCACGAATTCGTGCAGCGTGTGTTGTCGAGCGAGGACATTCCGCTCAACGCGACCGAACGCGAGCGTCTCGCCGACGAGTTAACGCAAGAGACGTTGGGCCTCGGCCCGCTCGCGCCGCTGCTCGCGGATCCTGCGGTGACCGACATCCTCGTCAACGGACCCGACAAGATCTGGGTCGAGCGCTTCGGTCGCTTGACGCGCAGCGACGTGTGCTTTCGCGACGCAGAACACATCTTGCGCGTGATCGAGCGCATCGCCGCGCGCGTCGGTCGTCGCATCGACATCGCGTCGCCGATGGTCGATTTGCGCTTGCCCGATGGCTCGCGCGTGAACGCGACGATTCCGCCGGTGAGCATCGACGGCCCGACGATTTCCATCCGTCGTTTCGGTCGTCAACGCTTGAAGCGCGCGGACTTGTTGCGCCTCGGGATGATCTCGAAGGAGATGCTCGCGTTCCTCCAGCAGGCGGTGCATCAGCGCAAGAACGTGCTCATTTCGGGCGGAACGGGCGCCGGCAAATCGACGATGCTCGGCGCTCTCGCCGAAGCGATCCCCGAGTACGAGCGCATCGTCACGATCGAAGACACGGCTGAACTGATCCTGGATCAAGAGCACGTCGTGCGCATGGAAACGCGCCCGCCGAACGTCGAGAACCGCGGCGTCATCACGGCGCGCGATCTCGTCATCAACGCGCTGCGCATGCGACCTGATCGCATCATCGTCGGCGAGTGTCGCAGCGGCGAGGCGCTGGACATGTTGCAGGCCATGAACACCGGCCACGACGGCGGTTTGACGACGGTGCACGCCAATGCGCCGCGCGACGCGCTGAATCGTCTCGAGACGATGGTGTTGATGGCCGGCATCGAACTGCCGTCGCGCGCGATCCGCGAACAGATCGTTTCGGCGCTGCACTTCGTCGTGCACGTGCGTCGCTGCGACGACGGTGTGCGTCGCGTCGAGAGCATCGCGGAGATCACGGGCCTCGAAGGCGGCACGCCGCTTTTGCAGGACATCTTCCGCTACGTCCAAACCGGTCGCGCGGGTCGCAAGCTGATCGGCACGTTCCAGCCGACCGGCATCGTGCCGCGACTGATGCACGAGATGCGCGAGAAGGGGATCGAATCCGATCTCACGATCTTCCAGCGTCAAGGTGACACGCCCTCATGATGCCGTACGTGCTCAGCATCGCGGCCGTACTCGTCGTCGGCGCGCTCGTGTGGTTCTTGCGCGTGCAGCGTCTGCGCAGCGTGGCCCGCGAACGGTTGTACGTTGCAGACGGCGAAGCGAGTGTCGACAAGTCGTTCACACTGGCGCCGAGTCTGCGCCGTCATCGCTGGATCCCGTGGGTTGCTGCGGGCGTGATGGCGACGATTCTCTACTTCGTCGTCGGCTTGCCGCTCATCTACTGCGTCTCGCTGACGATCATCGTCGGCGTAATCGGGTACTTGATCGAGGGTTGGATCGCGTCGAAGGCGGCACTGAAACTCGAGACACAACTCGCGAACGCGATCGACTTGATGGTCGCATCGTTGTCGGCCGGCTCGGGCGTGATGGAAGCGGTCGAAAGTGCCGCGAACGAAGCCGCGAAGCCGCTCAAGCAGGAACTCGGCGAAGTGCTCGGCCGCATCCGACTCGGCGAGAAGCCGTCGGCCGTTTTCGAAGACATGGCCGAGCGCATTCCGCTCGAGAACTTCCGCTTGTTTTCGTTCACGATGGCGGTGCACGGTGAAGTCGGCGGCAGCCTCGCACCCACACTGGCGACGGTCGGCAAGTCGATCCGCGATCGCATCGAGATCGGTCGCCGCATTCGTTCGCAATCGACACAAGCACAAGCGTCCGTCATCGGCGTCGTGTGCATCACCTACTTCCTCGGCCTGCTCATGTGGCGCACGAATCCCGCCAACTTCGAGGAGTTCCTCATGCATCCGGTCGGCGCGAACTTCATGGCGGCGGCCATGGTGTTGCAAGCCGTCGGACTCCTGTGGATCACGCGCTTGTCGCAGATGAAGTTCTAGGAATCACGGATGGCCCTCCTCGACACGTCTTCGAAAATCATCGCCATCGCGGCGCTCTGGGGCGCGGCGATTTTGATCGGCACGGTCATCATCCGGCGCTGGCGCGCACGCGAATTGTCGCGGCGTCGCGCCTGGGCAGAAGAAGACGCGATCGACGCGGCGCAAGAAGTCGACGTCGAAGAACTCGCGAGTCACGGGTGGCTGCGCCGTTGGCTCTACCTGGCTGGATTCCGCACGTTGTCGGCGTCGACGGTCTTCATCGGTGCGACAGCGGCTTTCACCGCGCTCGGCGTCACGCTCGCCGTGATCGTGACTCAGACCGGCCTCACTGCGAGCGCTGTCGAAGCTGCGGGATCCGTGCCCGGAGGGCTCGGCGATTTGGCTCGCCCGATGCTGCACGGAGCGCCGTGGATCTTGATTTTCCTGTGCGCGTTCGTGCCGTGGTCGATCGTCAACGGTGCACGGAAGAAACGCGTGCGTGAGATCGATCAGGACATGCCGGTCACGTTGGAATTGCTCGCGACGATGAGTGAGTCGGGCCTCGCGTTCGACAGCGCGCTCGACCGCGTCATCGGATCGAGCGCGACCGATCGGCCGCTGTTCCGCGAGCTGCGCTCGTTCCAACTCGAGACACTCGGCGGCGTGCCGCGCGTGCAGTGCTTCCGACGACTTGCGCGTCGTATCGAGCTGCCGTCGATGTCCGTGTTCGTGTCGGCGCTCGTGCAGGCAGAACAGATCGGTTCTGGATTCACGCGTGTGCTGCGTACCCAGGCCGACGACTTGCGCAACCGCCGTCGCGAAGACGCGAACATGTTGGCGCAGTCGTTGACCGTGAAGCTCGTCTTCCCGCTCGTCCTCTGTTTTCTGCCCGGGATTTTCGTGTCCACGCTCGGACCGACCTTCCTGCAGTTCATCAAGTTGACGAGCAGCCTCAGCCAAGGGCAGTGAGAGGACTTTCACGCCGAAAATTAGGCCGAGCTTTCCCCCCCACTCCCCACGTCGATGTCGGACTCGTCACGAGACACCGTCCGAACTGCGATACGCGTGCAGCGTGGGGCACTCCATCCGTGAACCCACAACCGTGATCCGCACCCGAGGAGAGTAGACATGCGAACCGAATCGAAGACCCCCCAACACGCACGGTGTCAGGAGGCTCAATCATGAGAATGCTCGACGCTCTGAACAAACAACGTCGCAACCGACGCAAGACCGCCGTGCCGCTCGTGCTCGGTGCACTCGCCGCGCTGTGCATGATGGCCGCGATTCCGGCGGCCGTGTCTGCACAGGATCAAGGCTCGGCCTTGGTCGACGTGTTGTCTGGTGGAAAACGCGCCAAGGAAATGCGCACGATCCAAGAGCACATGGACGCATGGCTGACGTTCGGCAAGGACATCACTGCGATCGCGAGTGCCGACGACGTCGTGTTGAAGGTGCCGAAGGAGTCGGTGCAGAAGCG
The DNA here is from genome assembly GCA_034440255.1 of Planctomycetota bacterium. Classification (GTDB taxonomy): domain Bacteria; phylum Planctomycetota; class UBA1135; order UBA1135; genus JAEUIA01. The sequence continues at coordinate 30,692 of JAWXBU010000196.1, read as the reverse complement.
CCAGGTGCGTCTCGTTGCCGCCGCGGTCGGTCGCACCGTCATCACGCTGACCTATGTCGACGGATCGACGGAACAGCTCGTTTTCACGGTGAAACGTGACCTTTCCGTGCTCGACGCGGCGATGAAGAGCATCCACCCGAGCATCGAAGTCGACATCGCGCCCGACCGTGATGCGATCGTGTTGACGGGCCTCGTGCCGGACGGGTCGTACTCGGCGCGAGCCGCGAATGCCGCGAGCGACTACGCGAATGCGGCGCGCACCGATCAGAAGGGCGCTTCCGGCAAAGTTATCAACTTGATCCGCGTGCAGGAGATCGCTTCGAACCTCGAACAACGTTTGAAGGCCGAAATCGAATTGCTCGGCGGCACGGGGATCACCCTGCGTCGCATTCAACAGGGTTCTGCGGCAGACGACACTCGCGACGTCTTCGTGCTCGCCGGCACGATGCCGAACAATGAGGGCATCGCACGCGCGACCATGCTCGTGCGCTCGGCCGTCGGCGACCGCGAGAGCGCAGCACCGCGCGTGATGGCGCTCATGACGAGCACCGAGGTCGGCCAATCGATCGAATCCGTCATCGAACGCGCGATCCACGAGCAAGTGCGCGCTCCCAAGGTGAAGGTGTCGCGCATCGCACCGCCCGATCCGAGCGGTGATTCGGACATCTTGGTGCTCACCGGCACGGTTCCCAATCAGACCGCGCTCGTGCAGGCTCTCACCATCGCGTCGAAGGTTTTCCAACAACAGCTCATCGTGAAGCGCAAGCGTGCCGGCGAGGATCGCAAGACGACCGAAATCACCGCCGGTGGTTCGACGATCATTTCCGAGACGACGCAACTGCGGGTAGCGAATACGGCGAGCGACATTCGGGCGACCGCGGACGAATCAGGCGCCCTGCGCAGGTCGAGCACGCAAAACTCGAACAACTCGGCACTCAGCGGCGTGTTCGGAGCCGGCGGACAGAGTTCGATCGGCGGCACCGATTTCGCTTCGCTCATCGACAATAACCTCGAAGCGAACCTCGCGCGCGCGAAGACCATCGAGCTCGCCGAAGGACGCATCGTGTCCTTTCTCGTCGTCGAAGATCTGCCCCAAGTGCGCATCGACATGAGGCTGTACGAGTTGAATCGCACGGCGCTCCTCGACTGGGACTCGAGTTTGAACAAGGCCGGTGTCGCGGACTTCGACACGAACGGCATCAACCCGAACGATGTCTCTCGCTTGTCGGACGGTTCGATCCTGACGAACGCGAACGGCGAACCCGTGCTCGGCTCGCAGAACACCGACATCGCCAACGTGATCAATTTCTTGGAGGGCGGCTTCGGCAACTCGTTCCAAGTCGGAGGCGGACACTTCGCCATCGACGCGGCGTTCCGCTTGCTCGAAACGGAGGGCATCGCGCGCTCCATCGCCAGTCCGTCGCTCACCGTGCTCTCGGGCGAGCTCGCGGCGTTCGGTGACGGCGGTTCGGTCAGCGTGCGCAGCAGTGTCACGACGAACGTCGGCATCAACGACTCGACCGGCGTGTTCTCCTCCGTGCAGAAGTTGACGTTCGGCGTGCAACTCGCCGTGCGCCCGCTCGTCGACGAAAACGGTTGGATCACGCTCGACATCGTCCCGTCGGTTTCGAACCCCGATTTCGCGCTCACGCAGCTCGTGCGCGCCAGCACGGGCACTCCGCAGGAGACGATTGCTTTCGCCGAACGCTCGATGCGCACCAGCGCTCGACTGCGCGACGGCGACACGCTCTTGATCGGCGGCCTGCAAGATCGCTCGCGCAAGGACAAGGTCAGCGACACGCCGTTCTTGTCGAAGATCCCGATCCTCGGGTGGCTTTTCCACGACAAAAGCTTCGAGGACAAAGATCGCGAACTCGTGATCTCGGTCAATCCGTCGATCGTGCGTGAGCCGCTGAAAGAGGCGCGTTTGTGGGCTTATCCCAGTGCGAACGAGCTGATGCCGCGCGCGCCGAAGAAGTCGGCTCCGCCGCCGAGCACGCCCGCGCAACAAGAACCGGAAATGAAGTGAGGTGCGCACCATGAACACACGACACATCCTCGCCCTCACTGCGCTCGCGCTTCTCGGCTCGAGCTGCAAGACGAACTACTCGTTCGGTCACCGCGATCCGAACTGCAATCCCGACGAGCGCCTCGAAGGACTCGTCGCGGCTTACGACGATTGTCACAGCGGCCGTCGTCAGACTTCGAACGCGATCGTCTTCGACTGTTCGAGCGAATGGCTCGCGATCGAACGCTTGGCGCTCGAGTTCCCGCGCCACGTCCCGACGTTGATGGCGAACGCCGTCATCGCGTACGACGAGCGCGAACGCGTCAAGGCGAAGCGCTATCTCGACGCCCTGTTCTCGATGACGGAATCGCACGCAGACGCCGCCGTACTCCGCTGCCGAGTGGCCATCGACGAAGGCAATTTGCAGCTCGCCCGTCGCGTCATCGAGACGCAGCTCGCGTACACGCCGAACGAGGCTGCCGTACACGAGGCGCATTCCTCGGTCCTGTACATGGCTCGCGAGCTGGATGCTGCGGGCCGTGCTGTAGAGATGGCTGAAAAGCTCGGGGCGCCCGCCTGGCGCGTCTCCTTCAATCGCGGCCTGATCGCCGAGGCCGCCGGACGCCCCGCAGACGCGCAGCGGCTATACCAAGACGCCCTCGACGCCAACCCCGATTTCGCCCCGGCCCGAGCCAGAATGGCCAGCGCACGTAGCGGATCCTGATACAATCGCTGCTAGCCCAGTCCGGCACAGCCGGGGGTGGTTAGCAGGCCACCTGAAAACGATGTAGGTCGAGGCAGCACGACCCCCATCGATTGAACGTTCGGCTGTCATCTGAATCGCAGGAAATCTCCAAATGAAGCTCATCCAAAAATCTTGCCGCCAGACGAAGCGCGGCGCCGCATTGGTCGAATACGCCCTGATCGTCGGTGGTGTGGCGCTCGTCGCCTTGGCCGCCATCTCCGTCTTCGGTCACAAGACCGCCAGCATGCTCGGCGCCGCGGCGTCGGTGATGCCCGGTGCTCAGACCACGGACAACGGCGCGATCGCCGCCGGCCGCATCGTCGATACGACGACGGTCAACGGTGCCATCACGATCAACCCGGGCACGAACAACCAACTCGGCAACAACCTCGGCCTGTCGCAGTCGCAAGTCGACAACATGGTCAAGGATCCGAACAACTGATTCGGCCCCCAAGCTGAGCGCGGCCATCGCGGCCGTGCACCCAGCTCTCGAACGGACGACTTCGCTCCTCTTGGCAAGGGGGGAGCGAAGTCGTCGTTCGTTCAGCTCTGGCTCCAATGCACGCACTGATCGCCCGCTGCTGCAGCGCGCGTCGGAGCGGTGCCGATGAATGCACTCGGCCAGCGAGCGGTGGGCGGCCGCAACCATGTTGCATTCGACATGACACTCTGAGGGCCGCGCCTGACCACAAAGCCCGTCGTTGCGCGCTTCTTTGCAAACCGCGCCGAACGGGGCCGAAAAGTCGAAAAAATCTGAACCGCGCCGGAGCGCGCCCATCGGAGTAGGCGCATCCGATCCGAGAGTGGGGCGGAGGGGGCGCTCACGCGTTCTCTCGCACTCCACGGCTCCACTCGTCGGTGGATGCACATGCCCTACGTTTCCTCCCCCGAGCACTTCCGTTCGAAGAAGAGGGAGGCTTCGTACCCGGCGCTCTCCTCACGCAACTTCAAACTGCTCTGGACGGGCCAGGCGTTTTCGCTGACGCGCACCGCGATGCAGAACGCGGCCGTTCTCTGGCACGTTTCATTGCTGGCGGGGCCGGGTGAGAAGGCGCTCGCGCTCGGAATGGTCGGGCTCGCGCGCGCGAGTCGTCTGAGGCGCGCCATGAAGGTCTGCGCCACCAAAGACACGCCATGAAAACGACGCAGATCTACGTGAACCTCGCGGTGCGCGACTTGAAGCGCTCGATCGATTTCTTCACCGGCTTGGGCTTTTCGTTCAACGCCAAGTTCACGGACGAGAACGCTACGTGCATGGTCGTCGCAGAGAACATCTACGTGATGCTGCTCGTGGAGAGCTTCTTCAAGACGTTCACGAAGAAGCCGCTGTGTGACGCGCACAAATCAACGGAAGTCCTCGTCGCGCTTTCCTGCGAGAGCCGCGCGCGAGTCGACGACTTGGTGGCGAAAGCTGTCGCTCGCGGCGCCAAGACGCCGAACAAACCGAACGATCACGGCTTCATGTATCAGCACGGATTCGAGGACCTCGACGGGCACATGTGGGAAGTGTTCCACATGAATCCTTCAGGTTAGTCACACACAGGATCGGGAGGGGAACGTGACGATTACGAGGGGTTTTTCGACGAACGATTTCGGCGCGCTCATCGAGCCGGAATTGCGCGATGGGTTCGTGATCGAAGTGCGCTGGTCACGAGCTATGCGCGGAGTCCTCGGCGAACCACGCCCCGACTTGTGGGTCGAAATCGAAGCGCGCGATAGCAAGCGGCATCGCTTCCATTTCGTGAGCGTCGAGAACGCCAAATTGCGCGATTTCGGTGTGCAAAACGTCATCTACGAAGTGTTGGTGTTGCGCGACCACCACATCCAAGCCGAAGACTTGCACTGCCTCATCGACGGCTTCGACGACGACGCTTACTCGGCGACGTGCTTGGCCGAGATGCGCGGCAAGATTTCGCACGAGCACCTCGTGCTCGTCGTGTTCGTGCCGGCCAACGGAGCCAAGCTGAGCGTGCTGTGTCGGGAACTGGTACTGGAGACGCAGTGACCGATCACGGGGCGACGAGACCGAGGACGACGCTCGAACTGTGATTCGGCACACCCCGATCGAGGCTCACGAATGGCAGATCGCACCGCACCGGCCGGCCTTGTCGAAATCGCGCTGGGGCTCGAATTGCCGCTCGAATCGTAGACATTGTGCGCGGCTCGCCGCTCGCGGACGGCGATCGTCTGTTAGGGTCTGCGCGTGCACAAGCAATTCCAAGTGAGTCCGGATGCGCCGCTCGACTGGCGCGATTACGTCAGCATCTTCCTCGTCAGCGCGACGCTGATCGTCTTCCAGATCGCGCTCACGCGCATCTTGAGCGTCGTGGCTTGGTACCACTTCGCCTTCCTCACCATATCGATGGTGATGCTGGGTCTGGGCGCACCGGGAGTGTGGTTCTCGTTCAGCAAACGGCCGCAGCGGTGGCTGCCGTGGATGCTGCTCGCGTCGGGCATTCTGGTCCCGACGACGGCTGTGCTCCTCCTCGAGTTCGGCCCCGCCGCGCGCGAAATCTCGGTGTTGTTGCTCATCGCGCTCGTCCTGCCGGCGATGCTCGCGCTCGGCGCGGTCGTCTGTCTCTTGCTCATGCGCGCGCAAGGAGCGCAGATCTCGCGCTTGTACGGAGTCGATCTGATCGGGGCCTGCGTGGGCGCCGTCCTCATCATCCCGCTCTTGCACACGGTGCCGACGCCGAGCCTCGTCGCAGGTGCAGGTTTGCTGCCGCTCGCCGCACTCGCGCTGCATGCGGGCAAGACGCGTTGGCTCGCCGGTGTCGCCGCGATCGCGATCGTCGCCATCTTGCCCACGGATCTGTTGAGTGTGAAACGCTCGAAGGTCTACGACGAGCGCGAGATGAAACCCTTGTTCGAAAAGTGGTCGCCGACGGCGCGCATCGCGATCTTCGACTTCTCCAGCACTCTCTTTTCGAGGCAGCGCGGTGGATTCACATGGGGCCGCGGCGTCGGCGTGCCGGCGACACGCGTGAACGAACTTTGGCTCGAACAGGACGGTAGCGCGGGCACACCCATCACGGAGTTTGCAGGCGATTACTCGACGATCGAGCACTTACTCTTCGATGTCACGACGCTCGGCTATCAAGTTCGCCAGCGCGACAAGGTCGCGATCATCGGTTCGGGCGGTGGCCGCGACATCTTGTCGGCCAAGTTGACGCATGCGACTCACATCGACGCAGTCGACTTGAATCCGCACACGATCCAAGCCGTGTCGGAGACCTACGGCGATTTCTCGGGCCACGTGTACGACTTGCCGGGTGTGCACAAGCACGCGGCCGAGGGTCGCAACTTCATCAGTCGCGCGAGCGGCGGCTACGACCTCATCCAGATTTCGCTGATCGACAGTTGGGCCGCGAGCGCAGCCGGCGCATTCGCGTTGGCCGAGAACAACCTCTACACGATCGAAGCGTTCGAGTCGTATTTCGACAAGCTGTCCGACACGGGCGTCTTGTCGACGAGCCGCTGGTTCCACGAAATGCCGCGCTTGGTGATGTTGGCGCGCGACGCGCTCTCGAAGCGTGGAATCAAGGAGCCCGAGCGGCATTTGATCGTCGCGTTCGGCAGTCGCATCGGAACGGTGTTGCTCTCGAAACGCCCCTTCGAAGAAGCTGATTTCACGCGTCTCCAAGAGACGTGCGTGAAACGCGGATTCAATCCGATCTATCCGCCCGACGAGGTGGGTACGAATCCGGACTTGCGAGCGTACACACTCGGCGACTTCTCGAAATTGCGGGCGATCGGAGTCAACACGCGCTCGCCGACAGACGACAGTCCCTACTTCTTCCAAGCCGTGTCGCCCTTCAGCCGTGCGTCGGAGAAGGAAGCGCGCGACGCGGACGCCGCGGGAATGCCGTTCAACATGGAGTCGACCAAGCTCCTGCGGGACACGATGCTGTGGGTCAGCGCTTTGGCAGTCGCGATGTTCTTTGCGCCGTTCGTGAAGCGCTTGCTCGCCAAACGTAGCGGCAGTTCCGACTCGAGCGGGCGCGAGATCGGTCGAGCGAGCCTCTACTTCGCCGCGATCGGCGCCGGTTTCATGCTGCAGGAGAGCATGCTCCTCCAACGTTTCGTCCTCTACCTCGGCCACCCTAGCTATGCGACGACAGTCATCCTCGCGAGCCTGCTGCTCGGCATGGGGATCGGTTCGACGATCTCGCCGCGCTTCGGATTGGACCGACTGCGTCGCTACGGATTCGTGGCGGCGATCGTTCTCGTCGCGATGGTGGCGATCACTCGGCCCTTGTTCGACGCGACGCTGAGCTGGCCGATCGAGGTCCGCATCGGCCTGTCGCTCGCGATGCTCGCGCCGCTGGGAGGCCTTTTGGGCCTGTTTTTCCCGCTCGGAATGCTGCGCTTCGGCGATGCCGAAAAGCCGTGGTTCTGGGCGATCAACGGCGCGTTCGGCGTCGTCGCGAGCGTGCTCTCACTCGCCTTGTCGATGCAGTTCGGATTCACGACGGTCGGTTACGCGAGCGCCGTGATGTACATCGTCGCGTGGCTCTGTCTGGGACGAGCCACGGCGGCGACGCGCGTTTCGACAACCTGATCCCCGATCCGTTCAGGGCGTTGAATCACCGAACGGACCGAGCAACAACAAGTCGCCGTTCTTCTGCACACCCGTTTCGAACGGCAAGTCCGCGACGGAGAATCCGCCCGCGCGCTCGACCAGCATCACGAGGATCGCCGGATCGGGCAGGTTGGCTGCCGTCGACGAGGCGTTCCAACCGTTCAATCGAATCCAGCCCGTCTCGACCGAGGTCGCACCGAGCAACTCGCCTTGAGCGTGATTGGTCGTCACGAGGAAGCTGTGATCGAAGATGGCGGAGATCTGCGGCAACGGCCGCTTGGCCCAGCACTGGAAGGTGGTCTGACCCGAGAACGGTTCCTCGTTGTCGTTGTACGCGAGGAAGTTGACGGTCGCGCTGAAGCTGCCGCTGCCGGTCAAATTCAAGAGTACGAGCTCGCTCGAGACCTTGAAGCTCTGGCCTAGAAAACGCGGAACGAGCATCTCGTCGCCGATGCACGAGTACTCGATGCCGTTCAAGTCGCGCACGCCGTCGCCGTCGTCGTCCGTCGTCGAGCCTTCGTCACCGATGCCGAGGAAGGTGAAAGGATCGAACGAGTACGACAGCGATTGAATGCCATCGATCACCAGCGCGTTGCCGATGAGCGCGTTGTGCACGATCGCCGCGCCCGTGTTCTTGTTCTTCGCGAACACGTAGACGTAGCCCTGCTCGAAGTTCGGATTGTGCGCGAACGTGATCGCCGTGAACGTGTCGCGCGGGGTCAACACGTGCGTGCGGTTGAACTCGAGGCAATTCAAAACCTGTCCATTCGGACCGAAGCGACCGATGTAGACGAACTCGATTCGGATGTCGCCGCCCGTCTCCTGTGTGTTCGTGACGGTCAACATCGTCGCGTCACCGAGACGATTGTCGAACTCCGGGAACACGAGCAAGCTGCCCGGCGTGTTCACTCCCGTGGGGCACTCGGTGCTAGGTCCGCCGCCGCCGATCGGTTGGATCGTCAAGTCCGTGAGAATCGGCGTCGCCGCCGAGTTCGCTGGCCGTGACATGCTCACGCGCACTTCCACGTAACGGCCGAAAACACCGGTGAAAGCCACTCCGTTTTGAGCCGGGACGAAAGGTAGGGCTGAGATCGCGGCCGCATCGTCCGACACGCGGAAGTCGACCGCGAGACCCGTCGTCGCAGGCACGCTCGCGTTCCAGGAGATCGTTCCGTACTGCGTGTTCGCGACGCCGCTGTCGTACGTCACTTGCCAATAACCGCCCGCATTCAAGTTCACGAACGGCGCGATGCCGGTCATGTCGCTGTAATCGTAAGGCAGAGCATTGCGGCCGAGCGGAACCGTCAGATCCACAGCACCGAGTCCGTCGCCGCCGCCGTTCGGGTCGATGCGCTTCGCCGTGTTCGACAGCGTGCACGTCGCCCACACCTTGCCGGCGCGATCGACTGCGAGTCCGCGCGGACTTTGTCCATCGCTGCCGAGGTCGATGACCTTGAGCACGTTCCCGTTGTTGTCGAGGCGCGAAACGCTCTGACCGAAGCTATTGTCCGACCACACGTGACTGTCGATCGGCGTCACGCACACTGCGCGATCACCGGCAGGTCCACCGGTCGTTTTGGGGAAGCCAGCGGCGATCGTGCCGTTGGGCTGGATCTTGACGATCGAGTTCTGCGTGAATTGGTTGACCCACACGTTGCCGGCCGGATCGAGCCCGAGGCCGTGATTTCCCGGAACGAGGATGCACGTTCCGATGCCCGTCGTGAGGTCGTAGCGCAGCACGGTGTTGTCAGCCTCGCCGGTCGACCAGAGGAGGTTGCGACTGGCGTCGATGACGCCGCCGTGACCACCACAGCCCGGTGCGGCAAACGTCGAGAGAATGGCCCCGTTCGTGCCGTTCAGCTTGTCGAACGAGGTCGGGAAGAACGGATATCCACCCACATAGAGGTCGTCGTTGGCGTCGATGGAGAGGTGGCGCACGTTGATGCCGCTCACGCGTTGGAAGACGAGGATCGCTTCATCCGTGGCGTCTTGAACGATGCCGTCAGGACCGCCGACCGCGTCGGTCACGTTCGTCCACGGCAGAATGTTGCCGAGGCCACGCGACGTGCGGATCAAGCCGTCGCCATTGCGATCGACGCAGGTGTTGTAGCGGAACGGACCCTTGAGATAGAGGCCGTTCACGTTCGGCGTGCCGTTCGCATCGACGCGCACGCCACCGACGCAGATGCCGATCTTGACGACCGAGCCCTTGCCGCCGGTCGACTCGTCGCGATTGCCGACCCACACGTTGCCGAGCGAATCGACCGCCGTGCGCGAAGGACTGCGACCGAAACCGTCCGGTGACGTCGCATACTCGCCGATCACGGCTCCCGTGTCCGTATTCAGGCGGATGAGCGTGCCGTTTCCGGACGCAGCGACGTGGATCAAAGGCAGCGGTCCAGGCTGACCGGCGACGTTCAGCTGCAACTGATCGTGCACCACATCGTGGTTCACGTTCACGAGCACGCCCTCGTCGAAGTCGGCATCGAGCGTGTACGTGCGAGCTTGTTGCGCTCGAGCCGCGGTCGCGAAGAAGGCGACGGCCATCGTCGCGATGAAGTAGTGGCGCTGGTAGGAGATCATGGTGCTGAACTCAGGAAGCAGGGGGATCGTGACGAACGAAAGGGTCGACGCCTAGCCGACGGAGGAGCGCCGCCGTGGTGAGGAAGCTAGGCGTTCCCTCAATGAAACATCCTACCTTGAGATTGGAAACTCCTTCCACATCCCTTGAAAAGAAGCCATTTCGTGCGCCATTTCACGGCCTGCGTGAACGAATTCTCACTCTTTGCAACATCCTTCACGGCGCCATTTCCTCTCCAGGCAAGCCGTCCACGCGAGATAGCGGGAGGCCCGCGGCCGTCGTCGGTCGCATGTCGCGCGCGAGCCAAGTCCACGTCGCACCGAGGATCGCTACCGCACCGGAGATGATCCACACCGTTACCGACAGCGATCGAGTCGCGTCGAAGATGAGTCCGGCAGCCAGGCCGCCGATGGCAAAGGCGATGTCCATTCCCAAGAACTCGATCGCGAAGATGCGTCCGCGAAACTCGTCGGAGACGTGGCGTTGCCAATAGACGGTCGACGTGATCCACAGCGTCGCACCGCCGATGTGCGCGATCGCGACGAACACGGAAGCGAGCACGAGATCGTGCGTGAATCCGAATATGGCGTAGCCGATCGCGGCGACGAGGAAGCCCAAGCTGGTCTGGAGCTTCAGCGCTTTGTCGCTCTCGCCGATGAAGCGTCGACCGAGGATGGGGCCGACGCCGGTGCCGACGCCGCGCGCGGCGTACAAGACTCCGGTGGCAAGCGCAGCCTCACCGACGGCGTCGCCTGTGGACGCCTCGCCGAAGCGCTCTTGTCCCGCGAGCGCGAGGATCACGAGGTAGCCACCCGCTGCACCCCAGAAAGTCTTGGCCCACAGAATCGGAACGATGCCGAGTGAACGCGCGTGATCCAATCCACGACGCAGATCGGTCAACAGCAAGATGTCCCGCCAGCGAAAGCGCTCAGGCTGTTCAGGCACGGGCGGCAGCCTCAATCCGGCGAGACAGAACGCGCTGAGGATGTACGTCGCCGCGTCGATCAAGAATACGTCGTGCACGCCGAAACGACTGACGAGTACGCCGCCGGTGAGTGCGCCGACGGAGAGCATCACGCTCCACGTCGCCGATGAGAGCGTATACGCGTCGTGAAGCGCGCTCTTCTTCACGGTCGAAGGCAAGGCCGCGGTGCGCGCCGCGTCGAAGAAGATGCCGATGCCCATCTGAGTCGCGACGAGTGCGTAGACCCATCCGAGGTGCTGCGGCTCGCGCACGAAGAACAAACCGGTGACGCACAGCGCGCGTAACACGTCTGCGATCACCATCAACAAGCGGCGCGGCACACGGTCTGCGACTGGACCGGCGATCGGGCCGAGCAGCGCCGACGGCAACAAGCGCAGCGCCAGTTCGGCTCCGAAGAGAGCGCCGATGCCGACGAAGTGCTCGCGACCTCCAAGGGACCCGATCAGCGAGAGCACTGCGACTCGATTGAGCCAATCGCCGGCCTGGCTGACGATTTGCGCGGCCCAGAGCCTCGCAAACAACGGGTTTTCCAGCACGACGCGCAGCACGGGCGGAACACGCTACGCGACGTGTTCGACCTCTGCGATTGGTATTCTCGTGCGCGATGAAAGAGCAAGATCTCGCCGGCCGGCACGCGCTCGTCACCGGCGCTGGGCGCGGAATCGGGCGAGCCATTGCGCTCGAACTCGCTCAGCGCGGTGCGCAAGTCGTCGCCTGTTCACGCGACGCGGGCAAGTTGGAGGAAACGCACGCGCTGGCCAAGCGCTTCGGCGGCAAAGTGTCTGCACTCGCGGCCGACATCACGGCACCGAACTTCTTGCACGAACTCTCCCGCGGTGCTCGTGCGATCGACATCGTCGTGCACAACGCGATGTGGTTTCCGCCGTACGCAACGCTCGAAGATGCACGACCGCAGGATGTCGCGCTCGCGCACGAAGTCGTCGTGCTCGCGCCGATGCGCATCACCGCGCACTTGTTGCCCGACATGAAAGCGCGCGGGTTCGGCCGCGTGATTTTCATCGGATCGATCGCCGCGAGCGTCGGCGCCGCGCAACAAGCTCCGTATGCATCGGCCAAAGCTGCACTGCACGGACTCGCGAAAAGTCTGGCACTCGAAGGCGCGAAGTTCGGAATCACGTGCAACGTGATCGAGCCCGGACTCGTCATGACGGAACGGGTGATGGCGTCGATTCCCGATGCAACGCGCGCCAATCTCGTTGCGCGCACACCGATGGGACGCGCCGGTACGGCTGAAGAAGTCGCCGCAGTCGCAGGATTCTTGGCGTCGCCGCGTGCCAGCTACGTCACCGGCGCGTGCATTCCCGTGACCGGCGGACTCGGCCTCGGCGTGCAGTGAGTAACGCGCCCGGCTTCGTCGATCCATTCCGCGAAGTCGCGCATCGCCCGTATCCATTGCCGCGCGGGCCGTGGGTGATGGCGCAGACTTGGCACGACCTCTTGTTCGCGCATTGGCCGGTCGACGAAGCGCAACTGCGCGCGCTGATCCCGAGTGAATTGGAACTCGACACGTTCGACGGTCGTGCGTGGATCGGCATCGTTCCGTTCCGAATGAGCGGCGTGCGTGTGCGCTTCACGCCGGCTCTGCCCTGGATCGGTGCGTTCCCCGAACTCAATCTGCGTACCTACGTGAAGTTTCGCGGGAAGAGCGGCGTGTGGTTCTTCGCGCTCGAAGCAGCACGCAAGCTCGCAGTCGATGTCGCACGCAGTTGGTTTCACTTGCCGTACTTTCATGCGCGGATGTCGTGCACCTCCTCCGGCGAAGCGATCGAATATGCGAGCAAGCGCATTCATCGAAACGCGAAAGGAGCCGAATTCATCGGCAAATACGCCCCAATCGCACCGGTAGAGCGCGCTCCCCCCGGCTCATTGGAGCACTGGCTCACCGAACGCTACTGCCTTTTCGCTGCCGACCGCCGTGGGGCGATCTACCGCGGCGACATCCATCACGCACCTTGGCCGTTGCAACGCGCGCAAGCTCGCATTGACACGTGCACGCTGGCACGGGCTCACGACATCGAGTTGCCCGCACTCACTCCGCATCTGTTGTTCGCGCGCCGGCTAGCCGTGCGCATCTGGCCTCTGACGCGCGAACAGTGAAACGTGCGGATCAAATCCGCTTCGGACCGGTAGTCAGCGCGCGTCCGTGAGCGCGCTCTTCAAGAACGCGCGGGTCTTCTGCCACGCATCCGCAGCCGAGCCTTGGTCGTAGCGCGCGCTCGAAGGATTCGCGAACGCGTGCTCGGCGTCGTATTGTTCGATCGTCACGCTCTTGCCTGCCTCGCGCAGACCCGCTTCGAACTTCATGATGTCCGTGATCGGGATGCTCTTGTCGCGCGTGCCGAAGATGCCGAGCACTTTCGCGTTCACGGCGGCGAGCTTCGCCGGGTCGGTCTCGAGACGACCGTAGTAGATGACTGCGGCATCGAGCGACGGCTCCGACAGAGCGAGATTGAGCGACTGCGCGCCACCGAAACACCAGCCGACCGACGCCGTGCGTGTCGCGAGAATGCGCGGATCGTTTTCGAGGAACTTCACAGCCGATTTCATCGTGGCGATCGCGCGTTCGCGATCCACCGACTTCATCGCTTCGCTGGCTTGGTTCGCGTCCTTCGCGACCAGCCCGCCGTACAAGTCGACCGCGATGGCTGCGTATCCTTCGGCGGCGATTCGGTCCGCCCAGTGTTCGATGCTCTCGTTCAGTCCCCACCACTCGTGGATGACGACGACACCCGGCATCGGAGCGCTTTGTCCCGCAGGAATCGACAGATAAGCCGACGTGCCGCCGAGCTGCACGCGTTGACCCAGGCGCTTCGGAGCGACGTTCGAGGGCGGCGTGTGCATCGCCTTGAACTCCTCTTCGCTGACGCTCGTCGGATGGAAATCGCCCGTGCGTTCGACGCTCGATGCGGAATGACACGCGACACTGACCGCGAGTGTGGATGTGATGAGCAGCGATTGGAGTTTCATGTGCATTTGATCTCGATTCAGCGGACGAGCGGCTGACCGTGGCGGACCAGTCGCTGGAACGATTGGAACAGTTGCGAGCCTTCGACGACCTCGGCCACGACTCCGTGACCGATGCCGTTCCAGTGGTAGTCGGTCGTGAATTCGAAGCGTTGGTGATCGCGCTCGTACCGCGCGATGAACGCGTCTTGGAGGTCGATCACTTCGTACGACAGACTTTTCGCCTTCGAGATGAAGCTCGAGCGCATCACCGAGAAGTAACTCGTGCGCGCCAGCTCGAGCGCGTGCTTGTCGTACAAGTCGGGCCGCATTCCGTCGACGACGAACAAGACGCGCTCGGGGCCCATGCCGCTCATGGTCGGCAACAGTTCGAAGAAGCGTTCGAGCGCGGCGAGTGAATCGGCGAGTCGCTCGGCGGTGTACTTCGTGGCTGTATTACCGACGAAGTGCTGTTCCGGCTGCTTTTTGCCGCTGAGCGCGCCGACGACGCTTGCGAGTCGATTGCCGAGCTTCAAATTCAGGTGCAGATAGCGCGCGAACGCCGACGCGTAGACGAGCGGACCGATCGCGCTCGCCTTGAAATCGAAACGCGTCAACTCGAGTTTCTTGTCCGCGCCCGGAACGAAGTGATGCTGTCCGACCGCGACGCTGTATTTGGCGAGGCTCTCGTCGAAGTCGTTTCCGACGACGGAGATCACGAGCGCATCCGGTGCATATTTGTCGCGCGCGTACTGAGCCCACACGAGGTATTGCGAGAGAGGAGCTGCGGCGGCGGCGAAACTGTAGAAGCGTGAACGGGCAGAGAACTTCTGCGCGAGTCGACCCTGCACGGTTTCGCCGTACGGCACCATCTGCGCTTCGATGAAGGAATCGCCGACGATCGCGAGCAACGGCTGGACATCGTTCGCGACGTACTCCTGGTCGTTCACGAAACCGTCGGCGTTCACCCAGCCCTTGTTGGCGAGGGCGAAATTCCAGTCGCGCGAAAACGTGTACGAGCGACTCGGCACGAAACGATAGATGGGATGCTCGGCGTCGACCGTCTGCGGTCGCAGACCCGTGCTCACCGGACAGAAGCGCAGCACGATCTCGAGCAGCACGAGCGTGATCCCGACGCCCAACAAGGCCTTTTTCAGGCGCGAAGGACGCTGGGTGTCGCTCATGCGAGGGGCAGTATCACCGACCCGCTCGCAGACTCCAAGTCGACCGTCGGCTCGCGCGTGTTTTCGAGTCGTTCCAGGAACCGCACGTCAGCATCGCACGGCAGCCGAGGGTACGCTCATCGCGCCATGCTGACCGTTCACGCTCATCCGTTGCTCGAGATCGCTGCGTTCGCGACCGATTTCCATGCGTTGCTCGAGGCCACGCCGACCGCGCAGAACGTGCATAATTTGGCGCGACTCGATGCCGTGGCACCCTTCAAGAGCGACGACGTCGTCAAAAAAGCCGTGCGCGATCTTTTGCGGTTGTCGGGATACAAACCGACGGGACGAGGCAAGCCGGCCAGTGAGTACTTGCTCGGAGCTGCGGCGGAAGGGCCGCTCGCGGAGATCAACGTCGCTGTCGACGCGTGCAACGTCGCGTCGCTTCATTCCGGCTTGCCGATCAGCGTGATCGACCTCGCGCGCGCGCGTGAGCCGCTCTCGATCCGGGTCGCAGAAGAGGGCGCGTCATACGTCTTCAACGCATCGGGACAGACGATCGATCTCGCCGGGCTCTTGTGTCTGTGTGACGCCGACGGTCCGTGCGGGAACGCGGTCAAAGACGCTCAGCGGACGAAGACGAACGGCTCGACGAAGCGCACGCTGTCGGTCGTGTGGGGGACGCGTGCTCTGCCGGGACGCGCGCTCGAAACAGCGCGCTGGTATCGCAGCTTGCTCGCCGAATGCGCTACGACGAGCGACGTCGACGTGCGCTCTGCATGACGGCGACCGGGACGGGCTTCAGATCCCAGATGATCCCGCACCACGACATCACTTTGAGCGTGTAGTACGTCACGTCGTACTCCCACCACTTGAAACCGTTGCGCGCCGAGTTCGGGTAGTGGTGGTGATTGTTGTGCCAACCTTCGCCGAGCGTGATGATCGCCAGGAGCGGATTGTTGCGGCTCTTGTCGGTCGTCTCGAAACGGCGCGTGCCGAACATGTGGCTCAACGAGTTGATCGTGCACGTGCCGTGAAACAAAACGACGGTCGAGATCACAGTCCACACGAACAATTGGAACCCGCTCGTGCCGAGGCCGGGCGCCGAGTACTCGAGCAACATCCCGAGTCCGAAGCTGCCCGCGAAGAGCGCCATCGGGACGAGGGAGTCGAAACGGTCGAGGAAGCGCAGCTCGGGGAACTTGGCCAGTTCGGGGACTTGGGACAAATGCGTCGCGAAGTTGGCGCGCGACATGATCCAGCCGATGTGGCTCCACCAGAAGCTGTTGTGGTGCGGCGAGTGCACGTCTTCGGCGTGATCGGAGTGCTTGTGGTGCAGGCGGTGGTGCGCGGCCCACCACAACGGCCCGCGCTGGACCGCTGAATTACCCCAGAGGGCGAACACGAATTGGAAAGCGCGCGACGTCTTGAAGGTCTTGTGGCTGAAGTAGCGGTGATAGAACCCAGTGATGGCGAACATGCGCACCACATACAGGCCCAGTGCGAAAAGGACCGCAAACGGGCTCCAACCGACCCAGATCAGCGCGACGAAGGCCAAGTGCATGGCCAGGAACGGTATGCAGCGCACCCAATCGACCTTTTGCGGCTCGTCCTTCGGGATTCCCTCCGCTCCCGCCCACGAATCGAACCAGCGTGAAACGGTCAGCAGGAAGTGCGGGCGGCGTTTGGAGAGTGCGGTCATGCGGTATCCCACGAGCAGCTGAGTTCAGGTTCTATCGGATCGATCCGGCTCCGTCCGCGAGATCGGACGGTCCGAACAGCGCGAGGGTGAACGCGAAATGGGACGAAGCCCATTCCAGGGCTAGATCATAGGTCGATCGTCGCATCATCACCACGGAGAAGGTCGGCAACAGTCGGATTGAGTCGGATCCTTACGCCGTCGGTTTCGAGCCGGAAGGTCTCTCAGAGCCAACCGCGGCTGATGAAGTCCGTCATGGTGATCACGACCATGATGAGGAACCACAGGAAACCCGCCGCCACGAACAGCCAGGTGAGCTTCGACGAGTACTTCACGTGCATGAAGTACAGGATAACGAGCAGAGCTTTGGTGCAGGCGATCGCGAGTGCGATCGGCAAGTTCCAGCTCCCGAGGTCGATCGTCGCCGACCACACGGTGACCAGCGTGCCGACGACCAGCGCGAAGAACACTCCCCAGTAGATGGGCAGCGGCAGGACGTGCGGGGTGTGCGTATTCGAAGGCGTGTGCGAATGCGTGCTCATGGTGTCCCGTCCTAGTGTCCGAGGCCCGTGTGCGCTCCAAGCAGGTAGAGCATCGGGAAGAGGAAAATCCAGACCAAGTCGACGAAGTGCCAGTACAGGCCCGAGATCTCGATTCCGACGTAGCGCTGCGGCGTGAAGTGCCCCTTGCGCGCCTTCAAGAAGACCCAAGTCATGATGCCGAGCCCCACGATCATGTGGAACGCGTGCAGACCGGTCATCGCGAAGTAGATCGAGAAGAAGATCCGCGCCTGATTGCCCCACTGACCGAAGGCCGCGACGTCGAACGACGGGCCGGGCATCAGATGGTGCTCCCACTTGGACATGTACTCGAAGTACTTGACCACGAGGAACACGACGCCGAGCGCCATCGTCAAGACGATGTTGATCAACATCAAATTCTTCTTGGCAGTCTGCGCGCAGCGGATGGCCATGGCCATCGTGAGGCTCGAAACGATCAGCACGAGCGTGTTCAAACCGCCCAGCTTCCAGTCGAGCTTCGAGCTCGCGAGCATGAACGCTTCCGGATACATGTTCCGGTACACGACGTAGGCCGTGAACAACGCGCCGAAGAACATCACCTCGGTGATGAGGAACGTCCACATGCCCAGCTTCTCGGACTCCTCCTGTTGATGGAGGTCGACGAAGTGGTGCGAGACCGGCGGCGGAACGCCAGCGGGCAGAACATGCTCAGACATGCGTGGAACCCTTGTAGTGCGGGTTGGGATTGTCGTCCCCGGGACCGACCGTGATGGTCGGCTCGTGACCGTAGGCGTACGCCTCTTCCGTCACGACCGGAATGCGATCGAAGTTGTGTGTCGTCGGCGGTGATTGCGTCGTCCACTCGAGGCCCTTCGCGCCCCACGGATTCGGGCCGGCCTTCTCGCCCCACTTGAGCGACCACACCAGGTAGAAGACCGGGATGATGTAGCCGACCGCGAGGATCGACGCGCCGGCAGACGAGAGGATGTTGAGGACTTGGAATTCCTCGGGGTACGCGTGATAGCGCCGCGGCATGCCCATATAGCCGAGCAAAAACTGCGGGAAAAACGTCAGGTTGAACCCGACGAAGATGATGACGGCCGCGAACTTGGCTGCGAACTCGGGGTACATGCGCCCGAACATCTTCGGCCACCAGAAGTGCAGGCCGCCGAGGTAGGCCATGAGCATCCCGCCGACCATGACGTAGTGGAAGTGCGCCACGACGAAGTACGTGTCGGTCAAGTGCACGTCGACCGACATGATCGCGAGGAAGAGCCCCGTCAATCCGCCGATGGTGAACAAGCCGATGAAGCCGAGCGCGTACAGCATCGGCGTCGTGACCTCGATCGTTCCTTTGTAGAGCGTCGCGGTCCAGTTGAAGATCTTCACCGCGGATGGAACCGCGACGAACATCGAGATCACCGAGAACACGATGCCTGCGAACGCCGACTGTCCGCTGACGAACAAGTGGTGGCCCCACACGAGGAAGCCGAGCACTGCGATCGCGAGCGTCGAGAACGCGATGAAGCTGTAGCCGAACACGCGCTTCTTCGTGAAGCAGGCGATGATCTCGCTGATCACGCCCATGCCCGGCAAAATCATGATGTAGACGGCCGGGTGGCTGTAGAACCAGAACAGGTGCTGGAAGAGCACCGGGTCGCCGCCGATCGTCGGATCGAAGATGCCGATGTGGAACAGACGCTCGAGCCCGACCAACAAAATCGTCGTCGCGAGCACCGGCGTGCCGAGCACCATGATCAGGCTGGTCGCGTACTGTGCCCAGATGAAGAGGGGCAGCTTGAACCACGTCAGGCCCGGCGCGCGCATCTTGTGCACGGTCACGATGAAGTTCAGGCCCGTGAGGATCGAGCTGAACCCCGTGATGAACACACCCAAAGCCATCGGCACGACGGCTGTATTCGCGTAGGTCGAACTGTACGGCGTGTAGAAGGTCC
The DNA here is from genome assembly GCA_034440255.1 of Planctomycetota bacterium. Lineage (GTDB taxonomy): Bacteria > Planctomycetota > UBA1135 > UBA1135 > JAEUIA01. The sequence goes on along the minus strand of JAWXBU010000196.1, from coordinate 11,489 downwards.
AACCCGTGTCGACGCCGCCCGTGAGCGCGACGTACAGCGTCATCGTCCCGCCGATGACATAGATGTACCAAGACAAGAGGTTGATCTTCGGGAACGCCAAGTCCTTGCAGCCGATCATGATCGGCAGGAGGAAGTTCCCGAGCACTGCCGGAATCGACGGCACGAGGAAGAAGAAGATCATCACCAAGCCGTGCATGGTGAAGAGCTTGTTGTACGAGTCGCTCTGCAGGACGTCGCCTTGCGGCGTCGCGAGCTCGAGACGCATCATCGTCGCGAACGCTCCGCCGACCGCGAAGAAGAACGAGATCGAGACCAAGTACAAGATCGCGATGCGCTTGTGGTCGACAGTGAAGAGCCAACTCTTCCAACCGTAGCCGTTGTTCAAGTACGTGGACTGCGCTTGCGGTCCGTCCGGTTCGACGCGGACCGTGCCCTGCGAGTTGGGCGGGTGGCTCATGCTGCTGGTCATTTCTTCGCTCCGTCGCTCGGGGCTTCAGCACCCTTGAGCGACTTGATGTACGCCGCAATTTGAATGATCTGTTCTTCGCTGAGCTGGCCTTCGTAGGTCGGCATCACGGGTTCGAATCCGGCGACGACCTTTGCGAGAGGACGCACGATCGACTCGCGAATGTACGTGTCGTCGACGACGACTTTGCCGCCGTTCTTGAGCGCGACTTCGGTGCCATAGATGCCCGCGAGCAACGGTCCGCGTGCCGCGACACCGTCGATGAGCTTCACGGCCGAGTCGATCGGGTGGCACGAGGCGCAGCGCATGCCCTCGAACAACTTCTTGCCGGCGTCTTCCGGCGATTCGCCCGCGACCGCGCCCGACAACCAGATTTCGTAGTCCTCCTGCGTCATCACGGTGACTTCGCCGATCATCTGCGAGTGCTTCGTGCCGCAGTATTCCGCGCAGAATATGTGAAAGGTGCCGACTTCATTCGCTTCGAACCACTGCTGCGTGTAGCGCCCGGGCACTGCGTCCTTCTTCGTGCGGAAGGCCGGGATGAAGAAGCTGTGGATCACGTCCTCGGACGTCTGCGTCAGGCGAATTGCTTGATTGACCGGGATGTGCAACGCGTTGATCTCACGCTGTCCGGTCGGATGTTGGACCTTCCACATCCATTGCTTGCCGACGAGATAGAAGTCCATCACGTTCTTCGGCGGGCGCATCATCTGCACATACACTGCGGTGCCCCAGAAGAAGAGGCCCATCACGATGATGAGCGGGATCACCGACCACAGGATTTCGAGCTGAGTCGAGCCCTCGATCTGCGTCGCGACGCGACCGTCGTTTTTCTTGCGGAACATCACGACGAACGTGAGGACGGCCGCAAAAATCAACACCGTCATCACGACGGTGAGCGCGACGAGGAACCACCAGACCGCGTCGATCTGAACGGCCATCGTCGAGGCGGAGGGGGGCAGTAGGGGGAAGTTCTTCCACATGGATCGTTCTCAGGGGGCGGCCGCGGCTCGCGTGAGTCTTCGTTCGCGGAGGACCATCACGAACATGAACGAGCCCAGCCCCACGACCGTGAGGCCGCAGAGCAAGCGGATGACGTTCATGATGGCGAGGCCGTACTTTCCCGTCGTGGGGTCGTAGTGGTAGCAGAGCAGGAGCACGCGATCGGTCAGCGAACCGATGCCTTCTTTCGAGGCTTCGATCAGCGAGAAACGCAGTTGCTTCGCATTGAATTCAACGTCGAAGAAGTAGCGCGAGATGCGGCCTTCGGGTGTCACCACCAAGAGCCCGCCGGGATGCGCGTACTGTTCGATCTCGGGATCCCACATGAAGCGGAATCCGGCCGCGTCGGCGAATTTGGCGATGGACGCTTCGTCACCGGTCAGAAAGTGCCACCCCTTGCCCGCTTCGGGCCGACCGAGCAGGTCGAGGTACGCGGCCTTCTTCTTCGCGGCGAGCTCGGGCCCTTCGCGGTGGTTGATGCTGACCGTCAGGATCTCGAACTCTTCGCCGGGTTTCAGCCCGACGATCTTGAGCGAGCGCACGAAGCCGTTGAGCACTTGCGTGCACAACATCGGGCACTCGTAGTAGACGAAGAGCAGGACGACGGGCTTCTTCTTCGTCGGTCCGAAGTACGTGTCGAGGCGCACATCCGCCCCGGTCTCGTCCTTGAACGTCAGGTCGAGCGGCAGCTGTTCGTCGAGCTTCTGGTCGAAGCCGACCTTCTTCACGACGTCGGCGACCTGTTGAGCATGAACTCTTGTCCAGCCCGATCCGCCACAGCCCACGAACGCGCACAGCGCTGCATTGCGCAGCGCAGTTGTGAATCGCATTCGTGTGGAGGAGGAGATCACGTTCAGCGGGGCTTCGGCGGCAGAGGCCAGTTCAGTTGCGCGTCTTCGCGGTCGGGAAGCCGGCCTTGAGCTTCATTTCCATCGCGCGCTCGATCGGAACGCGGCCGAGGCCGATCTGCGCGTCGATGTACTCGTACGTGGAGAGCTCGGTCTTCCATTGCGCGTTCCACTGCTTCGCCATCTTGCGATTGAAGTAGGGCTCGGCCGTCGGATCGCTCATCTCGCCATAGACGCCCTTCACGACGCCGCGCAGTGCTTCGAGTCGCGGTTCAGCCGGCACTTGGCGCTCGGCGGCGAGCGGGTGAAGTGCGACGTCCTCGTTCGGAATCGGCATCTTCTTGTACGCGAGAACGAGGCCGTACATCGCGAAGAGGATGATCGTGGTGCCGATGAAGAGCCAGATCAGGAACTTGAAGATCGGACCGACGTGCGCATCCGACGGCTCGTAGCCGCGATGATTCGGATGACCGGGATCGGGCGAAAGGCCGGGAGAATCGGGTGAAAGGCCTTGAGACATGGGGCTTCCTCGTGATTCCGATCAGTGATGCGCGTGGCCGAGCGCGGCTTCGAGTTGGAGTTCTTGGCGCGGCGAAGTCAGCGGATGCGCCTTCAAGCGGCTGACGAAGTACGCGAGCCACAAGCCCGTCAACGCGATCGGTGCGACCGCGTCGAGCCAGTGGAAGTGCAGTCCGTCGTCGTGGAACGGCGGCATGACCTGCCAGTACACGTCGACGAAGCGCATGACGATCAGGAGCGCTGCTACGAAGGGCACGTACGACGCGTCCTTCTTGATGCGGCGCATGAGCAGCAGGAAGAAGGGCAGCGCGAAGTGCAGTGCCAGTAGCGCGATCGCGATCGCTTGCCAACCGTGACTCGTGCGCAGCACGTACCACGGCGCTTCCTCGCTCAAGTTGGCCGACCAGATGATCAGGAACTGCGAGAAGCTCGTGTACGCCCACAACATCACGGTCGCGAACATGAGCGTCGCCAAGTCGGCGAACAGATTCGGCTTCGCGAAGTTCTTGAACGGCTCGAGCTTGCGCATCCACGACAAGAAGATGATCGAGAACGCGAACGTCGAGAGCCCTTGACCAACGATGAAGATCACGCCGTACATGGTCGAGAACCACAACGGCTGCACGGACATCGCCCAGTCGAACGCGGCGAAAGTCATCGTGAGGAAGAAGAACAGGAAGCCCGGCCCCGAGATCAGGCGCGTCATCCCGTCGGCCTTCGCGTCGCCGGTCTCGTCGTACTTCTTGGCCTTCGAGAGGATCCAGAAGCCCGTGATCGTCCACGAGAGGAAGTAGAAGGCCGCGCGCAGAACGACGAACGGTCCCGAGAGCCAGAACTCTTTCTGCTCGCTGTAGACCTTGCGATTCGCCTCGGCGAACGCCGGATCGGTCCACGGATAGATCCAGAACGAGCCGTGATCTCCGCCGTGCGGACGCGTCAACATCGCGTAGGCGATCGGCACGAAGAGCAGCGCCATGAACGGGATGGTGCGGATGCCCGCCTGGAACAGTCGGCGTGCGCCGAGGCCCCAGAAACCACCGGTCAGGTAGTTGATCATCGTCAACCCGAGGCAGCCGAGTGCGAAGCCGAGCGGGATGAAGTACGCGAAGAGATACGACTGGAAGAAGCGGTTCGGATCCGTTGCGAAACCGATGCCCAGGCCGATGACGCCGAGGATGCCGACGACGAGTGCAGTCGTCTGGATGCTGTTGAGCTTGGAGCGTGTTTGATCGTTCATGGCTCTACTTGTGCTCCGCGGTGCCCTGCGCACCCGTCGCATTCGTCTTGGTCGCTGCCGCGCTCAACTTCGCGCGCTCATCCGCCGTCAGATCGGAAGCCTTCGTGTTCTGGCTCGCTTGCAACGTCTGCACGTACGCGACGATCGCCCAGCGGTCGTTCACGTCGATGCGATCGGAGTAGTCGTACATCGCTCCGAAACCGTTCGTGAGCACGTCGAAGAAGTAACCCGGGGGCGACTTCTGCAACCGCTCGATGTGGTAGCTCGGCGGACGCTTCATGCCGCGTTGCACCACGATGCCGTTGCCGTCGCCTTGCGGGCTGTGACACGGCGTGCAGTAGATCGCGTAACGCTCGCGACCGCGCTGCAGGATTGCGGCCGTGATCTCGAAGGGATACGTCTCGGCTGCCTTACCGTCGACCTTACCGCGGTAGAGATGGTCGTCTTCGTTCAAGCGACCGCGCGCGACCGTGTCCTTCACGAGCGGACGATCGTTGCGCCCGTCGGCGAAGAATGCCGAGGCTCCGCCGGCCTTGTATTTCGGCTGATCGTGCATGTCTTGGCGGCATCCCGACAAGGCGAGAGCGCCGACGAGCGCGATCAGCTCGGATCGATGGAAACGACTCATCAGTGAGGCACCTCGGTCACCGACACAGGCGCGAGACCCGAGAGGAATGCACGCGTCTTCGTCATGTCGAATTTGGGATCGCTGGCCGCGATCAAGAGGAAGAACCGACTGCGCGTCGCTTCGCTGAAGCGCGGCACGTTGAACAGCGGGTGGTAGGGCTGCGGCAAACCGTTCAGCGCTAGCATGCCGAACACTGCCGTGAGCGCTGCGCCGAGGATCGTGCACTCGAACGTCGGCACGACGAACGCGGGCCAACTGTTGAACGGGCGACCACCGATGTCGAGCGGGTAATGCAGCACCGAAACCCAGTAACAGAGGCCGAACCCGACGAACATTCCGGTGAGTCCACCCAACAAGACCAGCGGCGCGAGCTTGTTCTTGTATCCCATCACTTCGGGCAAGCCGTGGATGGGCATCGGCGTGTAGCACTCCATCATCTGGAAGCCTTCCGCTCGCGCAGCTTTCGCGGCGGCGATCAGAGGCTCAGCGTGCTCGTACTCGGCGAGGTAGCCGTAGATGGGCTGTTCGGGTGTGGTCGAGTGGCTCATGTCAGTGGTTCCCGGCCTTCGCGGGATGAGCGTTGTCCGAACCTGGCGTTCCGCCCTTCTTCCCGCCGAGTGTGGGGCCGCCGGACTTGCCGGTGACGCCCGAGCGCGGCACGAGGAGTCGCATCTCGAAGATCGCGATCATCGGCAGCAAGCGGATGAAGTGCATGAACATGAAGAGGAAGAAGCCGATCGTCCCGATGTACATGCCCCAGTCCCAGATGGTGGGTGAGTACATGCCCCAGTTCGCCGGCAAGAAGTCGCGGTGCAAGCTCTGCACGATGATGACGAAGCGCTCGAGCCACATGCCGACGTTGACCGCCATCGAGACGAAGAACAGCGCCCACACGTTCGTGCGCATGCTCTTGATCCAGAACAGATTCGGGATGGTGCAGTTGCACAGGATGAGCGACCAGTACAGGTGGCTGTACGGCCCCTGCATCCGGTTCGTGATCATGTACGCCTCGTACGGCGAACCCGAATACCACGCGATGAAGATCTCGAGCGCGTAGCCGTAGGTCACGATCAGACCCGTGGCGAGCAGCACCTTCGCCATGTTGTCGAGGTGCTTGTCGGTGATGAAATCCTTGAGCCCGTAGAACGCGCGAATCGGCAGCGCGAGCGTCAACACCATCGCGAAGCCCGCGAAAATGGCGCCTGCGACGAAGTACGGCGGGAACACAGTCGTGTGCCAACCGGGGATGATCCCCGCAGCGAAGTCGAACGACACGACCGAGTGCACCGAGAGCACGAGCGGCGTCGAAAGCCCCGCGAGCAAGAGCGACGCGGTCTCGTAGCGATCCCAGTGACGAGCTGCACCGCGCCAGCCCATCGCGAGCGCGCCGTAAGCCAGACGTGCGATCTTGTGCTTGGCTTGGTCGCGGAACGTGGCGAGGTCGGGGATCATTCCGACGTACCAGAACAACATCGAGACGATCGCGTACGTCGTCACCGCGAACACGTCCCAGATCAGCGGCGAGCGGAACTGCGGCCACATACCCATCGTGTTCGGGTAGGGCAGCAACCAGAACGCGAGCCACGGACGACCCGTGTGCAAGAGCGGGAACATGCCAGCGCACATGACCGCGAAGATCGTCATGGCTTCGGCGAAGCGATTGATCGACGTGCGCCATTCTTGGCGCAAGAGCAACAACACCGCGCTGATCAACGTGCCGGCGTGACCGATACCGATCCACCACACGAAATTGATGATGTCGAATGCCCAACCGACCGGGACGTTGTTGCCCCAGATGCCGATGCCAGTGAAGACGAGGTTCACGACGGTGACCCCGAGCATCAACAGTCCGATGCTCGCGATGCCGGTGACGGCGATCCAAGCGAGGGGCGTTTTTTTCGGCTCGACCAGCGCGATCTCGCTGATCTTGTCCGTGATCGTCCCCAGCGTGTGACCGGGGCCGATCAGGTCCGATTTCTCGTCGTGGATGGCTGTTTCGCTCATGGGCAGTGGTGGGGGGCGAATCGGTTGCGGCGCAGCGTGGGCTCGCGAGCGCCGAGCGCGATCAGGTCATCTCGAGTTCGGGGTTTTGATTCGTGACCTTCGACAAGAACGTCGTGCGCGGACGCGTCTGCAACTCTTCGTCGAGCAACGCGTAGTTGTGCGGTTCGCTCTTCAGCTTCGAAACAGCGGACTGCTTGTCCGCGACGTTGCCGAACGTGATCGCGGCGGCCGGGCAGACTTGTTGGCACGCCGTCACGACTTCGCCTTCGCGGATCGAACGCTCTTCGCGCTTTGCCGTGATGCGAGCTTGATTGATGCGTTGCACGCAGTACGTGCACTTCTCCATCACGCCGCGCGAGCGCACCGACACGTCCGGATTGCGCTGCAGCTTCAACGTCTCCGTCGCGAAATCGCTGTACAGGAGGAAGTTGAAGTGGCGCACCTTGTACGGGCAGTTGTTCGAGCAGTACCGCGTGCCGACGCAGCGGTTGTAGGTCATCTCGTTCAACCCCTCCGGGCTGTGCGTGGTCGCGCCGACCGGGCACACCGTTTCGCACGGCGCGTTCTCGCACTGCATGCAGGGCAGGGGCTGATTGTGGAAGCGCGGGTTTTCCTTCGGGCCCTCGAAGTAGCGATCGATGCGGATCCAGTGCATCTCGCGGCCGCGCAGGACTTGGTCCTTGCCGACGACGGGGATGTTGTTCTCCGAGATGCATGCCGTGACGCAGGCGCCGCAACCCGTGCAGGAGTTGAGGTCGATGACCATGCCCCACTGGTATTCGCTGACGAGGCGCTGCTTGCGCTCGATCTCGCCCAGGACGGGCGCGGTGTACATCGAAGTCGGACCGTGAGCTCCGTGGTCGGGCCTGCCAGCGCGAGCGGCCGGGTCGAGGCTGTGCGGATCCTTCGCGAAACTCGCGAGGCCGCGCACGCGCATGATCTCGCGCTTCTGGGTCTCGTTTTGAACGACGTCGTAGTCGACGTGATCTTGCACGGAGGCGATGCCGATCTTCTCACCTGTCTTCGCCAGCGTCGCTCCGCCAGCCGACCACATCGTCGCGCTCGAGCGCAACGGATACGCATCGAAGCCCGCGCCCACGCCGACGTGACCGCAGTGCGTGCGACCGCCGCCCAGGTAGACCGTGACACAATTGTCGGAGTGACCCGGGCTGACCCACACCGGGCCCGTCGCCTTGCGGCCTTCGACTGTGATCGTGACGAGGTCGCCGACGGCGAGGCCGAGTTCCGTCGCGGTGCGTGGCGAAACGTGGATCGTGTTGTCCCACGTGACCTTCGTCAGCGGCTTCGGCAGCTCTTGCAGCCAACCGTTGTTCGCGAAGCGGCCGTCCCACAACGTCGGATCGGGTTTGAAAGCGACCTCGAGACCGGCGGCGCTCTGCGCGGGCTTGTCGTCGAGCGCCTTCAACGTCGGCGCGATCGCTGCAGCCTGTGTGCCGGCGACGACACCGTCGTGCAACCAGCGACGCCAGTTCAGATCGAACGCGTCGGCCTTTTGCTTTTTCCAAAAATCGCGCACGAGATCGTACGAGCTCTGGCCCGCGAGACCGCCGAGCGCCGCGACGACGTCGTGTTGCGTCTTGCCGCCGAACAGCGGCGCGATGAGCGGTTGCACGAGCGTGACGGTGCCGTCGAACGCCTTGGCGTCGCTCCAACTCTCGAGGAAGTGCGCCGACGGCACGATCCAATCACACGCGAGCGTCGTCTCGTTCTCGCGATCGGCGAGTTGCGCGCGGAAGGGGACTTTGGCGAGGGCGTCACGGAAATTCAGGTCGGCCGGCGCGTCGAACAGCGGATTCGAATCGAGCAGCACGAGCACTTCGACGCGGCCCGCATTCATGTCGGCGACGAGCGCGCGCAAGGCATCGACTTGTCCCGTCGCTTGCGGCAGACATTCGACCGGCGGCAGATACTTGACCGTCTTGCCGACGTTGCCGAGCGCGGCATTGATCGCGTGCACGATCGCGTGCACGGCCGGCGGCTGCGAGTCGCCGCAGGTGACGATCGAAACGCCCTTCGAGCCTTCGAGATCTTTGGTGAGCGCTTCGGCGAAGCGAGCAGTTTCCGCCGACACTTCACCTGCCGCCGCGACTGCGACGCCGAGCCGTTTCGCGACGAGGCGCGCCACGTTGCCGACATCCGAAAAACGCATCGGCAGACGGTGATCCGCCATTGCGCCGGTCTGCGTAGGAGCGCTCTCGACGACATACAGACGATTCATCAGCGTCGTGTCCTTGCGCACACGACGGTTCTTCGTGAACTCGCGCGCTGCGCGAACTTGCTCCGGACCGCCGCCGAGGAAGTCGTGTTCGAACGAGACGATCGTCTTGGCCTTGTCGAACGAAGCGTGCACGGACACGTCTTGTCCGAGCGCGGCGATCGCTCCGGCGCGAGCGTTGTCGCGGTTGATCGCTTCGTATTGCGTCCACGTCGCGAGCGGAAAAGCCGCGAGCAGTTCGCGCGCTTGATTCGCGAGCGTCGGCGACGTGACCGTGCCCGACAAGATGCGCAAACCAGCGCCTTGGCGCTGCGCTTGGACGTTCAACTGAGCGCGTGTCACCGTGAGGAATTCCTCCCACGTGCTGATGCGGCCACGATTCGAAACGCGCGTCGCGCGGTCGGGGTCGTATAGGTCGAGCACCGACGCTTGCGCAAACGAATCGGTCGCGCCGAGCGACGCCGGATGCAGTTCGTTCCCTTCCGTCTTCGTCGGACGGCCCATGTGGTTCTCGACGAGCAAGCCGATCGCACCTGCGGCCCACGGCATCGCGGTCGCGAAGTACAAAGGCTGACCCGGGATCAACGACTCGGGGTTCTTCGCGTACGGGACGATCTTCTCGTCGGGTTGGCGCGTGCACGAGTTGAAGCCGGCGAGCGCGAGCGATGCACCCATCAACTTGATGACCGTGCGGCGCTCGGGCAGATCGAGGAGCCGCGACGCCTGTGTCGGGTACTCGCGCTGCATGTAGTCCTTGAAGCGATCGGTCCCCGACAGCTCCTCCAAGCTCTGCCAGAACTCTGCGCCGCTCTTGCCGGCGAGTTCCGCAGGCACGCGATCCGGAGTCACTGACGCTAGAGCCGAATTGCCGGGCTGACGCTGCTTGATCTCTTGGCTCTCGCTCATCGGTGGCAAATGGAGCAATTGATTTGGGTGTGGACGTTGTACTCACGCGCGAGGTTCTGCTGTTCCGCGTCGAGCTTGGCCTGGATCTCGAGGTCGTTCATCACGGGATGGCCGTGCTCGTCGACGTTCAGACGTTCCTTCTCGAAGAACTTCGTCGTCCAGTCCATCTCGTAGATGGCTTCACGCGGCCGCAGGTTCTTCACCGGATCGCGGTGGCACTCGAGGCACCACTCCATGTTCAGCGTGTTCTCGCGCAACATGAGCGGCATGCGATCGACGCGGCCGTGGCACGACTCGCAGCCGACGCCCTTCTTCACGTGGATCGAGTGATCGAAGTAGACGAAATCGGGCAGGTCATGGATGCGCAACCACTCGACCGATTTGTCCTCGCGGAAGCTCGCGCGCACGGGTTCGAGGATCTCCGCGTCCTTCCACACTTGGCTGTGGCAGCTCATGCACGTTTTCGTCGGCGGCACGCCCGCCTTGGCCGAGATTTCCACCGTCGTGTGGCAGTAACGACAATCGATGCCGAGCCCGCCGACGTGGTGGTCATGGCTGAAGGGCACCGGCTGTTCGCGCGAGACGCCCTGCTGCGTCACGGCCGGATTGCGGTTGAAAAGCAGCGCGGCGTAACCGACCGCGGTGAGGGCGACCAACCCGCCTGCGACGATCGAGATCTTCGCAAGGGAGTTGAAGCTTTTGTGGAAGATCTGTGCCATTCGAAGAAGTTGCTCTCGCGGCCTGGACCGCGCGTCCTTCGCCTTCACCGGACGGCGAAACCGTCGATGAGCACGCAGGCAGCGCGTCCGTTGCCGGGCACGGTTCGCATGGGGTGAGAGCCCTTAGCGCAACCGATACGTCGACAACGGGGCCAGCGTTATAGGGAACGGTCGAGTGCGCAGCAAGCGAGCCGATTGCGAGAGTCGAAGTCTGCTTTCGCGAGTGTGCCCAAGCATCAGTGGCGCAGAGACTTGGCGCGCTTGCGACGCGTCTTGGGCCGGTTCGAAAACGCGCTCCAATCGGACGCAGCCGTGAGGTGCAGGTCGGACATTCAGACGCACAGATCGCGGGTCCGAAAATGGGCCACTTTTGGACCTCAAATTCCTAATAGATCAGGTTTCGGAGTCTTCCGCTCGAACACAGAGACTTGATGATTTCTATTTGGGTCTCAAATGGATATGAAATGCATGTGTGGCGGGTGCTCCTCCACCTCGCGATCGGCTGAGTCCGTACGTTGCCGCGCAGCCCTGTTTCCTGCACCGGAAGCCCGGCCTCGAAAACGGCGGTGCTCCCAATGCCATCAGCCAAGGTGCGGCCGCTTCTTTCGGTTTTGCACGGCCTGGTAGCGCTGCGAAGACGAGGTCCCAGCACCCAAACCGACACTTCCACGCCCGCATGGAGCCGCACTTGGTCGCCGGGCCAGCACACTTGGCCGCCACACCGATTTTCAACGTGACTGACGTTTCCATCCCGAATAACTCGGCACACTCCGCCACCTCTCCCAACTGCATCGGAACCGACGTTGCCATTCCGACGCTGCGCCGCACTTGGCCGCCGGGCCAGCACACTTGGCCGCCACGCCCCTTTTCTTCTCTTGACAGAATTCCTGGCAGGTGAATGGCGGTACTCCGCCACTCACCTGT
>JAWXBU010000195.1:0-20752 GCA_034440255.1 Planctomycetota bacterium | reverse complement strand
GGCGATGGCGACCGCTGCGGATCTGTCGCACACGCTCGGCCAGGCTCGAAGCCGCGTTACGCACTTCCGACTGCAGCGCGATGTCGCTATCGAGGTCGTCGTGACTCGTGGCGTACGGCTCGTAGTAGCCCAGATAGCGTCCGAGCTCCGCAGTCGGTCCGGCCGAAATCAGCTCCATGTCGGTAAGCCAGTCGCACAGGATTCGCCGCAGCTCCAGGACGCCGGCCGCATCGCCGTGCACGACTACGGAGAAGGCTCGGCCCGCGAGGTGCTTGGGATAGTCCCAACCCGAGAGCTCCAGTGCCTTCGCGCGCACGGGATCCTTACCGCCGGTTTTGGTCGGATCGGGATTGCCGCCGTCGGCGCACACGAGCCGGTCCATCATGAGCTTGAGCGGCGACGTCGCCTGATACCAGTTGACCGGCGTCAAGATCATCACGCCGTGCGCTGCGGTGAAACGCGCATAGATCTCGTTCATCCAATCGTTGGTCTGACCCAGCGCGTGGTTGGGGTAGCACGAGCATGGCCAGTTGCACAGCGGCATCGCTGTCGAAACGCACGCCTTGCACGGGTGGATCACGCGGCCGTACTGCGAAGCGAGTAACGACAGGTCGAGGAAGTCGACCTCGAAGCGCGGTTGCTTCTCCAGCGTGTGCTGCGCGAGCTTCGCCAGCCGATACGTTTTCGACATCTCGCCCGGACACGACTGGTCGCTACGCGAAGAGCCGTTGACGATCAGGATGCGCGAGCGAGTGCGCGCTTGTTTGTGACGCTTCGCGGCGGCGCGGATCTGGGCGCGCGCCTCCAACCACTCGAGCGGCAGCTCGAAGCTCGGGTCCGCAAACCCGCGGCCGGCAGCCTTTGCGCGCGGACTCTTGTGATACTCGATGTAGTTCTTCCAAGCGACCTCGGTGATCTCGGCGATCGACGCGGAAACGGCGGCAAAATCGGGATCGTAGAAGCGCTCCAGGAAGCGGCGTGTGAATTCCGCCTTCGAGAGTTCGACACTGGGCATGCCGGTGACGACACGGGGCTTCTTCGACTGCTTGACTCGTGCGGGCTTCGTCATGGTCTGTGGAATACCTCATACAGGCCTCGGGCGCGAACTTCTGCGCGCTCGGCTCGCACGAGTGACAGGATGGCTCCGCCAGCCCGAGCCTGCTCAGGAAGCACGATCCAGGATCCGGCCCGCTACTCCGCGAACTCGAACTCAGGCGGCGCTCGAGCGGGTGCGAGCCGCGGCGTCTCGGTCGACAGTCCGAGGGCTGCCAAGGATCTTGCGCACGACCAGGCCGTCGGTGAGGAACGCGATCCGCTCACGCAATCGGCCGCAATGAGGACAGGTCAGGACGTCGATCGAAATTGCGCTCACCTCTGCACGAAGGTGATCGTCAGTAACGATCCTGATGGAAACCCGCTGAATTTGAACTGGATCGGCAGCACGCCTGACTCTTCGCTCGACGTGCAAGACGTGCCCGCGTTCGAACCAATCAGCACGACTCTCTTACTTCTCTAAAGATCGAGACCAAGTTCGAAGGATCCGAAGCGCCTACTGATGATATCCCGGCGAAGTTGGGTGTCTTCATCATCTATCAGCACCTGGCCAGTCATTACATCGGCAATTAGGAGGGAGCTCGCACGGCGAACAGCCTCTGCTACCGAGCTCTGAGTCCGCTCTCACGCCCAACGCTCGCCAACCAAACGCCGCACGCGCTCGACGGGGCTTGAGCTGATGTTGCGCGGATTTTCGATCGACGTTTTTAGATGCAACACTGCGGCGGACTGCGCGAGCTGATTGCGTTCCTCACCGATGGCCGGGTGGTGCGCCTACCGCGGGACAGTGTCCCGCCGGACCATGGCTTACCTCCTCGAACACCTCGGGCTCTCGACCGAGGCGCCAAGCATCGCGCCCGCTCGAGCGCCACCCGTGTTCGAGTTCGCGGCGTAGTGGGTCGGATACTTGATCGTGTTTCCTGGGCAGGCTCGCGCTGGCGGAGCTATGCTGTCACTCACACGGCGGTGGAACGAACCGTCGAGGCTCCAACCTGAGCGCTTTCAGCCATGGAACGGACAGGACGGCGCGCCGCGAGAAGCCCGGCAGGGCTCCCACGCCACTCCGGGGGGGGCCGAGTGCTGAATGGTTATGCGCTCGGAAGTCCTATCGCTCAGTCAAGTAGTCAAAGGCCTACCAATGCGAATTCTCGCGATGTCTTGCGCTTTTTTCTTCGGCCTACTGGCAGTGTTCGCGTGTCGAACCGCACCCAAAGCCGTGCGCTCCGAGCGGATCGCCTACGACGATCGGGTCGTCTTCCACTCCTCCGTCCACGAGCCGACGCGGTCGATGTCGGTGCTGAACTGCGGCCCGGGTCCGGTGGAAGCGATCATCAAGGTGGAGGGCGTCCCGGCGCACCGGTTCGAGCTACCCGAAGGCGCCCTCGAGTACGTCATGCTCCTCGAACTCCAGAGCCTGGAGATCCGTCATCCAGCCAGCGGGCCCGCGAATCTCGAATGGACCGTCCACGCCAACCTGCGCGATCGGATCCAGGTCCAGGTCGACGGTCAGCCGGCCGACTCGGGCGAGACGCGATGAGGGGGTAGGGCTCGCCTCGCCTCCGCTCGGAGGAACGCGCAGGCATCTCCTGCGTGGGATCGCGCGCCGTGACGACGCCCGTCCTTCGTCATCTGCGCGAGATTGCGCTGCACGGCGGCCGATTCGAACATGACGGGGTTCATCGCGGGGTGGGCGTAGTGCGACTCGTCGCTCGGAAACGCGAGCGCGACCGTCGTCACGAGATCGCGGCCATGCCGTGCGCGAAGCGCCCGGCGCGTTCTCCTGCAAGGGCCGCGGCTTCTGTCCCTCCTGGTGCGGCAGGCGCATGATCGACGCCGCGGCGCATCTGTGCGACGACGCGCTGTCCCACGTGCCGATCCGCCAGTGGGTGCTCTCGCTCCCCTACCGCGTGCGCTACTGGCTGGCCTACGACGTCAAGCTGTGTTCCGCCGTGCGGCGCATCCTCGCGCGCGTGATCCTCGGCGGGCTCGCGGAACGCGCGGCGGCGAAGTGCATCGAACGCAGCTCGTGATCGAGTTGGGCACTGTTCCCGAACGCGGGGAACATGCCGTCCGTGCGAAGTTTACAGGCGGCGCATTCTCCCCTAGCCTCGATGTTCATGGACTACGCGAGCCACATCTCGATCGCGCCCGATGTGCGCTTCGGGAAGCCCTGCGTGCGCGGCACTCGTATCACCGTCGGCGACGTCCTCGGGTACCTCGCGAGCGGCATGACCGAAGCTGAAGTTCGGGCCGATTTTCCCGCGCTCTCGCACGAGGACATCCTCGCCTGCCTCGCCTTCGCGACCGAGCGCGAGCGCCGCGTGAGAGCGCCTCCGGCAGCCTGACTTGGCCGCACGTCTGCTCTTCGACGAGAATCTCGCGGGCAGATTGGTCCAGCTCCGGGCGGACGTTTTTCCCATGTCGCAGCACGTTGAGAGTGTGCTCGGCAGAGGCGCAGCGGACGACGGTCCCGCGGTCGAGTTCGGGCCTTAGAGATCGCCCAGTGCGGGAATCGAGCCACACTTCCGTCCCGACGATCATTCGAACGAGCCGAACGACCGCGCGCGAGCGGTAGCAGACTCTGCTCGAATTCGACTCGGCATTGCAGATGAAGCTCGGCGAGAGAAAGATCGCGGGCATGCAATCGCTCGTATTGATCGCTGCACTCGCTTCACTTCAGGATTCGACGGCGGCGCCCGACTTGGTTGCGTTGCGTGGCGTGTGGATGGGGCCGAGCGACGATGAGTTCCTCGCGCGAGAGACGGACATCGCGGCTGCGTGCGACTTCGCGTGGGAGAACGGTTTCAACGCAGTATTTCCCGTGGTTTGGCGCGCGAGCGGACCCATGTGGCCCTCGCTCGTGACGAAGACCGGTGGCGGCATCGAAATGGATCCGCAGTGGGTCGACCCGAAATTCGTTTCGCGCAACGTCTTGACCGAGATCGTGATCGAAGGGCATCGCGCCGGACTGGAGGTCGTGCCCGTGGTCGATCTGATCATGGTTCCCAAACGCGATCCGAAGGCGGCGTTGAACGCGCTCGATCCGGCTCTGCAGAAGTTCACGAGCGAACTCGTCGACGAACTCGTCGGCATGCACGAGGTCGACGCGATCGCGTTCGACGCGCACGGCTTGGAGGGGTTTTCGACGTTGGACGACAAGGGGCTCGTCGCCCTCGGTGATTTCGTGGCGAACTTGCGCAAGACCGTCGACGTGCGCGACAAGCACGTGAAGTTCGTGCTCGTCGACGGCGGCGCCGCACAGGCGGCATGGATGGAACGCGACTTGTTCGATGTGGCTGTTGCGCGCATCGGCGCGCGCGACATCGCGTCGTGGAAGAAGCGTGTCGAGGTGGTGAAGTCGGAACCGTGGTGCACGAGAGCGCCTGGAAAAGCGGCTCTTTTCGTCGACTTGGGCAACGGTGCGTGGAAAGCGCCGGCGGATTTCGTGCTCGCGGCCATCGCGTTCGATCGCGAGAGCGGCATCTCGTCCGAAGTCGTCTCTTCGCTCGGCGCATTGCACCGCGAGGACGGCGCGCTCGCGACGGCACTGGCGCAGGAGCCGTTCTACGGATTGGCGCTCTTGCCGTGGCGCGACGGCATCGCGTGGAGATCGAGGAGCGACCTCGTCCTGCCGAAGGCCGGCGAAGGTCCGTGGGAGTGGATCGAAGGCGAAGGTGGCGTGCGTTTGCTGCAAATTGCGAATTCGGTCATCGCGGACGCGTCGTGGACGCTGAAGGTGATCGAGAAGGGCAAGTACGACCTCTTCACATGGGTGCCGCCTGTCGAAGACGTCTCGACGAAGTTCGTGTACTCGGTCGCGAAGACCGACGGCGTCAGCGCGACGACCATCGATCCGACGCGCCCGAGGTATCAGGGTTGGGTGTATCTCGGCACCACGTCGATGAATCGTCGCGAGACGCGCGAAGTGGCGAAACTCACGACGAATGCCAGTGAACCGACGAAGCGCACTTTCGCTGGACCGCTGGTCGCGATCCAATCGCGGCGACCGCGATGAATATCCGCGCCACCTCGGCATACTGAGCGCCTCGAGCGGCCGCGCCTCCATGCGCGACGCTCGCCTCCACATGAAGAACTCCCCCACTCGCATTCCTCACTCACGTCGCGGCGCCCTGGGCACCGGACTCGTCATCCTCCTCGTCGTCGGCCTCTTGGTCTTGATCGTCGGAGGAATGGCTGTGTCGCGCTACAACGCGCTCGCCGGCGGAAAGACCGCGGTCGCGGCGAAATTCGCCGAGATCGACAACCAGTACAAGCGGCGCGCGGACTTGATCCCGCAACTCGTCGAGACCGTGAAAGGCTCGGCCAACTACGAGAAATCCACGCTCGAAGCGGTCGTCGAAGCGCGCGCATCGGTCGGCAGAGTGCAGATGCCTCCCGACGCACTCGACGATCCGGCCAAGATGCAGGCGTACTTGAACGCCCAGCAACAACTCGGTGGTGCGCTCTCGCGTTTGCTCGTCGTCGCCGAACAATACCCGGATCTGAAGGCGAACGCGGGCTTCCGCGACCTGCAAGGGCAGCTCGAGGGCACCGAGAATCGGATCGCCGTCGCGCGTCGCGACTACATCGATTCAGTGCAGGGTTACAACCGCTCGCTCGTGACGTTCCCGGGCAACATCGTAGCCGGCATCTTCAACTTCAAAGAGATCCCGCAGCTCGCGGCCGCGACCGAAGAAGAGCGCAAAGTGCCCAAGGTCGAGTTCGAATTCGGCAAGGACAAGGAGAAGAAGTAATCGCGACGTTGCGAGTTTTTCTCGCCGGCATCGCGCTCGTGTGCGGAGGGCTCGCGGGTTTCGCGAGGTCCGCGCCGATCGTCGTGCAGGACGTGCTGCGTGCGGACGGCTGGGTCACCGACCTGGCCGATCTGATCACGCCCGCGGACGAAGCAACGCTCGAGTCGGAGCTCGAAGCGTGGAAGAAGGGCAGCGGTCACGAGATCGCGGTGCTGACCGTGCCGAGCTTGGGTAGTCGGACGATCGAAGAGTACGCCCTCAACGTCGCACGCACGTGGGCGATGGGACAGAAGGGCTTGAGCGACGCCGCGTTGCTCGTGATCTCGAAGAACGATCGCAAGATGCGCATCGAAGTCGGGCGCGGGCTCGAAGGCGATCTGACCGATCTCGTCACAGGTCGCATCGTGCGCGATCTCTTGACGCCGGCGTTCAAGCGCGGTGATTTCAGCACGGGCATCGTTCAAGGCGTGCGCGCGATGCGAGCGGCGGCAGGCGGCGATCTCAGCTATCTGCCGAAGCAACGCGCCAGCGCCGAAAACTGGGTGCCAGCGATTTTCATCACGATCATCCTCGTCATGTTCATCGTCCGCATGTTGCGTGCTGCCGGCGGCATGGCGCGCGGGATGCCGATGTCGGGTCGGCGCTCGATCGGTTCGCGCGGGGCCTTCGGCGGGTTCGGAGGCTTTTCCGGCGGCGGAGGTCGCAGTTCCGGCGGCGGATTCAGTGGATTCGGCGGCGGCGGAGGCTTCTCCGGCGGCGGCTCGTCGGGAGGATGGTGACGCGCATGCAACTCGACACGAGTGGATTCCGCCAAGTCGGCGCGCAGGCGTCGTGGGACAAGAAAACGCCGGATTGGGCCGTAGCGGTCGCCGATTTCGGACCGTGGATTTTCGCGGCCGTCGTCGTCGTGTGTCTCGTGCGCGCTCTGGTGCAAGGGCGACGCTATTCGGCGCGCGACGTGTTCGGAGCGAACGAACAAAGCACGACGCATCAAGCGCTGGTCGCGGCCGAAGCGCGCACGACCGGCGAGATCGTGCCCGTCGTGCTCGAGCGTTCGGACGCGCACTCGGAAGCCGAATGGATGTCGGCGCTGGCAGCGGTGATCCTCGGGTCGCTGCTGCTCGCCGAATATCTGCCATGGCACGAAGCGCGCGAATTGCTGAGCGCACAGTTGGCGCTGGGAGCGCTCGGTTTCGCGCTCGCGCGCTTCGTCCCCGGTTGGAAACGCATGTTCGTCAGCGAGAAACGCGCGAGCGACGTCGCCGAGAAGCAGGCTGTGAACGAGTTCCATCGCCTCGGCTTGAGCAACACGCACGCGCGCACCGGAGTGCTGCTCTTCGTGTCTCTGTTCGAGCGCCGCGTAGTCGTGCTCGGTGACGCCGGCATTCACGCGAAGGTCGGTGACGAACACTGGAGTACCACGCGCTCGGCGATCCTGAAAAAAGTCCGGCGCGGTCGCATCGACGAAGGACTCGTCGATGGCATTCGCGCGTCCGGCGATGTGCTCGCCGAACACTTCCCGTGGACGCTCGGCGATCGCAACGAGTTGCCCGATCGTGTGGTCGTGCGGCGCGAATGAATCAGCGTGCGATCGCGGCGGCGGCGCTGCGGTCGAGGAACAGTTTCACGTCGGCGTGACCGCGCAAGAACGTGGCCGGACAGTCGGGCGAGATGCGTTCCTCGAGCGTGCGCTTCACGATCTCGGCTTTGTCTCTTCCGAACGCCAGCACGCGAATCTTGCGCGCGGCGAGAATCGTCGCGATGCCCATCGTGATCGCGCGCTTCGGCACGTGTTCGATTCCACCGAACGTCGCGGCGGCCAGTTCGCGCGTCAGCGGATGCAAGTCGACGACGCGTGTGCGTGAATCGCCGCTCGCGCCGGGCTCGTTGAAACCGATGTGACCGTTGCGACCGATGCCGAGCAATTGCATGTCGACGCCCCCGGCGGAGCGAATCGACGTCTCGTACTGCTCGGCGATGCGCTGCGGAGACGAGTGCGGTTCAGCAGCGCGAACCGAGTCTCCTCCGACAGCAGCGCACTCGGGCAAATGCGTCGCTCGCGGCTTCACGCGCTCGAACAAGCGCGCTTCCATCCAGCGTCGGAACGAATGCGGATGACCCGGCTCGAGGTCGAGGTACTCGTCCAGATTGAACGTCGTCACATCGGCGAACGAGATCGTTTCCGCCGCATGCGCTGCACACAACTCGCGGTAGACGCCGACCGGCGAATTCCCCGTCGCCAGTCCGAGCACCGCGCTCGGCTTCGCACTCAAAAAGGCCTGGATTTCAGCTGCCAAAGCGCGCTCGGCCTCGACACGATCGTCGAAGACGAAAGTCGGCAGACTCGCTCCTGCGAGCGGCCTCACGTGCGCGAAGTCGACGCGGTGATTTCTTGGATGAGCGCGAACAACACGGCTGGTTGTATCGGTTTGGACACGTAGCCGTCCATCCCACGCGCGAGACACTTCTCGCGGAAGCCGGCGACCGCGTGCGCCGTCAGCGCGATGATCGGAAGGCGGGTGCCCGTGATTTCCTCGCGTTGACGGATCTTCGCGGTCGCTTCGAAGCCGTCCATCACGGGCATTTCGACGTCCATCAACACGACGTCGAACTGCTCGGACTCGACCATGCGCAGGGCGGCTGCACCGTCTTCGACCGACGTCACCGTGTGACCGGCGCGCTCGACCAATTTGCTCGCGACGCGGCGGTTCACGGGATTGTCGTCCGCCAGCAGGACTTTCAGCGGCGTCGAGCGCGACAGGAGATCGTGTCTCGTCACCAATGCGCCGCGCGCACTGCGCGAAAGAACGGAGCGCAACAGATCGAGCATCAACGACGTCTCGATCGGCTTCGTCAGGTAGCCCGCGAGACCGAGCTCGCGGCAACGATCGGCATCGCCGCGTACTCCGGCCGCGGTGATCAACACGATCGCAGTCGCTTCGTGCAACGACTGCGAACGAATCTGCTCGGCCAGCTCGAAACCGCTCATCGTCGGCAGATGGATGTCGATCAGTGCGACACCGAACGGCTCGCCCATCGCGCGCGCTCCGTCGATCGCGCGCATCGCCGAGCTCGGATCGGACGCGGTCACACAGCTCATGTTCCATAGCCCGACCATGTCGGCGAGTTGTCGACAAGTCGTCGCATCGTCCTCGACGATCAACACCGATACGCCGCCCAGCTCCGAAGGCGCAATGCGCGGTGATTCAGCACAGAATTCGCCCTGTTTCATGTCGATTTCGAACGCGAAGGTCGAGCCTTTGCCGAGGCGGCTCTCGACCGAAATCGTGCCACCCATCAGCTCGACGATGCGCGAACTGATCGCGAGACCGAGTCCTGTGCCGCCGAAGCGCCGTGTCGTCGAGCGATCGCCCTGCGCGAACGGCGTGAAGATGCGGCTGCGTTGCTCCTCAGCGATGCCGACGCCCGTATCGCTCACGGCGAAGTGAATGCGCGCGCGTCCGTCACCGACGGACAGGCAATGTACACGCATCGTCACTCCTCCGTTCGCCGTGAACTTGATCGCATTGCCGACGAGGTTGACGAGGACCTGACGCAAGCGCGACGGATCGCCGATCCAATCGTCCGGCGTCTCGGGCGACACCCACGCTTCGAGCGCCAACCCCTTCGCACCGGCGAGCGTGACGAGCGATCGACGCACGTCGTCGACCAGCTTCTCGAGCGTGAACGGTGTCTCTTCGAGATCGAGACGGCCGGCTTCGATCTTCGAAAAATCGAGGATGTCGTTGATCAGCGTGAGCAACACGCGCCCCGAGGAGCAAATCGTCTCGGCGAAATCGCGCTGTTCGGCGTCGAGCTCCGTCCCGAGCAGGAGTTCCGTCATCCCGATCACACCGTTCATCGGCGTGCGAATCTCGTGGCTCATGCTCGCCAAGAATTCGCTCTTCGCGCGCGTCGCGGACAGAGCCGTCTCGCGGTCCTCGACGAGTGCTTGTTCGGACTCTTTGAAGCGATGCACGTCCTCGACGATGCCTTCCACGAAGCTCTGGCCGTCGGCATGCACGGCGCGCGCCGCAGTCAAGCGCATCCACACAGTTCGATCGCGCCGCCGGAAACGCAGATCGACGCCGCGCACTCGACCTTCGCGCTCGATCGATTCTTTCAGCGCCGTCGCTTCCTCCACGCGCGCCAACAGCGCGAAAAAATCAGCCGCGCACGCGCGCTCTTCCGCGTCGAGTGTCATCAGACGATCGAATGCCGCATTCGACGCAACGATGCGGCCGCTCGTGTCCAACGCGAACACGCCGACGTCGAGTCGATCGAGTAGATCGTGCGCCTCCATTCGTGCGCTGCGAGCCTGATTGCGTTCGTTGCACGGCGAGGCCGTGACGGTGTCTTCGTGCGAGCGAGTCATGCGATGTCGATCAAGGTGAGGAGGGTCTGGGAAGCTCGGTCGATCGCGCGGGACACGCTTGAGGTCGCGGGCGTTCGCCCTGGAACCGGACTCCGAGCCACGACCCCAACTGAACGGATTCATCGGTCGATTCGCGCAAAATCTGTGCACACGAGTCGTTGAGATGCAGTGGACCGCGAGCGGAGTCGAGTGAGATACTGTCTTCGCGCATGGCCCAAGCAAGCTGGCGCTGCTCGATGATTTCGCCCTTCACGCATTTTCCCACGCGCGCTGTAACGGATCGTTCAGTCAAGAACGTCAGCGCCGCGTCGCCCGCATTCGGTGCGTGTTTTTTCTCACGCACACGTGACGTTTCGCTGTGCGTCGCGTCACTCGCGCTGGCTATTCCGGGCGTGAGGTCCGCTCGTGCAAAACCTGTCCAAGGGCGGCTCAGCGGCGAACAAAGCGTCTCGATGTGGACGATCGAGAACGGACTGCCGCAGGGATCCGTCAACGACATGGTGCAGACGGAAGACGGCGCCTTGTGGATCGCGACGTTCGGCGGATTGGTGCGCTTCGACGGGATCGAGTTCCGCACTTTCGACTTCGACACGCTGTCCAATCTGCCTTCGGTGCGCGTCACGGCGCTCGAGCGCGACGGGCCGAACGGACTGTGGATCTTCACGCAAGGTGGGAACGTGTTGCGCTTCCGCGACGAGAGGATCGTCGAGGAATTGCAGGTCCCGAATCCGAATCAGGACGTGCTCTCGCTCGTTTCGCTCGTGAAGAGCGAAGGCGGAGGCATCTATCTCCGCGGCAGTGCCGGTGGGATGTGGCTCTACGAAAAAGGTGCATGGTCCAGGCCGCTCGGCGAATTCCAGTCGCTCGGCAACTACACCGACATGTGTCTCGATTCGAACGGCCGTCTCGCGTTTCCGCGCGATGATGTTCTGGTCCGCTTGAGCGGCGACAAGACGATCGGTGCGGAGTTGCCGACCCCCGGGCGCATCACTGCGCTCTGTGCGGCTCCAATGGGGCGACTGTGGGTCGGTCTCATCGACGGCTTGGCCGTCACCAAGGGCGATTCGGTCGAGCGCGTCGTGCTGGATCCGCCGCTCGTCTTGAGCGTGACCGCGCTGCTCGACGACGGTAATGACGGCGTGTGGGTCGGATCGACCCGCGGGCTGCAGCACCTCGTTCTCGATCGCGCCACGAACGAATGGGTGCGCGGGCCCGCACCGAAAACGCCTCTCGACACGATCGGCGTTCAATCTCTCTTGTACGATCGCGAGGGAAATTAGTGGGTCGGAACGCGCGGCAAAGGGCTCGCGCGCATCTCCCATCGACGCGTCGAACTCTTCCATCCGAGTCCGCGCGAGCTGACGACGGCAGCCTTGGCGAGCGACGGTGCGCACGGCGCGTGGGTCAGCTTCGCGAACGGGATGCTCGGCCATGCGTCTGCGATCGGCGACGGCAGCCATTCGGGATCGTTGAGCTGGGCCATGCAGGAATCGCAGGCTGTATTCGCTCTTTGCAACGATTCGCAAGGCACGCTGTGGACGGCCTACCAAACGCAGCTGACAGGAACCCGGAAGGGTTCGAAGATCGAGATCGAGCTGCACGCTCGCGTCGGCCCGATCGTCGAAGCGAAGAGTGGAGAACTCTGGGTTACGTACGAAAGCGGACGGCGCATCGCGCGAATTCAGAAGGACGGCATCGTGGTGGATCGCATCGATCCTCTGTGCCGCATCATCACGTTGAACGCAGATCCGATCGACGGCGTCTGGGCCGGATCGATCGGTGAGGTGATCCGCTACAGCGCGCATGGAGTCGAACGCTTCGATTCCGGCGCGGGCGTGCCGAAAGGCGACGTGCGCTGCCATCTTCCCGAGCGCGACGGCTCCGCCTGGATCGCAACGTACGGAGGTGGACTCGCGTATTTGAAGAACGGGCGGGCGACTCCGATATCTCGATCGCAGGGCCTGCCCAACATGGCGCTGTCGAGTATCCAAGACGACGGTCGTGGGCGTCTGTGGTTGCTGTCGAACCAAGGTCTGATCGTCGCCGACACGGCTGAATTGATGGCGCTGGTCGAGGGACGCGCTGCTCGCTTCGACCCCGTCGTGATCGGCCCGTCCCGGGGTATGCCGGAAGGAAACTTCGGCTCGCCGGCTAGCTTTCGCGACGAGGAGGGACGCTTTTGGTTCAGCACGATCGACGGTCCCGTGCGCATTGATTCGCGCACGTTTCCGTACAACGACAATCCCCCCCGCGTGCAGTTCGAGGGCGTGCTCGCCGACGACGTGCCGCTTCCGAAAGCTGCCACGATCGAAGTTCCCGCTGCGACGCGTCGCGTCGTGTTCCAGTTCACGACTTTTGCGCTGACGGCGCCCGAGCGCGTGCAGTTCCGTACTCGCCTCGATGGTTTGGACGAGGCTTGGACCGAAAGCGGGGCCGAGCGAACCGTGTCCTACACCGGCTTGAAGCCGCGTGAATACACCTTCCGAGTCAAAGCGCGGAACGAGGACGGCGTGTGGAGCACTGCTTCCGCCAGCGTGCAGATTCGCGTGGCGCCGAGTTGGTGGGAGACGAATTGGTTCCGCACGGCCGGCCTGTTCCTCGGACTCGCTGCTCTTTACGCGGGCGATCGCATTCGAGTCGGAGTCATTCGTCGCCGAGCGCGGACCTTGCTGGAGGCCACGGAGGGACGCGCCAGCGCCGAGGAACGCGAGTCGCGCTTGCGTGAACAGTTGGCTCACGTCGGACGAGTCGCCACTGCGGGAGAATTGGCCACGTCGCTCGCGCACGAAGTGAATCAACCTCTCGCGGCGATCGTGACGAACGCACAAGCGGGACGTCGCTACATCGCCAACGATGCAGCCGACACGAAACGCATCGAAGACATTCTCTCCGACATCGCGCAGCAAGGTCAGCGCGCGTCGGACATCATTCAACGTCTGCGCAACTTCCTCCGCAAACACGAGAGCGAGCGCCGATCGGTGGATCTGAACCAGGTCGTGCGCGACACGCTGCCGCTCGTCCGCCGCGAATTGCAGGACCACCGCGTCGATCTCGTGCTCGATCTCGCGGCCGAGCCTGTCGTCGTCGACGCAGATCCGATCCAACGGCAGCAAGTCGTCGTCAATCTCGTGAACAATGCGTGTGAGGCGATGTCGAACACCGTGGGTGAGCGGACCCTCGAGATACGCACGGATGCTGCACGACAGCGCCGACGATTCGAGGTCTGCGATTCCGGCCCAGGCATCGCGCCGGACATCGCCGAGCGACTGTTCCAACCGTACGTCACGACCAAAGCGACGGGGATGGGGCTGGGGCTGGCGATTTGCCGCTCGATCGTCGAAGCTCACGGCGGCAGGATCAGCGCGGATTCCTCGGGCAAAACCGGCACGAGGATATGCGTCGACCTTCCTGAACGTACGCTGTCGAACTGAGCCTGTATGACTCGCAACGGCACTGTTTTCCTCGCCGACGACGACCAAGCGCTCTGCGCAGCGACGACGCGTTTGCTCGACGCCTGCGGCTTCAAGGTACGCTGGTACTCATCGGCCGAGAGTTTCCTCGCGCGCTTCGACAAGCACGAGCCTGGTTGTCTGTTGCTCGACCTGCGCATGCCGGGACGCAGCGGTCTCGAGTTGCAACAAGCCCTCGCAGATCAAAAGGTCGAGATCCCGATCGTGTTCCTCACCGGTCACGCGGACGTGCCGACGAGTGTGTTCGCGATGAAGAAGGGCGCCGTCGATTTCCTACAGAAGCCAGCCAGTGAAGAAGAACTGATCGCCGCCCTCGAACGCGCGCTCACTCGCGACGCGGAGCAACGCAAGACTTCGGCCGAACTGTCCGGACTGCGCACGCGCTACGACACGTTGACGCCGCGCGAGAAAGAAGTGCTTGCGGAAGTGGTCGCGGGTCAGCGCAACAAGCAAGCAGCGTTCTCGCTCGGGATCGCCGAACGCACGGTCAAGTTGCACCGCTCGCGCGTGCTCGAAAAGATGGGCGCCGATTCGCTCGCCGATCTCGTGCGCATGGCCGAGTACTTGGGTCTGGGTCCGCCGCGCGAGTAGCGCTCAACCGAAACGCCCGGTGACGTAGTCTTCCGTTTCGGGCAGGTGCGGCGTCAGGAAGATGTCGTTCGTCGGTCCGTACTCGACGAGTCGGCCCAGATACATGAATGCCGTGTAGTCGCTGGCGCGACTGGCCTGCTGCATGTTGTGCGTCACCATCAGGATCGAGTAACTGCCCTTCAACTCCTCGATCAGATCTTCGATGCGGCCCGTCGCGATCGGATCGAGCGCCGAGCACGGCTCGTCGAGCAAGAGCACTTCGGGTTCGGCGGCGATGGCGCGCGCGATGCACAGGCGTTGTTGCTGACCGCCCGACAATTGCAGCGCCGACTCGCTCAAACGATCTTTCACTTCGTCCCACAAACCGGCTCCGCGCAGGCTTTTTTCGCAGGTTTCGGCGAGCAAGCGCTTGTCACGTTCGCCATCGATGCGCAGCGAATAGACGACGTTCTCGAAGATGCTCATCGGGAACGGATTGGGTTTTTGGAACACCATTCCGATCCGTTTGCGCAGTTCGATGACGTCGACACTCGGGCCGTAGATCGAATCGCCGTTCAATTGCATGTCGCCTTCGATGCGCACGGTGTCGATCAAATCGTTCAAGCGATTGACCGAGCGCAACAACGTCGACTTGCCGCAACCCGACGGCCCGATCAGCGCCGTCACTTTGCCGCGCGGCACGTTCATCGAGACGTCGAAGAGCGCCTGCTTCACGCCGTACCACAGGCGGAAATTCACTATGTCGAGGACCGCGTCTTCCTCGAGCACCTTGGTGTGGATCTCGGTGCGTTTCGGTGCCGTGCGTTCGATCGTCTGATTCATCGTGATCACACCTGTCCCGTCAAGTAACGCTTTTTCAGCCGTGCACGTACCCAGATCGCCGTGACGTTCAGCGCCACGATGATCGTGATGAGTAGGAGCGTCGTCGTGTACACCATCGGCTTCGCAGCCTCGCTGTTCTGACTTTGGAACCCGAGGTCGTAGATGTGGAATCCGAGGTGCATGAAGCTGCGCTCGGGATGCACGTGCACGAACGGGGCCGTCGAACTCGTGTCGACGACGAGTTCGGGCGCCAGCTTGACGGCGCCGACGAGCATGAGCGGCGCCACCTCGCCTGCTCCGCGCGCGATCGCGAGGATCATGCCCGTCATGATTCCCGGCAGCGCGCGCGGCAAGACGATGCGTTGGATCGTCTGCCACTTCGTCGCTCCGCAAGCGTAGCTGCCCTCGCGCATCGAGCGCGGTACGGCCGACAACGCTTCCTCGGTCGCGACGATCACGACGGGCAAGGTGAGCAACGCTAGCGTGAACGCGGCCCAGGCCAGACCGCCCTTGCCGTACGTCGGATTGGGCAATTTCTCGGCGTAAAGCAGCTCATCGACGCTGGCGCCGACGACGTAGCAGAAGAACCCGAGCCCGAAGACTCCGAACACGATGCTCGGCACGCCGGCCAGATTGTTGACTGCGATACGCACGATGCTGACGAGCCATCCCTGGGTCGCGTACTCGCGCAAGTACAGCGCGGCGAGCACACCGAACGGCACGACGAGGATCGCCATCACGAGCGTCATCACGACAGTGCCGATGATCGCGGGGAACACGCCGCCCTCGCTGTTCGCTTCGCGCGGCGCGCCCGACAGATACTCGCCCCAACGCGAGAAATAGACGCTGAGTTTGTCGGCGAACGAGAGTTGGTTCGCCGGGAACGCGCGCACGATGTCTGCAACCGGGATCGCGACTTCTTTGCCGTCCGCCGTGTCGAACACGAGGCGGTAGCGCGCGTTCTCGGCGTTCAATTCACCGATTCGTTTCGTGATCGATTCGAACTCTCGCTGCAATTCCTCGGCGCGCTCCTCGTTGCGCGCGACTCGAGCCGAGTACGAGGGCGAATCCTTGCCGTGTTCGATCTCGACCTTGCGCAACTCGAGACGATCGCTCTCGAGTGCGTCGTTCACCGCACCGACGGCGTGCTCTTCCAAGTCGACCCGCGCTTCGAATCGATCGAGCACTGCGTCGCGCTCGGACTCGAAACGCGACCACGCCTTCGCCGGCCCCTCCGCCACGCTCTCGCCGCCGATCACGAACGACTTGGGCGTGCCGTAAAAACGCCCCCAAGACTGACGCTCGACGAGCACGGCCCATTCAGGTTGCGTCTCGAGAGTGACGTCGAAATCATCGAGCCAGGTGTAGTGCGATCCCGAAACGTCGAAGTTGCCGCTGCGCACCATGCGCCGCCGAACCTCGCCGTCTCGAGCGATCTTCTCGCGAACCTCGTGCGCGAGCTCCGGCGTCAAACGCTCTAGGACGTTGGGCCCGGGAACGTAGTGGTTCGTCGCGCTGAGCTCGCCCATGACGGACTTGCCGTTCAGGGTGTCGAAGCGCACGAGAGCCGAGGGCCAGAACGTCGAACCGCCCTCCTTCACGATCAGTGCGAAGAGGGCGGCGATCATCGCGATCGAAATCACGAGCGCGCCACCGGTCAACCACACGAACGGCTCTCCGTGCGCGGACAGCGCTGTCGCTCGGCGCGGTAAACGTCGGCGCTTCACGACCGGTTTCTTCGGTCGCTTTGCGTCGCCGCGCGTTCGCTGGAGCTTTTCCATGGTCGGCGAGTTCACAGTTGATAGGCCCGCTTGCGAAAGCGCTGGCGCACGACTTCGGCGATGGTGTTGAGCACGAACGTCAGCGCGAACAAACAGAAGGCTGCGAGGAAAAGCGTGCGGTAGTGCGTGCTGTCCCTCACGGCTTCGGGCAACTCGACGGCGATGTTCGCGCTCAACGTGCGGAAGCCGTTGAACACGTTCCAACTCATCACCGGCGTGTTGCCGGTCGCCATCAGGACGATCATCGTCTCCCCTACCGCGCGACCGAGTCCGATCATCACGGCAGAAAACAGTCCGCTCATCGCGGTCGGGACGACGACGCGCAACGCGGTCTGCCATTGAGTTGCGCCGGCGCCCAGGGACGCGAGACGCAGATGCGAAGGAACGGACGACAATGCGTCTTCGGCGAGCGTGTAGACGATCGGGATGATGGCGAAGCCCATCACGAAGCCGACGATCAACGCATTGCGTTGTACGTACGTGTCGAAGGGACCTCCGCGCGGATCGAAACCGAGTCCGCTGACTGCCTGGGCTGCGAGCCAAGCGATTGCGAACACGATGACGATGGCAGCACCGAACTTGACGAAATCGAAGCGTGCGGCTTTGGAGCGATCCCAGTTGGCCGATTTTCGCGCGATGAACGGCGCGATCACGCGCGAAGATGTCAGCGCGTAGACGAGCGCGGACAACGGCAGCAAGAGCAACAACCAACCGCCGACTGCATCGCCGTTCGCACCTGACAACCACGACATGATGTCGCCCGCGAACCAGATGCGTTCGACGAGCGGGCCGACGAAAATCGCGAGTCCGATGCCGAGCGGAAGACATGCGCTCATCGCGAGAAAGCGCTGGGTACCCGCCCACCTGATGACGAGTCTCTGCGGCAGTAGCTGCCACACATACGCGCCGAACAAGAACGCGAAAGGCACCGTGACGAACAGCGCCAGCACAGTCGGCACATAGCCTTGGACGAACGGCGCGACGACGATCGCGGCGATGAATCCGAGGACGACACTCGGCAACGACGCCATCATCTCGGTGATCGACTTGAGCGGACCCTTCAGACGTTTGTGCAGGAATTCGCTCGTGAATATCGCTGCCAGGAGCGCGATCGGCGCGCCGAACAGCATCGAGTAGAAGGTCGACTTCAGCGTGCCGAAGACGAGCGGCCACAGTCCGAGCTTCGGTTCGAAATCGTCGGTGCCGCCGGTGCTCTGCCAGACGTGCTCCGGTTCGGCGTAGCCCTCGTACCAGACCGGCGTGAACAACGCGGCGAGCGTCGCCTCGGGGTGACCGAGGTCGATGCTCCAGTCGAGGAATGTGTCGCCAGCGATCGCAACGAAACCGTCTTCTTTCGGCGCGATGGCGAGTGCGACGACTGCGGCTGCATTCGGCGCGCGCGTTTCGAGAAGTAGCTTGTGACTCGTGACGTGGAACGTTTTCACCGTTCCGTTCGCGAATCCGGCACACACGATGCGACCGCGCGCCGACGCTGCGAGCGCAGTGATCGCTTCAGATCCGATGTCCAGATCGTGCGTGCGCTCGAGACGGATCCCGTCTGGCGTGAGCGCGTCGGTCGGTCTCGTGCCGAACCACCCGCGCACGCGCCCGCGCGAATCGCCGGTGATCAGCGTCGTCTTCCCGATCAAAAACGTGATCGCCGTCAACCGTCCTTCGCCCTCGACCAAGTCGAGTTCTTCGCACAGAGCCGGACGCGCGAGGTCGCGCAGATCGTGGCGCTGCAGAATGCCGTCGTCCCAAATCGCGAAGAGCTCATTGCCCCCACCTGCGAGCAAGAGCCGCGTCGCCATGCCGCGTTCGGTCGCCCGAATGACGACGGGATGCTTCTCGATTTCGACGACGACATCGCCGGTCATCAAGTTTTCGCTCTTCGAGATGCGAGCGGCGACCGTGTTCCCGAGCTCGTCCATCGCGACGAGCGTGCGCTCAGAACCCTTCAGCGAGAGATCGAGTGCGACGATGGCGGCGGAGAGCCCCAGCTCGATCGGAGCTTCGAGAGCGACTTCGACGCGTGTGGAGCGGAAGTGTCCGTCGGGAAGGCGGCGGACGAAGCTCGTCCCGACGATGCCGGTTTCGCTTCCCGCGAGTTGCTTCGTGAACTCGACGTCGCCCGCCGCGTCGGAGAATGTGGAGCGAAAACCCACGCTTCCGAGGCGAACACTGCCGTCGGCGAAACCGAAGGCCATGTCACCGGCCGGATCGCGCGTCGAAACTCCAGTGAGCCGCCCGTCGCCGATCGGAGCGGTTGTCTCGATCGAACGTCCGTCGCTCGCGCGCCAGGCCGAGACTTTGCCGTCGCGAGCGAGCGCGAAGCCGACATCGCGGTACTCGTCGATTTCGACCGCGAAAAGACGCTCTCCCGCGGCGAGCACAGCCTGTGATCGCAGACTCTGATCGGCACTGCCGAAGAGCGGAACGACGACCCACGTCAAGAAGAGCAGGATCGCAGTGACGGCGACGATGGTCCCGATGCCGCCGATCGAAATGCAAACGCGAGCGACCGCCTCGGCCACTCGCGCTCGAGTCCGAGTCTTGCGCGCTCGCCCGCGCCCGGTGAACGTCCTCGACGTCAGCGCGGTGCCCCGGCTTCGATCGCCGCGGTCTCGACGCCGATCGTCTTCAAGCTGTCGGCGACGATCTTGGCCGTGAGCGGGAAGTAGCCGTCCTTGACGACATCTTCCTGGCCTTGCTTGCTCAGGATGTAGCGCAGGTATTCCTTGCGCAGCGGGTCGAGCTGAGTGCCCGGCTTCATGTTGATGTACACGTAGAGGAAGCGCGCCATCGGGTACTGACCCGAGTACGCATTCTCCGGCACAGCTTCGATCAGCTTCGACTTGGCGTCCTTGGCGAGCGGTACGGCGCGCACGTCGGCCGTGATGTAGCCGATGCCGCTGTAGCCGATCGCGTACTTGTCGCTCGCGATGCTTTGCACGACGCTCGAGCTACCCGGTTGCTCCTTGACGGAGTCCTTGAAGTCGCCTTTGCCGATCGCGTGTTCCTTGAAGTAACCGTACGTCCCTGAGGCCGAGTTGCGGCCGTAGAGGCTGATCGGCTTGTCGGACCATTCGCCGGTCAGACCGAGGTCGCCCCACGTCACCGCATCTTTTTCAGCGCCGAGCTTGCGCGTCTTCGAGAAGACGGCGTCGACTTGAGCGAGCGTCAGACCTTGGATCGGATTGTCCTTGTGGACGAACACCGCGAGCATGTCGATCGACGTTGGAACAGCGGTCGGCTTGTACCCGAACTGCTTTTCGAACTCGTCGATCTCCTTGTCCTTCATCGAGCGACTCATCGGGCCGAAGTTCGCGGTACCGGCGATGAGTGCGGTCGGCGCGGTGGCCGAGCCTTTGCCTTCGATCTCGGTCGTGACGGCCGGGTACATCTTCTTGAAACCTTCTGACCACAGGGTCATCAGGTTGTTCATCGTGTCCGAGCCGACGCTCTTGATCGTGCCGGAGACACCTTGGACGGACTTGTACTCGGGGATTTTGGAGTCGACTTTGACGGCGTCGGCGAAGGCAAAACTAGCGAGGGCCGAGAGGGTGAGAGCGAGTGGCAGGGTCTTGAGCGGGGTTTTGATCATCGTGGTCTCCAGCGAACGGATGGGATGGTCTTGGTTTCTTGCACAGGAGACCGTGCGACTATCAAGAGAACGTGAAGAGACTGCGAAGAAGATGAGGAGCCTCGGACGGAGGAAACACTTGGCCGCCGGGCCAGCACACTTGGCCGCCGCGGCAGCACACTTGGCCGCCGGGCCAGAGCACTTGGCCGCCGCGCCAGCACACTCGGCCGCCGGGCCAGCACACTCGGCCGCCGGGCCAGCACACTTGGCCGCCGCGCCAGCACACTTGGCCGCCGGGCCAGAGCACTTGGCCGCCGGGCCAG
>JAWXBU010000194.1:0-12208 GCA_034440255.1 Planctomycetota bacterium | reverse complement strand
GGATCTCGAGCTGACGGACACACCAGGATCGGATCAGTTCGTCCCGGTCGAATGCGGACCGTCCTTGCGCGGCGTATCGTTCGATGTTCGCGATGGCCTCGAGGATGTCGCGGATGCGCTCCTTCGGATCCCTCACAGCGCCTTGGCCTCGCCGAGCACTCGCTCGCGAATTCGATCGCGGAGCCCAGCCATCGTGACGATGTCCACCCGCCGGTCGAGGAGCGCCTCCAGGTCCGAACTGAGGCCACCCAGATCGAGCAGGCTCCGTCCGGGGTCCATGTCGACGAGGAGATCGACGTCGCTGTCCTCGTCGTCCTGCCCGCGCGCGACGGAGCCGAAAACGCGCACGTTGCGCGCTCCGTGGCGCGCGGCTAGCCGGAGTATGTCGTCCCGACGCTTCCAGACAGAATCACTGGGTCTCATGACTTTCAGTCTGCCGCATATCGCACGGGCCCGCCAATCCGTGGTCAGACAGCCCGACTGCGGTACCAGCGCACGAACCGTTCGATCCCCTCGCGCACGGGCACCTTCGGATCGTAGCCGAGCATGCGTTTCGCCTTCGACACGTCCGCGTAGGTGATCAGCACGTCACCCGGTTGCATCGGTTGCTTGTCGAGGATTGGCTTCTCGCCCGTCGCTTCGCCGATGATCGACACCAACTCCGACAAACTCGTGGTCGCCGACTCACCGAGGTTGTAGATCTCGTACCCCGCGCAGTGGTCGAGCGACTTCACCACACCGTCGACGATGTCATCGACGTACGTGTAATCGCGCCGCGTCGAACCGTCGCCAAAGAACGGGATCGGCTTCTTCTCGAACGCCGCCTTCACGAACTTGTGGATCGCCATCTCGGGCCGTTGCTTCGGACCGTACACGGTGAAGAAGCGCAAGGCAGTCGTCGGGATCCCGTACAGGTGGTGGTGCGTGTAGCACAACAATTCACCAGCGCGCTTCGTCGCTGCATAAGGCGAAACCGGATGATGGATGTCGTCGGTTTCCTCGAATGGAACCTTGTCGTTCGAACCGTACACGCTCGAGCTCGAGGCGAAGACGAACCGCGATTTCGGCCGCTTTTTCAGCTCTTCCAGCAAGATAACCGTGCCGCGTACGTTGACGTCTTGATAGTGCAACGGATCGAGCAACGATGGCCTGACGCCCGCCATCGCGGCCAAGTGGATCACGCCGTCGAACTCCCCCTCCGTGAACAAGCGTGAGACGAGATTCTCGTCGCGGATATCGCCCGTGACGATCGTCGCACCACGCAAACCACGCGCGTTCTCGCGCTTGAGCGCCGGATCGTAGAAGTCGTTCAAGTTGTCGAGGACCGTGACGTGATCGCCGCGTGCGATCAACGCGGTCGCGACGTGGCTGCCGATGAAACCCGCTCCGCCGGTGACTAGGACTCGCTGCACTTCAGTTCAGTCACGACTGTGACTCCTCCCACTGCCCCTGAAACTCATACCAGATCATTCCACCCGCCTGCTTGATGAATTTCTCTCGAAGCCGGGGCGCGTCCACACTAGCCACTCGTTCCTGAACATTCAGCCAGACCCAGAGTCCAGACTTGACCATCATGTCGACGGCCACAGGCTGGACCGGCGGTGTGAATCCGACGAACTTCATGTCGTCGTTGAGAGCCGTGGACAGTCGCTGCTCCGTGATTCGCTTCCATTCACGCATCGGAACCCGTGACGGATCCATCGACGGGAAGCGCTTGAGAAACCTGTCGGATTCGGAACCTACTTGCACTCCGCCTGCGTGTATGGCTCTGAACAGACTCAGCCGTCCCATGGTGTCGATTGGAGCTCGACCGTAGGAGCCGTCAAATGCCCTGACGAAGGATGTGCCAGCACACGCAACCGTGAGTATCCAATAGTTCCACGGGTCCATGAGTGGCCAGTCCACATGAGATTCACGGGCGAGCCTGTCGATGTCCTCATCCCACCCAAATGCGATCGTCGAGGCCATCGGAACGACCTGCCTTGCGCGCTCCATCACCTTGCGCTTCTCGGAACTATCGAACCACAAGTGAATTGCCACGGTACGCGAAAACTGTAC
This sequence comes from Planctomycetota bacterium, assembly GCA_034440255.1. Lineage (GTDB taxonomy): Bacteria > Planctomycetota > UBA1135 > UBA1135 > JAEUIA01. Next base: position 10,150 of record JAWXBU010000194.1, on the reverse strand, counting down.
TGAGACCAACAGACACGGCAGTCACTCGACCGTGACACTCTTGGCCAAGTTGCGCGGCTTGTCGATGTCGCAACCTTTCAAACTGGCCATGTGGTAGGCGAGCAATTGCAGCGGGATCACGTTCAGGATCGGCGACAGCCACTCGCTGGAATCGGGCACTTCGACCCGCTCGTCCGACAGATCCCAACTGGGCGCGTCGGAACCGATCGCGATCACGCGACCGCCGCGCGCGCGCACCTGCTCGATGTTCGAGCGCACTTTTTCGGCAACGTGACCTTTCGAGTTGATCACCACGATCGACATCGAGGGTTCGATGAGTGCGATCGGTCCGTGCTTCATCTCGCCGGCCGGATAGCCTTCGGCGTGCACGTAGCTGATCTCCTTCAACTTCAGCGCGCCCTCGAGCGCGACCGGATAATTGATGCCGCGGCCGAGGAAGAGGAAGCCCTTCTGATGCTGGTTTTTTTCGGCGATTTCGTGAACTTCGCGCACGGCACGCTCGCCCAACATCTGCTCCATGCGCGGGCGCAGGAGGCGCAATTCTCGGACGAGTTCGCGCCCCTTCGCGGGAGTGATCACGCCGCGCGCGCGCGCGAGTCGCACGGCGAGCATGAATGCGGCCGCGACTTGTGCGGTGAAAGCCTTCGTGCTGGCGACACCGATCTCGGGGCCGGCCTTCGTGAGGATCGTGGCGTCGGCTTCGCGCACGAGCGTGCTGCCGGCGACATTGCAGATCGACGCGGTGCGCGCGCCCAACTCCTTCGCTTTCCGCAACGCGGCCAACGTGTCGGCCGTTTCGCCCGACTGCGAGATCGCGAGCGCCAAGGTGTTGCGCGCCAACACCGGATCGCGATAGCGGAACTCGCTTGCGTAATCGATGTCGACCGCGATGCGCGCCAGGCCTTCGAACAGATAGCGCGCGATGTACCCCGCGTGCAGAGCGGTGCCGCACGCGACGATCGCGATACGCTCGATCCCGCGCAAGTCGGCGTCGCCGAAGCCCTGCGCCTTGAAATCGACGTCGCCGAGTTCTTCGTTCACCTTCTCGAAGGCCGTGTTGGCGAGCACGTCGGGCTGCTCGTGGATCTCCTTCAACATGAAGTGCGGGAACGTGCCCTTGCCCGCCTCTTCGGGATCCCACTCGACGTGCTTGGCTTTGCGTACGACGGGCGTGCCGTCGATCTTGAAGACGTTCACGCGACCGAGCGCGAGATCGGCGACATCGCCGTCCTCGAGGAACACGACGTCGCGCGTGTACTTGATCAACGCGAGCACGTCGGAAGCGAGATAAGCAGCGTCCTTCGTGACGGCGACCGCGAGCGGTGGACCTTGTCGAGCGCACACGAGTCGCGCGCCGTCCGGCGTCTTCGTGAGTGCTGCGATCGCGTAGTAGCCGCGCACGCGGCGCAAACTCGCGAGCACCGCTTGCAACAGATCGCTGCCGCGCGAAAGTTCGCGACCGATCATGTGCGCCAAGACTTCGGTGTCCGTGTCCGACGAGAAACGCACGCCAGCCGCGACGAGTTCGGCCTTCAAATCGGCGTAATTCTCGATGATTCCGTTGTGCACGAGCGCGACGCGACTCTCGGAATCGGTGTGCGGATGCGCGTTCGTGTCGCTCGGGACGCCGTGCGTCGCCCAGCGTGTGTGACCGATGCCCGCCTTCGCATACGACTCACCGGCAGCTTTCAGTTCGGCTTCGAGGTTCTCGATGCGCCCGGCCTTGCGTCGGATCGTGATGCCCGAGGCATCCATGAGCGCGATCCCGGCCGAGTCGTAGCCGCGGTACTCGAGCAACCGCAGACCTTCGATCAGACCTTCCGAAACCGATCCGTTGCGCACGAGTGCGCCGACGATGCCGCACATGATTCAGCTCCCCCTCGAAGGCGACTCGAGCTTGCCGCGGAAGTACTCGAACGTGCGCATCAGCCCTTCGTCGAGCCCGACTTTGGGCTCCCACGCGAACAGTCGTTGCGCTTTCGTGATGTCGGGTCTGCGCACTTTGGGATCGTCGACGGGCAGCGGTTTGAACGCGATCTTGGACTTCGAACCGGTAGTCCTGAGTACCGCCTCGGCGAACTGCAGGATCGTCATCTCGCGCGGATTGCCGATGTTCACCGGCAAGTGTTCGTCGGAGTTGTAGAGGCGCCAGATACCTTCGACGAGATCGTCGACGTAGCAGAACGAGCGCGTCTGCGAGCCGTCGCCGAACACCGTGAGCGGTTCACCGGCGAGCGCTTGTCCCATGAACGCCGGCAACGCGCGACCGTCGCGCAACCGCATGCGCGGACCGTACGTGTTGAAGATGCGCACGATGCGCGTGTCGACCTTGTGGAAGCGGTGGTACGCCATCGTCATCGCTTCGGCGAAACGCTTGGCCTCGTCGTACACGCCGCGCGGACCGACCGGATTCACGTTGCCCCAGTACTCTTCGCTCTGCGGATGGACGAGCGGATCGCCGTAGCACTCAGACGTCGAAGCGAGCAGAAAACGCGCCTTCTTGGCGTGCGCCAAACCCAGCACTTTGTGCGTGCCGAGCGAGCCGACTTTCAGCGTTTGGATCGGCAATTCGAGGTAGTCGATCGGCGACGCTGGCGAAGCGAAGTGCAGGATGCCGGCGAGTTCGCCCGTCACGTGGATGTACTCGGTGACGTCGCGGTGCTCGAAGTGGAACCAGCGGTTCTCGAACAGGTGCTCGACGTTCGCGACATCCCCCGTGATGAGGTTGTCCATGCAGATCACTTCGAAGCCCTCCGTGAGGAAGCGTCGACACAGATGACTGCCGAGGAATCCCGCGCCGCCGGTGATGAGGATGCGCGGGCGCGCGATTGCGTCTGTCACGGCGAGTCCTAACGGCTTCCGCCGAGACCTTCGAAGCGCGCGACTTCGTCCTTTTCGAGCCGCAGATGCACGCCGTTGGCTTGGATCTCGTTGTCGCCGAGCGCGCGCACGCGCACGGTGTGGCCTTCGCGCACTGCATCGACGGAACCCGACCAACGCACTGTGTAGCCAGCGCCCTCGACCATTTTTTGGCCGCTGTCGACCTGCATCGGTTTGCCACCGGCGGAGAGCAGCGCGAGGTCGACTTCTTGACCGGGATCGAGGCGGATCGCGGCGTCGCGGAAGAGCACTTCGCCGACACCCTTCGACTGGTTCGACACGCGCAACACGTCGGATCGCGTGCGCTCGAGCGTGAACGGACCCGTGGAAGCCGAGAGACGCGCTCCGGCCATCAATTCGATCTGATCGGCTTCCTTCAATTCGATGCGAGCGCGCTCGCAATTCAGGAAGATGAAGCTCGACTGACCTTTCGAAGGCGAACCGACGACGCCCGCGCCGCCGTCGAACAACACGATCGAATTTCCGTTCGACCACAAGACTTCGATGCGGCCGCCCGGAGCGCTCGACACTTCCGAACCGGCGTGGACACGCACGCTCTTGCGGTAAAAAGTCAGCGGATAACCGGCCGAAAGTCCCGTCGGGCGAACTTTGACCGGATCGGCGTGGCGCAGGACGAGCACTTCCTCGGGGCCTTCTTCGAACAAGTGCGCTTCGCCGGGCGGCAGCGGATCGACTGCATTCTCCATCGCGCCCGGCCAACGTTGCGTGGTGCCCCACGGCCAACGCGTCCAACCTGCGCACGAATTGAGCGCGAGCGCGATCACGAGCGGGACAGAGAGTCGCATCACCGAATGTAGTGCGAAGCGTTTCACGCGTTGTCCTTGCGCCCCATCGGAATGCCGGGGTGGCTGCCGTAGTAGCGTTCGATGAATCCGGTGTCGTGATCGCCGGCGCGGAAGTCGGAGTGATTGAGCACGTTGCGCAACAACGGAATCGTCGTCTTCGGACCTTGGATGATGAATTCGTCGAGCGCCCGCACCATCGTGCGCACGGCGAGATCGCGACGCGCGCGGTGGGCGAGGAGCTTGCCGATCATCGAATCGTAGTTCGGCGGAATCCGGTAGCCACTGTAGGCGTGACTGTCGAGGCGCACACCGGGCCCGCCCGGCGGCACGAACAGATCGATCTTGCCCGGGCTGGGCTGGAAGTCGCGATCGGGATCTTCGGCGTTGATGCGACACTCGATCGCGTGACCGTTGAAGCGCACGTCGCTCTGATCGAACGGCAGTTTTTCGCCCGCGGCCATGCGAATTTGGAGCTGCACGAGGTCGAGTCCGGTCACGAGCTCGGTGACGCAGTGCTCGACCTGAATGCGCGCGTTGACTTCGATGAAGTAGTAGTTGCCGTCGCGCCCGAGCAGGAATTCGACCGTGCCCGCGTTCTGGTAGTTGGCGTGTTTCGCCACGGCGACTGCCGACTTGCAGATGCGCTCGCGCAACTCGGGAGTCAGTGCCGGCGAAGGCGATTCCTCGATCAATTTTTGGTGGCGACGTTGGATCGAACAATCGCGTTCGCCGAGATGCACGATCTTGCCGTGCTTGTCGGCCATGATCTGCACTTCGATGTGGCGCGGGTTCTCGACGAACTTCTCGAGGTACACGGTGCCGTCGCCGAACGCCGCTTTCGCCTCCGAACTCGCCGCGTGGAATCCGGTGACGAGCGACGGTTCGTTGCGCGCAATGCGCATGCCGCGACCTCCACCGCCGGCGGCGGCTTTGATCATGATCGGATACCCGATCTTCGCGGCCACGGCGATCGCCTTCGTCTCGTCTTCGACGGGTCCGTCGGAACCGGGCACGATCGGAACGCCGGCTGCGTGCGCCAGCGCGCGCGCTGCGACTTTGTCGCCGAGCTTCGCGATCGTCTCGGGTTCCGGGCCGATGAACGTGATCTTGCAGGAGCGACACACTTCGGCGAAGTGCTCGTTCTCCGATAGGAAGCCGTAGCCCGGATGGATCGCGTCCGCGTCCGCGACTTCGGCCGCGGCGATGATCGACGGGATGTCGAGGTAGCTTTTCGCGCTCGCAGCCGGACCGATGCAGATCGTCTCGTCGGCTTGGCGCAGGTAGATGGCGTCGGCGTCGGCGGTCGAGTACACGGCCACGGTCTCGATGCCGAGTTCGCGGCACGCGCGGATCACGCGCTGGGCGATTTCTCCGCGATTCGCGATGAGGATGCGTCGAAACATGCGCGCGTCAGCTCGTCTTCACGAGGAAGAGCGGCTGGCCGTATTCGACGGGCTCGCCGTTCTCGACCAGGATCTCGAGGATCTCGCCCGAGACCTCGGACTTGATCTCGTTCATCACCTTCATCGCTTCGATGATGCACAGAACCGAGTCGGTCGTGACGCGTTTGCCGACCGCGACGAAGACTTCGGATTCGGGAGAGGCCGAGCGATAGAACGTGCCGACCATCGGGCTCGGGATGGGCGTGCCGATCAGCTCTTTCTTCGCCAGTGCGTCGCTGCCATGAGCGGCGGGGACTCCGGCCTGTGCCTGGTGCATCATCGGCCCACCCAGCGCATGCCCGCCCGACAGCAAGTGCACCAGCGGAGCCTGCGGCGGCGGGGCTGCACTCTCACGCTTGAGGCGCAATTTGATCCCAGCGTTGGAGTCCTCGAGGTCGATCTCGGCGAGACCTCCGCGGTTCATCATCGCGATCAGGCGTTGGATGAGCTTCAGATCCATACAACCGGTTCCAGGGGGGTGAGCTTTTGTCTTGGGGCTGGTGCGCGCGTTCGATCTCGCCGATCGGATCCCGCGTTCTCGTTCGAGCGGACTCGGGGCTCAGGCGGACGCGCCGCGTTTTCGACTCGAGTCGCTCGGTATCAATCGTGCTGCGACTTGCAGAGCGTTCAGGGCTGCGCCCTTCCGGATCTGGTCGCCGACGGCGAAGAAGCATAGCGAGCGGTCGCCGCGCATTCCTGCCCGAATTCGACCGACCGAAACGTCGTCTTGCCCAGCGCATTCGCGCGGACGCGGCCCGTGCGGATCGTGCGTGACCGAGAGACCCGGAGCAGCGGTCAGTTTCGCGATCAAGTCGGCGAGATCGAAGTCGCGCTGAGTCTTGACGTGCACCGCGACGGAGTGACAGCGTTCGACGGGAACCCGCGTCGTGGTCACCTCCACGACGAGATCGGGCCGCCGCAGGATCTTGCGCGTCTCGTCGATCACTTTTTGTTCCTCGCCCGAGACGCCGTTCGGTCCGACGTCGGCGATCGCGGGGATCACGTTCAGCGCGAGCGTGGCGGCGAAGGGAGACGGCGCTCGGCTGGAAGTCTGTGCTGCACCCGTGGCGTCGCGCATCTCCCACTTCAGCGCGTTCAATCCGGGCACACCGGCACCCGAGGCGGCTTGGAAGCTGACCAGGATCACTTCGGCGAGGCCTGCGACCGCTTCGATCACCGCGAGTGGCATGCAGGCGATCGCCGTCGTGCAATTCGGATTCGCGATCAACTTGCCCGAGCGCGCGAGCACGTCGCCGTTGATCTCGGGCACGACGAGCGGCACGTCCGGATGCATGCGGAACGCGCTCGACAGGTCGATCACGTGACAGCCCGCGGCCGCGATCTCGTGGGCGAGAGCGAGAGAAACGTCGGACGGCGTGCACAAGAAAACGACGTCGCACACTTTCCAATCCGCGCTCGTGTGTGGTTTCACGGCGAAGTCGGTGCCGCGCACGGTCAACTTGCCCGGGCCTCGCGCGAAGGAGTGCACGCGCGCCGGGTCGTGACCGGCGGCGACCAAGATGTCGAGCAATTCGAGACCGACGGCACCCGTCGCACCGACGACGGCGACGTGCTGTGCGCGGTGTTTGGAGCTCCAACCGTAGAGTTCGGCTTGCGTCGACGCACTGTTCGATCCGCTGCTCACTTCGATCCCCTCTTCTTCCACAGTCCGCTTTTCCCGCCGCGCTTTTCGATCAGCTCGACGCTCTCGATGGTGATGCCGTGGTCGAGCGCTTTCGTCATGTCGTAGACGGTCAAGGCTGCGACCGCCGCGCCGACCATGGCCTCCATCTCGACGCCGGTCTTGCCGGTGCACACCGCGGTGCAGCGCACTTCGATCGCACGCTTTCCGTGCGGCGCGAACTCGACGTCGACCGAGTCGAGCCCGAGCGGATGACACAACGGAATCAAGTCCGAGGTGCGCTTCGCGGCGAGCACGCCGGCCGCGCGCGCGATCTCTTCGATGGGCCCTTTGGGGCCACCCGACCGCAGGATCGAGGCCGCCACCGGGCTCGGGAACACGACCCGCGCGCGCGCTGTGGCCGTGCGGAGTGTCACTGTTTTCGCCGAAACGTCGACCATACGCGAGCGCGAGCGAGCGCCGCGTCCTACGACGTGGGATGGAGTGCGTTCACGTCTCACGGACCGTGCACTCAGCTTCTGTTTCGCTCCGTTCATCGAGCCCGGGACTCTACTCGTTCGAGTGCTCCCGTCGAAGACCTTCGGAACTCGCGGCCTTGGAAGGTCCTTCCCCCCGATCCACACTCGTCTTGAGCGGACGGGTCGCAAGTGTCGACCCGTATGATTTGGGTTCTCGCACCCGCGGCGTTGGGTGATCGACCGTAGAGTGAGCGCCCTATAGCCGCACAGACGCCGTACCGAACGCCCCTGCGACATGACCTTCGAGCGATCCATGACCAAAGCAACTGCACTGCTCCTGCTTCTCGCTCTCACCTCTTCGCTGCGCGCACAGGAACCGACGATCGACGTCTCCGCGCTCGTCACCGAGCGCCTCGCCGCCGTGCGAAGCGTCCCGCTCGCCGACTTGTGGCAGAACGCGATCGCGCTCGCGGCTGCGGCCGGTGAAGACAATCGCGCGGCGCTCGACACGGCCGTCGACGCCGAACTCGCGCCCGAGAAGGTGCTCGATCCGAACGCCGCGCTGTTCCTGTCGACGGTGCGCCTAGGCGGCAGCGAACCCGACGCCGAGCGGATCCGCGCACGCCTCGAACCGCTGCTCGATTCGACCGACGATGCGATCGCCAAAGCGGCCGTGATGCTGCTCGCCGACCGCGCCTTCGTCACGCTCAAAGAAGAAGAGCGCGAAGCGTTGGCGAAACGCGTGTCCGAGGTCGCGAAGGACGGCAAGCGCGCTCCCGAAGTGCGCCTCGCCGCCGCTTCGACGTTGCACGCGCAAGGTGGCGGTGCGGCCCAGCGTGAAGCTCGAACCACGATGGGCGAGTTCTTGAACTCATCGGACGGACGTCTGCGCGCACTCGGCGCGCTCGCTCTGGCGCAAACCGGCGACACCGAGACGCCGCGGATCGAGCTCGAGCGTTTGGCCGAAATTCCCGATGAAAATGGGCGTTTGGCGGCGAGCTACCTCAAACAGGACGAGTTGCGGCGCATCTACGATCGCCGTCAGAAGAACATCCTCGAGTACGCGAAGAAGCAAGCCGCCGACACGGATCTCTCAGGCGACCGCGACATGCAGCGCATGGAGCAATTGATGCGCTTGATCGAGACGACGTCGCTCGAAGGCGAGAAGAAGAAGCGCGACGACCTCATCACGGCCGCGATGGACGGGATGATGCGCAGTCTCGACGAGCACTCTTCCTACTTGACGCCCAAGGCGTACAAGGAAATGGAGCAGGATCTCCTCAATCCCGATTACGGCGGCATCGGCGCGTACGTCGGTGAGGATCCCGACGATCGTTTGTTCACGATTCGCCAGCCGATCTACTCGGGGCCCGCCTACCGCGCGGGTCTGCACTCCGACGACAAGATCGTGCGCATCGACGATTGGCCGACGTTCACACCGCAAGGCTCGCGTCCGCTCGACGAGATCATCAAGCGTCTGAAGGGCAAACCGGGCACGATGGTCAAGCTCTATGTGTGGCGCCGCGGCATGGACGGCGCGCTCATCGATCGTCCGACCGAAGACATGGCCGTCGAAATCCAGCGCGAAGAGATCACGATTCCGCCGGTGAAATCGGACTTGCTGCCGGGCGGCATCGCGCACATCGAACTGACGACGTTCTCACGCGTCGCTACCGCTGAGATCCGCAAGAAGCTGCTGGAGTACAAGGACCAGGGACTGAAGGGCGTGATCCTCGATCTGCGCCAGAATCAGGGCGGTTTGCTCGATCAGGCGCGCGACGTCGCGAACCTCTTCTTGCCCAAGAAGAAACTGATCGTGACGACCGAGAGTCGCGTGTTCGAACCGCAGTCGGAGATCACGATGAAGGATGCACTCTTGCCGGCGGACATGCCGGTCGCGGTGCTGACTTCGCGTTTCAGCGCATCGGCCTCGGAGATCGTCGCGGGCGCGCTGCAGGATTACCAACGCGCGGCCGTCGTGGGTCAGCGCTCGTTCGGCAAGGGCTCGGTACAGCAGCTCTTGAAGATCCCGGGCGAGGAAGACGACCGCTACGACGACGAAAACAAGAACGGTCACCACGATTCGTGGGAGAAACTGACCAAGGACCTCAACGCCAACGGCGAGTTCGATTTCGGGCCGCGCGCGCGCATGACGATCTCGCGCTACAAGCTGCCGTCAGGTCGTTCGATCCACCGCGAGTTCGACGACGACGGGAAGTTGGTGTCGGAAGGTGGCGTGGTGCCGGACGTGTCCGTCGACAATCGCCGCTTCGAAGCGTGGAAGCTGGAAGAGTTTCGCCGCGTGCAGAAGGAGCGCAAGATCCGCGACTACTTGGACGCGAACTACGCCAAGAACAAAGCGTTGTTCACGGCACTCGCCGCAGGGGACGCCGACGACACGACTCGTTATCCGGGTTTCGATGCGCTCTACGCGAGCCTCGAGACGACGTTGTCGAAAGCCGATGTGAGATACTTCCTGCGACGTGAATTGCGCGGGCGCGCGCAGGACGATCGTGGTGCGGCGTTCCCGGAAGGTGACGACTACGAAGACGATCCGGTGCTTCAAGCGGCGATTCGCAACGTGCTCGAGAAGTTGTCGATTCCGGTCGACTCGATTCAGGCGTATGCGTCGACTTTCGATCCGAAGGACAAGTCGAGCGAGCGGTTGACGGTTGCGAATCTGACAGATGCAGCGCGCACGGATCTGCGCCATGCGCTCAGCTTGATTGGTGAGGCGAAGGGTGGGTCGGCGTTGTCGGCGGAGAGGCTGGCGGAGATCGAGAAGGCTTTGCAGTCGGTTATCGATAGGTGAGCGCGAGGCGCGAGGCGGCGAATTCGCCGCCTCCAGGAGCGGAGGATTCTGTGCCGGTCTCGTGCTGTCGCTCGGCTCTCCTTGGCATTCGCTCCGAAGCATCACCTAGC
>JAWXBU010000193.1:0-20736 GCA_034440255.1 Planctomycetota bacterium | reverse complement strand
CGTGCGCGCGCACGACGTGCTTCACGATGGCGAGGCCTAGTCCCGTGCCGCCCATGTCCCGCGAGCGCGAGCGATCGACGCGATAAAAACGCTCGAAAACACGGGTCAAATCGCTCTCAGGAATGCCGACTCCCGTGTCCTCGACGTCGACGGACACTTCGCGTATGCCGGGACGTACGACGGCTCTCACGCGACCGCCGCGCGGCGTGTACTTCAGCGCGTTCTCGAGCAGATTGGTGAAGACCTGTTCGAGCCTCTGCGCGTTACCGTTCACGATGGCGGGAAAAGCGAGCGGCGGTGGCATCTCGAGCTTCACGCCCTTCGATTCCGCCGAGCCGACCAGCGCCGACGCGGCTGTTCGCAGCGGGGACTCCACGCGCACGGCCTCGAGCGGCATGCTGTCGCCTTGGGCTTCGATCGAGGACAAGTCGAGTAGATCGACGACGATCGCCTGCAAGCGCGCCGCGTTGCGATTGGCGATGTCGAGGAAGCGCACACGCACGGTCGAGTCTTGCTCCGCGTCGCCGAGCGTCTCGAGCGCGCCCATCACCGCAGCGAGCGGTGTGCGCAGTTCGTGACTGACGTTCGCGACGAAGTCGATGCGCACTTGCTCGAGGCGCCGGAACGCCGTGACGTCCGCGAGTAGCGCCACCGCGCCTTGTGAATCGGCGCCGTCTCCCGGTGTACCTGCGGCGACAGGGGCGACCGAGATGCCGAGCGTTCGGCCGTTTCCGAGCGGCGAAATCGCATCTCCGTGCCAGGGCCCATGGCCTGCGAGCGCGTCGCGCAAAGAACGCTCGAGGTCCGGAAAGCGCAGTTTTTCCCACAAAAGCGCGCCCGATTCGAGTTGCGCGTCGAGTCCCAGCAGTTCCGCTGCGGCGCGGTTCATGAGTAGCACGCGTTCGGATCGGTCCACGGCGACGACGCCTTCTGCCATCGACGCGAGAATCGTCTCGATCTGCACACGAGCCCGACGCTGGCCTTCGAGTCGACCGCGAAGTTCGCGCGTCATCGCGTTGAGCGCTTCGCCGAGTTGCACGACTTCGAGCGGCCCCTCCATGCGAACCGCGCCCTCCAGATTGCCGGCCGACAGTGCGGCGGCTTCGCGCTCGATCGACTTCAGCGGATGCGAGAGCCAGCGCGCGACGAGTGCAGACAAGAGCAACCCGACGATCAGGGATCCGACCCCGAACCACAGCATGCTCGCCTGCATCGAAGCGACCATGATGTCGACCTGATCGAACTCGTTGGCCGCGCGCAACGTACCGACGTACGCACCCTTCGACTCGAGTTTCAGCGTCGTGTACGCCGTCGTCTTGCCGGTACTCGTACTCAGGCGTTTGGCTTCACCGCGACCGTTCTGCTTCGCCGCAACGACCTCCGGCCGTTCCCCGTGATTCGCGAGCTCGCCACGCACTTCGCTGTCGGCCATCACCGAACCATCGGCGGCGATCAGCGTCAGTCGAAAGCCGTCGAGTCCGCCGAGCACGCGCAGTCGTTCGACGAATGCGTCGCGATCGCCTTGACCTGTGAGCACGTCGACAGCCGGAACCGCGAGCAAATCGCAGGCGATCCTGCGTCGCGCGGCCATGTCATCCTCGACGATTTCGCGCAGTTTGAACCCGCCGACCAATGCAGCGGCAACGAGCGAAACGCTGATCAGTGCAGCGAGCGTGAGAAAGATACGGCCGAAGAAAGTGTTCGCGCGCAAGGCGGTGTCATTCTACCGGCGTAGGCGTCTCGGCGAATTTGTAGCCGAGTCCGCGAATCGTGACGATGTGATCGCCGTGGCGGCCCAATTTCTTGCGCAGTGTCGCGATGTGCACGTCGACGTTGCGATCGATGATCACGACTTCCTGCCCGAGCACAGCGTTCAAGAGTTCGTTGCGCGTGAACGCGCGACCCTTGTTTTGCACGAGGTGCCGCAGCAGTTTGAACTCCGTGACCGTCAGTTTGACCGACTCGCCCGCGAGCGTGACTTCGTGCTTGACCGAATCGACGACGAGGTCGCCGAAACGCAGCACTTTCTGACCGTCGCCCGCGTTGCGCAGTTCCGCGGCTCGCAAGCGCGTAGCCACGCGCGCGATCAGTTCCTTCATGCCGAACGGCTTGCGCACGTAGTCGTCGGCGCCCTGCGCCAGGCCGATCACGGCATCGGCTTCCTCGCCCTTCGCCGTCAGCATCACGATCGGAATGTGTTGCGTGCGCGAATCCGCGCGCAAGCGTCGGCAAACTTCGAGACCGTCGATCCCGGGCAACATCAGGTCGAGGATCACCAGGTCGGGCAGCTTGCGGCGCGCCTCGGCCAGTCCCGCTTCGCCGTCGGAGGCCGTCACGACGTCGTAGTGCTCACGGACTAAATGATGGCGAACGAGCTCGACGAGGTCGGGCTCGTCGTCCACTAGCAAGATGCGGGCCTTTTTCATCGGGAGGAACCTATCGGTCGCAGATCAGTCTGGCGACAACCCCGGATCAACGGCTTGTAAAGAAGACTGGCTCGGAACGCGCTCAGGCCAGGGATCGAGGCCCCGCCGCGCGTGAACCGGCTTCGGCGCGAGTTCTCTGGGACGCGTGCGCCAGCGCGGTTGATGCCAGGCCCATTGCTCCGGCGCGGCGCGGATCCAGCGCTCGAACACAGCGTTCAAGCGCGTGCACAGATCGACGACGCGCGCTCGCCGATCGAGGTGATCGCGCGCCTCGAGCGGCTCTTCGAAGTGGATCACATAGCGGCCGCGATTCGGGTCGAACATACAACTCGCCGGGAGGAGCGGACGACGCGCCGCGCGCGAGAGTGCGGCGGGCGCGCTCATGGTCAAGGCCTGGCGACCGAAGAAAGGTGCGAATTCACCGGCCAAACGGCGCACTTCGAGGTCAGCGAGCAAGCCGACGACGCGACCTTCATCGAGCGCGCGCAGGATCGCACGCGGATGCGCCGATTGAGGGATGTTCTGGACGCCGTAGTTCTCGCGCATGTGCTCGAGCCAAGCTGCAGTGCTGTCGCTCGAGCGCCGGTAGCCGACGACCGCCCCCGCGTGGCCCGCGCGGCGCAGGCGGGCTGCGAGAAGCTCCCAGTTGCCGATGTGCGCGCTGACGACGAGCGCACCCGATCGTCGGGCGAGCTCACGCTCGAGGATCGCGACGCTCGCGTCGATCTCGACGAGTTCGTCGATCCACTCGTGGCGACCAGAACGCGTGTTCGCGAGCCGCAGCCATTCGGCGAACTGACGCGCCGCGTGACGGTGGACGCCGCGTGCGATGGCGTCCAGTTCTCTCGCCGAGATCGCGGGCCCATAAGCAGACGCCAGGTTCTCACGGGTCATGCGATCGAAGCGCGAGAACGATGCGAAACGTGACGCTGCGACGAGCGTGCTCTGGACGAGTGCGTGCGGTACGAACTTCGTCGCCCACGTGGCTCCGTCGAGCGCGAGCGCGCGGATGCGTCGGCGGCGAGGTTCACGTGCCGGCGACGGATGCAGGGACAGACGTTTGCGCACCGCTGCACGAGCGTCGCGCGTCGTTTCGAGGGATCGCGAGAAACCAGCGATGAAAAGGCCTCTTTCTCGTGCCGTAGCCATACGCGCCAGAGGTGTTGCGAGCGAGGTCGCGTCGTGTCCCGGAGAGCCCGCGATCGCTGTCGCGAGGGGAGTGAATCGCGCTCGACCGGATTCGTCGAACGCGATGCTGTCGCGCAGTTTCGAGGCCAGCGTGAGTCCTCGATCGTGAAGTGCGCCGAGCAAGCAGCCCAGCCTGTACGCGGCGCGACGGCGCAGCACGCGGTCGTGCTCGATGTCCTCGATCGCGTACTTCGCAGCGTGATCGTCGAAGACGGCGTACGCGCCACTCACGTGTGTGCTCGAAGTCGCAAGCGCGATCGGCGCGAAACTCGGCAGTGCGTGTTCGGTGAACAAGGCGGCCGCACGCCAGGCAGCGAGCACGTTCGCATCATCACCCTCGACTCGAACGGGATGCCCCGTTTCGAGCGCTCGTGCAGCCGACGCTTCGTCGACGGATCGGGAGCGCAGCGCGTGTTCGAATGCTCGCGCACCAGGCGCGGGAGCGAGGTGCGAGCTCGGGCCTGAGAGCGTCGTCGTGACACTCGATTCGCGCGTCCAGCGCTCGACCGCGCGGGTCACGACTGCGCGTCGACGAAGGCGCGCGTCTTCGTTCCAGCGTGCGAGCTGTTCGCGCCGCACACCCGTCTCGAGTTCCCGCGCGCAGGCGACGATGACGCGCAGACGCCACGCGAGCGGCGTGGTCTCGCGCAGCTCGGCCGTCATCGTGACGACGTTGCGCGCGTGCTCGTCGTCGGACAGTTCGCGACCGCGAACCTTGGATCCCGCGACGTCGACGAGCCACACCGCGCCCGCGACATCGACGAGAACGTTCTTCGCGTGCAGATCGGCGAACGTCACGCCGTGGCGGCGCGCGAGGGCGAGGGCGCGACCCAACTCCATCGCGACGCTCTCGCGAGCCACCGGCCACGGGGACCGGTCGTGAACGAGATCGAACAGCGTGACGGCGTTCTCGATCCAGACGGTCGCGAGTTCGATCACACCCTCGCCTTCGCCGACAGCGATCGGAGCAGGCACGCGCAGGCCGCAACGAGCGAGTTCGATGAGCGCCCGACGCTCGCGATCCGCACGCCGGCGGTCGAGCACGCGCGCGAAGGGGCCCGTGTCGTGAAATCGCTTGATCGCGCGCTTTTCACCGCGATTCACAGCGAATTCGAGCCAGACCGAGCGCCGCGGACCGAGCTTCACAGGCTCTCTCTGTTGCGATTCGCTCACGGGTGGATTGTACTCCGCGACCACCGCGCGCCCGCAGCCGGTGCTCTGACGCAGTGAAGCTCCACTCCTACATCTTCTTCGAGCTCCTGACGGCCTTCGTCTTCACGCTCGGCGGAATCCTCGTGCTCGCACTTCCGGCCATCACGGCGGCGGCCGTGCACAAACTCGCCGGCGTCGAGATCTTGCACGTCTTGCTCTACATCCCACTGATCGTCGCGGGACTGATTCCGTACGTCTTGCCGCTCGCGTACTTGTTGTCCGTCGTGCACGTGTACGGACGACTCGCAGCCGACAACGAGTGGACCGCGCTGCGCATGTCGGGACGCAATCCGCTCGAGATGTTCTTGCCGGGAGCTGTGCTCGCGGCCGTCCTCGGCCTCACGACGTGGTGGTTGCTCGCCGAAAAACTGCCTGAAATTCGCTTTCGACAGAGCAACTTCGCCACTGCAGCGCTGGCGGAGACGACGCGCCACATCGCGCCCGGTCGGACCGAGGTCAAGATCAAGGACTTCTACGTGTCGGCCGTTTCGCGCGAAGGCGACGATTTCGTCGACGCGTACGTGCACATTCCCTCGCAGAAACCGGGCGAAGAGGACATGTCCGTGCGCGCGGACCGCGTGCGCTTCTCTTCCGATGAGAACAACATCTATGCGCAGTTCATCAACGCGCGGTCAGTGATCGGTGGCCAGGAAGTGCGATTGGGCGAGCCGGTCGTGCGCATCGACCTCGATGCTTTGCGACGCAAAGCTGGCACGCGCGAGAAGCCGCGCTACATGAGCTCGGTGGCGATGCGCGCGAAACTCGACGCTGGCAAGGTCGAGCCCGACAAGATCGAGATGTTCCGGTTCGAGATCCAGTACCGCCGCGCGCTCGCCGCCACTTGTTTCATGTTCCTCCTGCTCGGCGCGCCCACGGCTCTGATGTTTCGACGCGGAGCCCAACTCTTGCCACTCGCGATCGCGGTCGGCTACGCACTCATCTACTACGTGCTGTCGATGCGCCTCGGTCCGATCTTGAGCGAGGGCCGCGCGATAGCACCCGAACTGGCGGCGTGGGCGGTCGTGATCCTCGGCCTCGTCGCGGGCGTGTTCCTGACGCGAAAGGCTCTCAGCGAATGAAAGGTCGCTCGCTCAAGTTCGGAGGTCGCCTCGATCGCTACGTCGGCGCGCTGTTCTTCACCTCCTACGCGACGGCGATGTTCATCGTCGTCGGATTGTTCTTGGTGCTCGATTTGGCTGGAAAAGTCGACGAGTACATCGAACCGATGAAGGACGGCACGCCGATGCAGTCGGTATTGATCGTGCGCTACTACTTGCTGCACATCCCGTTCTTGTTCCTCCAAGTCGCGCCGTTCGTGACGCTCGTCGCGGGCTTGTTCACCGTGTCGAAACTCTTGAAGCACCAAGAGACGATCGGGGCGTTCGCCGCAGGGGTGAGCGCCCAGCGCCTGCTCGTGCCTGTCCTCGTTCTCGCAGGATTTGCGGGCGTACTCATGTTCGGATTGCGCGAGAGTGCCACGTCTTCGCTCGCCAATCGACGCGATGCTCTGCGCTTCGTTCTCGAAGAGAAAAACTACGACCGTGTGTACAAGAATCTGTTCTTGCGCGATCTGTCGGGCAGCGTCGTTCACTTGAGCGAGTTCAGGCCCGCGACCGGCGAACCGGCGTACGCCGAAGTGCGCGGATTCCACGCCACGCTCGCCAAGAGTGCCGAATGGGTGAACATCGAGGCCGATCGTGCCGTGTTCGTGCGCCGCGGAGAGGGGACGGGTTGGCAACTCGAGAACGGCGTGCGCAGCGAGGTCGGCGGGAAGACCAAGATCGACATGTTGGACGGTTTCGAATTCACGCCCGAACTCGCTTTGACCGTCGCACGCGCGCACGATTCGCAATTGGACCTGTCGTATGCCGAGACACGCGAGATGACGCGCCGCGATCCCGACAACGTCGCGTACCAGACGCTCCTGCACTATCACGTCACGTTTCCGTTCGCGAACATCGTGCTGGTGCTCGTCGGCGTTCCGCTCCTGATGCGCTACGAGCGCAAGCGCGCTGCAGCCGGCTTGGCGGCGGGATCGCTCCTCTGCATCTCGTTCTTCGCGACCGACCTCGTGTTCCGCAATCTCGGATTGCAGGCGGCGCTCGATCCGCGCATGGCGGCGTGGATCCCGATTCTCTTCTTCGGCAGCCTCGGAATCGTGCTGTTCGACGCGATGCGCACGTGACAGGGGGGGAATCCTCTGGAACTTCGGCGGCAGATCGGAAAACTGGGCATCGGCGCTGGGCTTTGTGGAAGGAATTCCGAGCCGATGCGTCGAGGCGCAGCCGAGGCAGCGCCCTAGCCCCAAGAAAAAAGAGCATGTTCCAGACTCGATCGACGCACGCACTGCTTCTCGCCGGCTTCCTTTCGACGTTCAGTTCCGGCTGCGCGACACAAGAGACCGACGTGCGTTCGGAAGTACGCTCACTCGTCAATCACGCACGTTACGAAGAGGCCGTGAAGGTCTCTGCTCGAGCTGCGGAAGAGGCGCCGGAAGACGCCGAGCTCCAAACTCTGCATCGCGATGCGAGCGTCGCGTTCCTGCTCGAGCAGGCGCGCCGCGCGTCGTTCCTGGACAAGGACGAGGACGCCCTCGAGCTGCTCGACCGCGCGCGAGCGCTCGATCCCGAATCGAATCACGTCCGCGAGTGGACCGAGAAAACACAGCGCAAGTTGAGCGAGCGTTGGCTCTACATGGCGCTCGAACTGCACGCGAAGGACGAGATCGACGCGGCCTTGGCGTCATACGAGACCTCGTTGAGCTATGCGCCCGGCGACAGGGACGCGTTGACGGGACGCGATCTGTGTCTCGCGATCTTGAACCACCGCGCCGGTCTCGGGCGCACGTATTTCGACGATGGTTTGCACGCGCTCGCCGAGTACTGGCTCGAGCAGGCGCGTTCGCGTTTCTCGTACGCGAAGAAGTACAAGCCGAACGACCCGAAAGCCGTGCAGCGCGAGGACCAAGTCGAACAACTGCTCGCGTCGGAGCGCCTCTCACTGGGCCGGCGTGCGGAGGAAAAACGCATGTTCGGCGAGGCATTGGCCGAGTACCGCAAAGCCTTCGCGCTCGAACCGCAGAACGAAGAGGCGCGGTCGGGTGCGGAGCGCGCCCGCTCCGAGCTCGACGTCGCCGGATTGCTCGCGCGCGCCTCCATGGACATCGTGCGCGGACGTTTCGACCGCGCAACCGAACTCGTCGAAGAGGCGTCGGCGAAGACGGTGGCACAAAGTGACATGTGCGAGGGCAAATTGGCCGCGATCCGCGAGGCGCGACTCGAGCGTGCATACCAAGGTGCGCTCGCGCTGGGACGCGACAACCGTTACGAAGAAGCCGTCGCAGCGTACTCCGACATCCTCGCCAAGGCGGATTACTACAAGGACGCCATCACGCGTCGCGACACGCTCGACGAGTACATTCGACTCGCGACCGATCTCTACGCGAAGGCTCAGGCCGCGACCGATCCGGCGGCCAAGCTCGAAGCGCTGCAGCAACTGCGCACGTTCTGGCCCGACTACAAAGACGTCGCCGATCAGATCAAGGCTTTGAGCGAGAAGCCGTGATCGAAGTCCTGCGGTAGAGCTGTTCTCGTGTGGTGAAAACGCCGAGCCCGATTCGGCGGACCCCTCCGGACGCTCACCCCCTCAGCGCTGCGAACCGACTGCAATCGGGACATCGTGTCTCGCTGCGTGTCGCAGTGCGTGAGCGCCGCTCGCGACGCGAGGCGCGTTCGAAGCAGCTCGGACGAGAGCCGCTACCTCGACGTCCTCGATGCGCTGCATGCAGACGTTCCCGCCTGGATGAGCGCACGTGCGCGAAAAGCACGGCGCACAGTGCGGAGCCGGCGCTGCGCGAATCACGCGATGATGCTCCGGTTGCACTCGGTCGATCGGCGGCCACGGGCCGGTGTACCGCGCATCCTGCGGGCCGGCGAGCACGACCACGCGCAAGCCCGACGCCCACGCGATGTGCATCGGTCCCGAATCGCAGCCGACGAAGACGGCGTCCTTTTCAGCCGCACCGGTGCAGACGCGCGTGAGTTCGACCAGGTCTCGCTGACCGATCCAATGTCGAACACGCGGGAATCCGTTCGTGGCTCGTGAGACGCGCGAGCCGAGGTCGCTTTCGCTCGGACCAGACACGACGAGCACGTCGTGATCGCGAGCCAGTTCGCGCGCCAGTGCTTCGAAGCGTTCGACGGGCCAGGAGCGCACGTCGTTCGCACTCGCGAGGTGCAGGATCGCGAACGGACCGGATGCAACGCCGAATCGATCTGCGAAAGCGCGCTCTGAATCCTGCGTCGATTGGAAAGCGATGGCGCGATCGTCGGGTTCGATGCCTGGAGCGACGTGACGCGCGAGGGTGAACATCTTGTCGAGCGCGTGCACCGTTCCGTCGGTTCGCGGTGGCGTTCTCGGCGCCGGATCGTTGAGTGACAGCGAGCCGTAGCCCTCCGCCCAATCCTCCCGCGCGAGTCCCGATCGACGCGGAGCGCGCGCAGCGAGAGCGACGAGGGCGCTCTTCGTGTTGCCTTGCGCGTCGATGGTCCAATCAGCCGAAAAACGGCTCAAATCACGCTCCACCCGTGCCCAACCGCTCAGTCCGCCGCGTCGTTCGAAATGAATGATCTCGTCGACGAAACCGCACGCTTCGACGATGCCCGCGAATTCCGGCTGCACGATCCACGCCACTCGCGCACGGGGATGAGCGAGGCGCACGGCGCGCGCTACCGGCATGCCGTGCACGACGTCGCCGAGGTGGCTCAGCCTCACGATCAAGATGCGCTCGTGAGCCGTGTGCATGAGGTTCGGGGTGCGACGCTTGCGTAGAATCGCGGGCTCATGATACGGCGCATCTCGACCAAGTGGATGATCAGCGTCCTCGCGGCCGTGTTGGTGCCTTTCCTCGGTTTCGCGTGGTTCGTCGATACGCAGATGGCGACGCGACACCTCGACACGGTGCGCTACTACCTTTTGACGATGGCGGGCGAAGCGGCCGAGCGCGTCGACAACGAGCTGCGTGAGCGCGAACGCGACGTCGAATCCGTCACGTCGCAGAGTCCGTTCACGCAGTGGACGATCACAGGCGGAAGGGACGACGAGAATACGTTTCGCGCGCTGCTCGGCACCGGCTTCGACCGCTTCGTCGCGAAGAGCAACGGTGTCTACGACCTGATCCTCGCGATCAACGCGAACGGCGAGCTGATCGTCAGCAATCGTGTCGATTACAAAGGCGATCCACTTTCCCCGGCGGTTCTGAAGGGGCTCGATCGCGACTACTCCGAGGAAGAGTGGTTCCAGACCGCGATGACCGGGCGGATGGCGCTCGTCGATCATCATCGATCCGACCTCTTGCCGCCGCGCGTTCCGACCGCCGTCCCGCATCCGGAGAACTTCCACATCGCGTTCGCGCTGCCTGTCGCCGATCAACTCGAGCCAGGAAAGGCTGCCGGCGTCGTCTTCGCTCTGGTGAATTGGGCACCGATTCAGAGCATCGCCACGCGCAAAGAGCGTCCGCGCGCGCCGTCGGTCGCGCCCGACATCTACAGCAGTTCGTACGTGTGGCTGTGGAGTTCGGACTGCGACACGATTCTCGCGCATCCGAAGTCGGGCTTGTACGGCAGGCGCGTGTCCGAGCCGGGGATCGATTTGCCGCAACTCGTCGCGGCCGCGAAAGGGAGCGACTGGGATCTGTACCCCGAGTACTGGTTCAAAGGCGAGTGGAAGAACGCTGCGTTCAAGCATTGCGCGGGTCTGGATCACGACGGCTTCGGCTGGGTCGTCGGCGTCGGCATCGACAACGACGACATCTTCGCGACCGTGCGCGAACTGCGCGCGTTGTTGTGGGGAGCTACAGCGCTCGTGCTCACGCTCGTCGTGACGGTGACGATCTTCGTCGCGCGTCGTACGACACGACCGATCCTGGAGTTGAAGGGCCACACGCAACGCATTGCTGCGGGCGACTTGGACGCGCGCGTCGAGCACTTGACCGACGACGAGCTCGGCGACCTGGGACGTGCCTTCAACGATATGGCCGGTGAGCTAAAGGACAGTCGCGCGAAGTTGATCAAGGCCGAGAAGGACGCGGCGTGGCGTGAGATGGCGCGTCAGGTCGCGCACGAGATCAAGAATCCGCTCACGCCGATTCAGCTCTCCGCGAACTTGCTCAAACGGGCGAAAGACGAAAAAAGCCCTGATTTCGATGCTATTTTCGACCGCACGATCGAGATGATCGGTCGCCAAGTCGGCGGCATGCGCAAGATCGCGGCCGACTTCTCGGCGTTCGCGGGTGCGCGCAAGGCCGATCCGAAGGTCTTCGATCTCTCGGGTGTGATGGACGAAGTGCTGGAGATGCACGCGGCGTGGACGAGCGAGGCGAAGGTTCGCGTCGAAAAGTCGCTCGTCGAGGGCCGCGTGTTCGCCGATCGCGACGAGCTCTCGCGCGTACTCATCAACTTGGTGTCGAACGCGCTCGAAGCGATGAGTGCGGGAGGCACGCTGTCGGTGTCGATCACGCGACGAGCGGAACGCAAGGGCGCGAACCTCGTGGTCGAGATCTGCGACACGGGCTCTGGACTCTCCGACACCGTGCGCGCCCGATTGTTCGAGCCTTACTTCACCACGCGTACACACGGGACCGGGCTCGGCCTGGCGATCGCGAAACGTCTCGTCGAAGAGATGAACGGCACCATCGCTCTCGAGCCGCGCCCCGAGAGTGCAGGACCCGGAACCATCGCGCGCATCACCTTGCCGGAGCGTATCGAACCTTGAATCCGCGTCTCGTCCTCGTCACCGGCGCTACCGGATTCTTGTGCGCAGAAGTCGCGCGCCGCTTGGTCGCACGCGGCGATGAAGTGCACGTTTTGGCGCGGAAAACAGCTGACCGAAGCGTTCTCGCGGGTTTCGACGTGCGCTGGCACGAGGGCGACCTGACCGACGTCGCGAGCCTCGAGTCCGCGTGTTGGAAAATGGCTGAGCGTGCGTTCGCTCTGCGTCGGCCGTGGGACCTCGTGCACGGCGCTGCACTCATCAGCTACAAGGCACGCGATCGCGCCAACGCTCTCGCGATCAACGTCGAAGGCACGCGTCACGTGCTCGACGCAGCCCGCAAGAGCGGCGTCGGGCGCGTGGTGCACATCAGTTCCGTCGTCGCCGTCGGCGCTTGCGAGGGCGACGAAGTGCTGGACGAGAACGCGACCTTCAATCTCAGCGACAGCGGCGTCGACTACGTGACGACGAAGCGCGCGGCCGAGGAGATCGCGCTCCACGCTGCGAAGGATCTCGATCTCGTCGTCGTGAATCCAGGTGCGATCTTCGGCCCGGTCGAGCGGCGTTCGAACACCGCCCGGTTCATCGCGCAAGTCTCGCGCGGCAAGGGGCCGATCGCCGCACCGCCCGGAACGATCGGCGTGCTCGGCGTCGCGGACGCAGCCGACGGCACGATCGCCGCACTCGATCGCGGTCGACGCGGTGAGCGTTACCTGCTCGTCGAGCGCTCGATCACTTCACGCGAGCTCTTCGACGCGGTCGCACGCCACTTCGATCGGCGCGGTCCGCTGCTCACGATTCCACGCTTCGTCTGGCCCGCCCTCGTCGTCGGAGCACGCGTTTGGGACCGCTTTTTCCCGATCGATCTCGCTCCGCCGCAGGGCCTCGTCATGCTGTCGCGCAACCTGCGCTTCGATGCGTCGAAGGCCCGGCGCGAGCTCGGTTGGAATCCCAAACCGTTCGACGAGGTCCTGAAATCGACCATCGAGAGCCTCGAGTCGCGAGGTCTCCTGCGCGCGCCCCGGTGACGGCGGACTTACACCCCAGAGGCCCGCGTTCCTTATCCTGGGACGCTCTCCACCCCAGGTCTTCGTCGAGGAGTCTCGCTTGAAATCCTTCGTATCGCTCCGTCGATGCTCGCGTCGCGGCGCTACATCGAAGCCGGTGTTGTTCGTGCTCGCAGCACTCGCCGTGTTGATCGTCGTCTTGACGATGTTCCTGCGTGGCACGAATCGCGACGACAAGATCGACAGCGCCGGTGATGCTCGCACGATCGCGCGCAGCAGCGAGACGGAACTCGCTGCGAGCACGGAAACGAAACCCGAGCTCGCGAATGTCGGCGACGGCGGATCGCGCAGCTTGGCCAAAGCGACGGGCGTGCGCTTGCGTGGTCCGGCGAAGCTCGATGGACGCGTGATCGAACGCGCCACTGGTGAAGGCGTCGGTGGCGTCCTGGTCGAATTGCTGCCCGTTCCTCCGGCGGGTGCAGCATTCCTCGGACGCATGTTGCGCATCGCCGCGATCGGCAACGAGTTCAGCGGGCGTGTGGCTCCCGTCGCTTCGGTCAACACCGACGTCACCGGCGCCTTCCACTTCGAAGGCGTGCGTCAAGGCACGTACTACCTCGACGCGCGCGGCGAGTACTGCGTGCCCGAATCCGTCGTGCGCGCGCGACTGCTCGCGTCGGGTGGCGGCGGGCCGATCGACGTCTACGTCAACGCTGGCGGTCGCGTCCTAGGGCGCGTGTTGATGCCCGACGGCAAACCGGCGCGCAACGCGAAGCTCGCGCTCGTGCCAGGACCGAACAATTTCCTTTCGAACGCGCGCAACGGCGACTTGCGTTGGCTCGAGCAAGAGAGCGACGAAAGCGGGCGCTTCGCGTTCGGCGGAGTTCCGCCCGGTGCCGGGTACGAGATCACGGCGTCGGGCGTCGGATTCGCGCTCAGTCACGCGCTCGACATCGAAGTCAAAGCCGGCGCCGACACCGAAGTCACCGTGCAGACGCGCGTCGGCGGCGACGTGGTCGGTCGCGTGCTCTCGCTCGTCGAAGGCGGCGATCCGACGCCACTCGCGGGAGCCCATTTGGGCGCAATTCCTCGTGGTTTGCGCAATTTGCGCTGCGTGGAAGAGATCCTCGAGACGACGCACTGTCAGACCGGCGCCGACGGCAGCTACACGATGCGCAACGTGCCGCCGGGCGACGTCGATCTCGTCGCGATCGCGTGGGAACACTTGCCCGCCGTCGGCGCGCGCGTGTCGCTCGCGGATGCGTCGACGATTCAAGCGAACGACATCACGCTCGCGAAAGGTCCCGTCGTGAAGGGACGCGTCGTCGACACGGACGGTCAGCCGATTCAAGGCGTTCAAGCACGTTGGAGCCTCGTCGACTGGAAGAACTTCCAATTCGATTTCAGCTTCGCACCGATGATGCTGCAGGCGGTCAAGGGCTTCGAATTGCCGACGTCCGACGCCGACGGACGCTTCTTCGCCGGACCGATCGCGGGCAAGCCCGACTACTCCATCGACTTCTTGAAGACGGGCTACGTCGAGCAGGAATTCAAATGGAATCCCGAGCGCGACGGCGGCGAAATCACCGTCACGATGCATCGCGGCAGTGCCGTCGAAGGTGTCGTCATGGACGCGTCGAAGGGCGAGCCGCTCCAAGCCTTCACGATCAGCGGCGAGGATCGCGTCGACACCGAAGCCGACGCGCCCGGTGTGCGCAATCCGTTCTCGGGCGGCCAACTCGTCGAGGACACGAGCGGGAAATTCCGCGTCGATTCGGTGAAGCCCGGCAAAGTCAGTCTGACGTTCACGTCGCCCGGTTACCTCTCCAAGACGATCGACTCGATCGACGTCACGGAGGGCAAGGTGACGCGTGGCGTGATCGTGAACATGACGCCGGGCGGCATCGTGCGCGGCCGCGTCGTCGACGAAAAGCAGAAGCCGGTGCCCGCTGCGCAAGTGATGGCAGCCACCACGAGCCGACGGAATTTCGACCCGAATGCGATGCGCGAACGTGCGCGCAGTGGGCCGACTCGTCGGGGCGGTTTCAATCTCGTCCTCGGCGGCACGGGGGGGACGGACATGCTGCCTCCGGGCATGGTCGAATACGCGGCCAGCATGGGGCTCGCCGGCGACAAACTCGTGCGCGCGAATGCGCAGGGCGAATTCGAGATCAAAGGCGTCGAAACGGGCTCGTTCCGCGTGCTGGCTTTCGATCGCGAGCACACTTCGGGTCGATCCGAGCCGAGCGTGATGCCCGAGTCGGGCGTCGTCGAAGGCGTCGTCGTGGTACTTCCGAAGGGCGGCACGATCCAAGGCACCGTGCGCGATCGTCGCGGCCTGTTCGTGCCGAACGAGTTGGTGCTCGCGTTCTCGCCGTCGGGGTTCGATCCGTCCAGCCCTAGCCAAGGCGGGGGGCTGTACCAGGGTCACTCCGACGCCAAAGGCGCGTATTCGATCGAGCACGTCGCGGCGGGCAGCTACTTCCTCGTCGCGACACGCGGCGACGAAGATCTGAACCCGATGAGCTTCTTCGGCACGCTCAACTTCGACCTCGTCACGGTGCCTGCGGGCGAGGTCGTCACGTACGACTTGATCGACACGACTTCCGGTTCGTGCCGCGTCTTCGGCGTCGTCACGTACAAAGGCGAACCCGTCGGTCGCGGCAATCTGTCGGCGATCAACTTCGACACGGACAACTTGCTCGGCGTCGAATTCAAAGCAGCCAAGATGATGGACGCCGGTCGCTTCGAGTTCGCGGGCCTTGCGCCAGGCGAGTACCAACTCAACTTCGACGGCGAAGGTCGCCAAGTGCGCATGTCGCTGGAAGTGCCGGACGCGCCCGAGATGCGCGTCGATCTGCGCCTGCCCGAAGCCGGAGTCGAAGGCGTCGTGCTCGACGAAGCGACGAACAAGCCGGTCGAAGGCGCAGACGTCGTGCTGCGTTCGCTCGAAAGTGCCGGCTCGAGCAGCGGAATCCTCGGACAATTCCTCTCGCGCGAAGGTCGATCCTCACGCGAGACGACCAAGGCTTCCGGTGAATTCTCGTTCGAGCGCCTATCCGAGGGCGAGTACGAACTGGTCGTACGCGGTGTGCGGCGCGGCGATGCGAAAGGCAAATTCGCGCCCTCCGATCCGACGCGTGTCACCGTGAGCGGCAACGGCGTCGAACGCGGCATCATCGTGCGTTTGCAGAGTGCTCTGACGTTGCAAGGTCGCGTCGTCGACACGTCGAAAGCGCCTGTGAAGAACGCGACGATCCTCATCTCTCTGCAACAGAAGAGCGGTGAAGTCGTCGAGCGCGCGAAGACGGACGACAAGGGTGAGTTCGAAGTGACGGGCCTCTCGCCCGGCCTGTTTCGCGCGACTGCGACCGCCGCTGGTTTCGCCGACGCAACGAAGTCCGACATCAAGCTCGAGCGCGGCCCACAGAAATCCACGCCGTGCGAGATCGTCGTGCAAAAAGGTGTCAGCGTTTCCGTGATCGCGTACGCGTCCAACGGTGCGCCGGCATCCGGTGCGCGCGGCGATCTATACCCGGCGAAGGGCGAGCGCACCGACGATCCCGCGAATGCGGGCAAGGCGATCCAGAACCTGTTCACGGGCGAAGGTGCGTCCGGCAGCGACGGTCGCATCGAGCTCGGTCGCTACATGCCCGGCGAGTACCGCATCGAAGTGCGCCGCGGACTTTCGAAGGCCTCGAAGTCGATCGTCCTGAAGCCGGACGAGGACGAAGTCGAGTTCAAGGTCGACCTGCCTTGATAACGGCGCACACGCCGAGAATGCGTGAAAAACAAGCAGACCCGTCTGAATAGGCGTCCCAACCATGTCCGCCCCGCGCATCGGCGTCGTGATCCCAGCGCTCGACGAAGAGGGCGCGCTGCCGCTCGTCTTGCGTGAGATTCCGCGTGGGCAGGTCGACGTCGTCGTCGTCGTCGACAACGGTTCGAAAGATCGCACGGCCGAGGTAGGGCGCGAGAACGGCGCAGTCGTCATCCGCGAGCCACGGCGCGGTTACGGCAGTGCGTGCCTCGCCGGGCTCGATCTGTTGCTCGTGCGCGGCGCGGGTGGTTTAGCGCCGCTCTCGGACCACGACATCGTGGTGTTCCTCGACGCCGATCACTCCGATCATCCAGCCGAGCTCCCGTTGCTCGTCGAGCCGATTCGCGCCGGTCGCGCGCATTTCGTCGTCGGCTCGCGCTCCGCCGATCGTGCGAGTCGTGCGGCACTGACGACGCAGCAACGCTTCGGCAACGCGCTCGCGTGCTTTTTGATGCGCATCCTCTTTGGAGCGCGCTTCACCGATCTCGGTCCGTTCCGCGCGATCCGTGTCGACGCGCTGAAGCACCTCGCGATGCGCGACGTCGATTACGGGTGGACCGTCGAAATGCAGCTCAAATCACGCGTCGCCGAACTGGTCGTCCTCGAAGTGCCTGTGCACTACCGCCCGCGCATCGGCGTGTCGAAAATCAGCGGCACCTGGATCGGCAGCGTGCGCGCCGGATGGAAGATCCTGGGTTGGATCCTCGGCTGGCGCATCGCGCTCACCCGCCGCGCGGCGCGACTCCAAAAGTTCCGCGAACACGTGCCCAGCGCACGCCGATGATGTCGAGCAGCCAATCCATCGGTCCGAGGTAGGGGAACACCGTCGTCTCCGTGACGATCATGTTGGCGAGGTTCGCGTCGGACGCGTTTTCGCGCGCGATGAGCAGCGCTCCCTTGGGCAGGTCGAAGGACACGAGCGTCACGGCCACGCCGGTCGAGGTGAACGTGCCCGAAGTCTGCGTGTCGCGCTCGAACTTCAGGCTCGCGCACGAACCGAGGACGAGCGGAACGGCGAAGAGCAATGCTTGGATCGGTCGGCGCGACATGGGGGAGAACATAGCGGAGTCGATGTGGCAGCGAAAGCGCGAGGGACTTCGATGCGACCCCGTGTATCGGTAGGCTCGCCGGATCGCATGAGCGCGCACAGCCGATCCGAAACTCGACTCGACGTCGCGGGCGCTCTCGCGTCCCACGCGCGGGAGTTCGAGCGCGTTTTCGGCGGCGGTTCACACACGCGACTCTTTTTTTCGCCGGGCCGCATCAACTTGATGGGCGCGCACCTCGACTACAACGGCGGGCCGGTCATGCCGACGGCTGTCGATCGCGGGACGTTCATCGCCGTGCGCGCGCGTCGGGATCGACGCGTCGTGTTGGCTTCGACGCTCGAAGATTCGAAAGCGCTCGAGGTCGATCTCGATTCGCTGCCCAGTGCACGAATGGCGCGGTGGTCCGACTATCCACTCGGTGTCGTGATCGAGCTCGCACTCATCGCGCGCGCGTCCGATCGCGAGAAGGAACTCAGTGGTCTGGACGTGCTCTTCGGCGGCAATCTGCCCGTCGGAGCCGGTCTGTCGTCGTCTGCGTCGATCTGCGTCGGCACCGCGTTCGCTCTGGATGCGGCGTGGAAGCTCGGACTCGCGCGCATGGATCTCGTCGACGCTGCGCTGCGTGCCGAGCGCAATTTCGTCGGCGTTCAATGCGGGATCATGGATCCGTACGCCGTCGGGCTCGCGCGCTCCAACTCGCTTCTGTGGCTCGATTGCAAGGACCGCACGTATTCGTATTTGCCGCTCGACACCGAGACGCTCTCGATCGGTGTCGCCGACAGCCTGGTGCGGCGCGAACTCGCGCAAGGAGCCTTCAACGAGCGCGTCGCTCAATGTCGCGAAGCGTTCGAAGTGCTGTCGCGGCGCCAAACCGACGCGACGTGCCTGCGCGACATCCGCTTCGACACGCTGACCGAGTACCAGCACGAACTCTCGAGCACGGCTCGCAAACGCGCGCACCACGTCATCCCCGAAGTGGCGCGCACGTTCGCCGCGCGCTCCTCGTTGCAGCGCGGCGACGCCGAGGGTTTCGGCGCCGAGATGTTCCGTACGCACGCCTCCCTGCGCGACTTGTTCGAAGTGTCCGTGCCCGAGCTCGACACGCTCGTCGACAGCGCCGCGGGTGCCGAGGGCTGCCTGGGCGCGCGTCTTACGGGTGCCGGATTCGGCGGATGCGCCGTGCTCTTGGTCCAAAAAGGCAGCGAGGCGAGCGTTCAAGCTCGCCTCACCCTGGACTTCACCGCTCGTTTCGGACGTGCGCCGCGCGTCGATTTCTACGGCGGCGATTCCGGTCCGCGCGAGATCTCGCGCTGATCATCTCTGGGCCGGATTTCCGGCCTTGCGCAGCAGTTCGGCGCGTTCGTAGATGCGCCTGCCGGCCGTCGATTCGAGCACGGCTTGGCTGAACGGCGAGAGCAGCAGGTCGACGCACTGCGCCGGCCGATTGGCGAACAAGTAGTTCGCCGCCAACACCAAGCGCGCGTCCTCGTCGAGGAAGTGCTCGTTCAGGTACTGCTCGGCGAGCGCGATCTGCTTGTCGAACTCCGCCGGGTCGCCATAGTAGCCGTGCTTGTCGATGACGTTGTCGAGCAGGCGGGGTTCGAGCTCGACAGCGCGACGCAGCGCGAACGCCGCGTAGTGGTAATCGCCGGTGGCGAACAGCGCGTCCGACAACAGCAGGTAGAGCACGCCGTCGCCCGGCGCGTACTCGACGGTGCGCGCGTAGTGGTGCACCGCGTCGCTGTAGCGACCTTGACGGAAAGCTTCGTCACCGAGCGTCAAGTACTCCGACGCGCCGCGCACGAGGACTTGCTTGACTTCCGGCGACGGCTCGCGCGGCACATCACGGACCGAGCGCTCGTCCGCGTCGTTCGCGATGATCACGCCCTCGCCGCGAACTTCCGGCTCTTGATAGACGACGTACGTGACGTCGTCGTAGCGATCGTTCACGACCGTCGTGTAGTAGACGGGTGCCGGCGACCAGTACGCGTAGCTGTACGGGTACCAGTTCGAGTACGAGTACGGGTAACCGTACGAGTACGAGTTCCAGCCGAAGCCCCAGTTCCCGTGGTGCCACGACAACCCGAAGCCGAACGGCCAGTACGAGCACGAACCGTAGTACGACCACGGCCAGCCGTACGTCGCGGCCCAGTGCGAGTAAGGAGCCGCGTGGTGCGGCGAGCAGCTCGGCTCCCAGAACCAGCCCGCGTACACGCCCGTCGCGAAACCGACGCCGAGCCCGATCGAGAGTTGCGCGGCGCGGTCGGACGCGGTGGCGAGCGCACGACCCGTGTCTTCGATCGGTTGCGCGCGCCACGGCGCATCGCGACGCAAACGGTCGAGACGATCGAGGCTCTCGCGTTGGCGGCGAGCGGCTTCGACGCTGCCGCGCGGAGCGACCGTCGTCGCCTTTTCGCGAGCAGCTCGCGCGCGCTCGTCGAACTTCGGAGTCGACTCGCTCGCGATCGAGACGCCGCGCGCGCGCGACAATTCGGTGCCGCCGGGTGTGCGCTTCGGCAGCACCAGGTCGGCGTTCGCGCGCCCGCGGTAGCGCTGAAGGATCGATTCACGCGTCACTTCCGACCTAGGCAGTCGCACCACGCCCTCGCCCTCGGTGGTGCCCGGGGCGGGCCGCGTCGCACCGAAATCGGGCGAGCGTCCGGTACGCGAAGACAGACCAGGTCGCGGTGTGCCGGGCACGTTCCCGTCGAGTCGCCGTGTCCCTGCCAACGACGGCACCGGCGTGCGCGGCGCGCGACGTTCGAACGCGTAGGCGCCTCCGCCGTCGGGCTGCCAGACACGACCGCTGTCGGTGTCATCGTTCGCGTCGCTCCCTGTGCGCCCGCGGCTCAGTCCACCTTCGATGCCGCCGTTCGTGCTGCGCCCGCGGTCGGGTGTGCGTCCCGAGTTGTCGGGCGGCAAGTAGCGCGGACCGTTGTTCGAGGCGTCCCCGCGCGGAGCATCGACACCGGGCTGACCGAGGCGCGGCCCTTCGCGCCGCCCGGAGTCGTCGCGCGGCTGTTCATAGCGCGGCTGATCGTTCCGCGGCTCGTAACGGGGTTGGTCATTGCGCGGCTGTTCGTAACGCGGCTGCGGTTGCGGTTGAACGCGCGGCGCTTCGGGTGCGGGCCGCGACACGGGTGCTTGCTCGCGCGGCGCGGGCCGCTGGGCGACCGCAGCAGGCCGGGGTGCAGGACTCGGTGCCGGCCTGGAAACACTCGGGGCCGAGGGCCGGCTTTGGGGCGGCGCGCTCGGCCTCGAAGGCG
>JAWXBU010000192.1:0-5553 GCA_034440255.1 Planctomycetota bacterium | reverse complement strand
TGTACCGCTCGCTGCGCTGTCCCTCGGTGAGAATAGGATACTCCCGACGGAACTGCTCGGCAGCTTCCTCAAACGTCTTGCCCTTACCGAGCAGTCCAGCGTCACTCTGGCCGCGCAGAGCAAAGTACCATGCCTCCGCCCATACCTTGGCTTCCTCCAGAATCTCCTGGCGCGTGCTCGTTCTGTGCTCGGTCCCGTTGAGCGACGTAGAGCAATGCCAGCGGTTGGTACCTGGCCTTCTGTACAGGTGAATGCGGCCTTCGAATAGCGAGTGTCTCTCCATGCCGCAAACCCCCTTCTCATGTGCGAAACTGTGCGAGCACTGTGCGGACTGTGTATGGCAGCATTCGGATAAGTTGTCAACGCAAGATACTGGCTACACTGAACAAATTGGTATGTCAGTCTTGGACACGCTAGCTTTAGGTCCTGGCGCCGCGAATTCTAAGTACCTGAATTAGCTACAGAAAGTCACTTGGTTCAGAACTCTGTGCGAGTTCCTGTGCGAGTTCTTTGGCGACGAGTGCGCCCCACTTGCAAAGTGATCGCGCCTAGCAGCTGTTGGCCGGCTGGTTCGGTGAGGACGTGCCCCCGAAGTGAGGTGCCGGTGATGCCTGGCCCTGGGGCATGCTTCCTGTCCGGGCTCTCGGTGCACGTTAAGCACGGCAAGGCTGCTTGCGGTTGTGTTGACCGCGCGCTTTGGATAGGAGTGGCGACGCGCACCAGACCTTCCCCGGGCCGGCGAAGCGAATCATGCTCAACTCGCACGATCTCACCTCTCTTTTCAGCTCGACGCGTCGCGACGCGCAGGGGCTGTTCCCGCAACTTGTTCGGCGCCTTATTCTTGCCACCTGCGCGGACGTCGACCTTCTGCAGTTCGAGATGGCGAGCGGGGATGACATCCGGCTGCACGGTTGGGACGGTCGGATGACGGCGACCGTCGCGCATCCCTGGATTCCCCTGGGCGCGTCCGTGTGGGAGATGGGCGTCGGGGATCCGGAGGTCAAGGCTGAGAAGGACTACGCGAAGCGCTCGGCTCAACCGGCCATTGTCGTGCCCGCGACAACGACGTTCGTCTTCGTGACGCCGCATGTGTGGGCTGGTGGCAACCGGTGGGCTGAACGGAAGCGCGCGGAGGGCACTTGGGCCGACGTCCGCGTGGTCGACGGTGCGAAACTCGCTACGTGGCTTGAACGCGCCCCTGTGATCGCGGTCTGGATCGCCGGCGCCATGGGGCGTCCTGTCCGCGGCCTCCAGACGCCAGAGCGCTACTGGGAGACCGCGGTTGCGCACCGGTACGGACCGGGTGTTACGACTGCTGTGGTCGTGGGTGGAAGGAACGTTCCACGTGAGGCGCTCCTGCGCTTCCTCCAGTCGTCGGAATCCGGGATCACTCTTGTCGGTGAAACGGCCGAAGAGGCCGCGCTGTTCGCTACCGCCGTCTATCTTGAGTCCACGGCGCCGGAACGTAGTGCGCGCGTGTTGGTCGTCTCGGACGCCGTAGTTAGCGAGCACCTCGCGGCGCTGGCGCAGGATCACGTCGCCATCCTCACCGAGGCCGCGCTCTACCCGGAGATGCGATCGGACTCGCTCCGCCATGTTCGCTTCGTCATTCCGGAGGGTCGCGACGCCCGCACGAATCGACTAACGGCTGCCATCGACATCGGCACCTTGGCTCGCAGAGCGACCGTGGACGCATTGGTGGCCGCCGGGCACAAGGAGGACCAGGCCGATCGAACGGTGGTCGCGTCTCGCGGCAGTCTCCAGGCGCTGCTCTGGATGATGGCGAGGCCCGAGCGCGGCGCGCTCGCCTGGGCGAGCGGGCGATCTTCTCTGGAGCTGGCCCCGCTGGCACTGGCCGGGCAGTGGACCGTGGACGATCATCCGGACCACGAAGTCCTAGCTGCCCTCGCCGAGCGCAACTATTCCGAGATCCGGCAGACGCTCGTGGTTTGGAGCGGGCCCGGCCGGCCACTAGAGCGGCGCGGCCCCATCTGGGACTGGAAGGCGTGGGAGTTCGTGTGGACGACGCTCGCGCCGTCACTCCAGCGCCGGGACATCGAGAGATTCCTGAAGTTGGCCAACGAGGTGCTCGGCGCTCCTGACCCGGCCCTCGAGCTTGCGCCCGAGGACCGGTGGCTGGCGGAGATGCGGGGGAAGACACACCGCCTGTCCAGGGCGCTGCGCCACGGCTTCGCTCGTTCTCTCGCGCTCCTGGCGGTGCACTCAGATGTGGTACCGGGTGTGAACGGCCGGGCGCTAGTGAACCGATTCGTCTTCGATCTGCTCGTCCTCGAGGGACGGGCTACACGCTGGATCTCGATCGCCACGTGGCTGCCGGACCTGGCGGAAGCCGCTCCCGATGCGTTCCTCGACGCGCTGGAGCGATTCATCGAGGATGAGGACGCAGTACGTGAGCTGTTCACTGAGGGCGGCATGTTTGGCTCGAGCCCGCACACTCATGTCCTGTGGTCGCTCGAGCGGATCGCGTGGTCGCAAGATCATTTCAGCCGCGTGGTACTGGCGCTCGGGCGGCTTGCATCCGTCGACCCGGGCGGGCAGCTAGGCAACCGGCCGGACCGCAGCTTGCGCATGGTCATGCTTCCCTGGAGGCCGGCGACGAGGATGCCGGTCGCGGACCGTATCCAAGCCCTGCGGCTCATCTTCGACGCTGTCGACGCCGTCGCTTGGAAGTGCGCGAGATCACTCCTACCGACGACGCACGACCACGGCGAACCCTTCGTGCTCCCGGCGTGGCGCCAGTGGGGTCAGGATCGTGCCGACGGGGTGTCGCCGCATGACTACTGGGCGTTCCAGGAACAGCTGGTTGATCTGCTACTAAAGCGGGCTGGCTCGCACGCGACTCGCTGGGCACATCTGCTTCAGGGCGCGCCGGAGATCCTCAGGGGGCACCGCGAGCTCGGCCTCCTGGTCATTGAAGCCATCCGTGGCCTCGACACAGCAACATTCGCTCGTGCGGATGCGTACGCGCTAGGGGATGCCGCACGGGCGATCGTCATGCGCCACAAGCGCGTCCGAAACGCCAAATGGGCGCTCAAGAACGAGGACCTCGACTTGTTCCAGACGCTGCGCACGCACTTGGAGCCTCGTCATCGGCGGGATCGCGACCGGTGGCTGTTCGCGCGGTGGCCGGAGATCGTTAAGGACCTTGAGCTCAGTTACGAGGAGCGCGAGAAGCGGGTCACCGCACTGCGGAGAGCGTCCCTTGCAGACGTCCTCGCGGAAGCCGGATTATCTGCCGTGCTTGAGTGGGCAGCGGAGGTTGACCATTCGGAGGCACTTGGTGTCGCGCTCTCGTTTTGGCCGGAGCACGAAGCACGGTTGTTCGACGCCGGTCTCTCTGACGTCGGAAGTCCTAGTGCACGACCAGCAGTCGCCCGTCTAACTTTCGGCTACTGCATCGGTCGCTACCACGCCGCGGGTGACGCGTGGCGCGCGACTGCGCTCGAAGCCCTGCGCGTAGACGACGATGCCGCCGCGCTCGCGTACGTCCTGCAGGCGTTCCCGTGTAACCAAGCGACGTGGGACGTCGTCGAGGATGAGTCGGCCGAGGTTCGCGCTCAGTACTGGCGTGAGGTAGGAGTGTTCATTCTCTCTCTCCTGGAGTGTGAGTTCGCGATCCCGAGGCTCGTCGCCGCGAACCGTCCGTACCGGGTCATCGATCTGGTGTCGATGCTGATGCGGGACGACGGCAAGAAGGACGACGTAGATGCCGGGGAACGAAAGGTCGCGCTGGCCCGCGTTGCCCTCAATCTCATGGTCGACCATCTCCCGACGGATGAATGCGACGTGGGCGGCACGATGTCGTACGACCTCAACCGGCTGCTCGACTTTCTCGAGAAGATGGGAGCCTCTCGCGAGGATCTTGCCAGATGGGAGTGGACATGGCTTCCGCTGATCGCGGAGGAAGATCGCCACCTTCGCGCGTTGCAGGCGGAGCTCGCGGAGAACCCCGGTCTCTTCGTCGAACTTCTGAAGTGGGTGTACCGAGCAAACGGCAGCAACGAACCCGATCGCATCCTGACCGAGGCCGATATACAACGCGCATCTCTAGCGCGCGAGGTTCTCGACGCATGGACCCGCATCCCCGGGCTTGACGCAGGCGCGCAGAAGCCAACCCACGCGGTCGGCGAAGGGCTCGGTCCAATCAGCCCCGCCTGGAACGGAGCCATCGATGAAGAGGCGCTCCGTTCGTGGTTAGAGCGCGCCGTTCAATTGGCGCGCGGGGCCTCCCGTCTTGAGGTGTGCTACGCACGCATCGGCCGCCTCTTCGCGTATGGCCCGGCAGATGCCGATGGGATCTGGCCGTGCGAGCCCATCCGGCGCGCGGTAGAGAAGGCTCGAAGCGACGCGCTCGACGACGAGATGGTGACAGCGGTGATGAACCGGCGAGGCACGCACTGGGTCGCGCGTAATGGTGCACAGGAATCCACGATGGCAAGCGCGTTCCGCCGATGGTGCGAACTGGCGCGAGCAATGTACCCGCGGACGGGCACGATCCTGCGTCGCTTGGCTGAGTATTACGAGCGTGAGGCTCGGGACGAACGCGATAGCGGGTACCTGTTCGAGTTCAACGAGTGAACGGCCGACGGGCCACCTGTATTAACTGATGCGCATTCCGGGATGCGATGCCTGCGGTGGGTGGGATGGCCGTTTACGAGCCGAAGCGGAGTATTGGCCGATTTTCGTGGTCCGAGGATTTGAACCTCCGACCCCAACTGCTAACCATGTGATATATCAGCACAATACGCGGCGGCTGGGCGATATGTGCAAGAGAATGTGCAACGACAGCAGCGGGGCGCGCACGCATCAACGCGGCCAAGCGATGCCGCGATAGTGTGGGTAGCGCTGCCGTGTAGGCGTACCCGCAGGTGCCGAGTCCAAAGTGGTTGTACTAGGCGGGCAATACTGCTATGTCGACGGATGTACGTGAAGCAAGATAATGGAGTGCGAAGATCACCATGATGGTGCCAGTAACGCGGTCTGATGACCAAACAGCGAACAAAACCCGGCTCGGACAAATATTGAAGGATCGGTCTTACAAGCGAGGCAAGTTCGTCCTCTCGTCGGGGGAAACGAGCGACATGTTCTTCGACATCAAGATGACTTCGCTGGATCCGGAAGGCGCGACACTAGCGGCAGACCTCATCCTCGACATGTTGGAGGGGGAGAGCCTCCGGGCGGTCGGCGGGCTAGGAGCCTGCGCCACAGATCTCCAGATTCCAGGAAACGTGCGCACGATCTCTGCCGAATCAACCTGCATGGGCCAGATCTTCGAGCCGTACGAGCCGGACCAAGCGCACCTGTTCCCCGCTTCGCCGAAGGACTGGCTGCCGGAAGGCCACTTGTCTCACTTCATCTCCGACACGGTGGATGAGCTGGACGTGGAGCCGTTCCTGGCCAAGTACGGCGGTCGGGAGGACGGCCGTGGCAGCCTTGCGAGCGGCAATCGAAAACTGACCCATCCGACGATCGAAAGTTGACCCACCCGAGGCCGACTTCCTCCCGGTTGTGACCCGCATGTCGGTCGGGAGT
>JAWXBU010000191.1:0-8476 GCA_034440255.1 Planctomycetota bacterium | reverse complement strand
GCGCGAACAGAACATGTTCGGACGCTCGCAGCACGAGTTCTGCGCGGCACCGCTGCGTGTCGAAGGCGACAAAGTGATCGCATTGACGCAACTCGGCACGATCGCCGTGCTCGATCTCTTCACCGGCGAGATCCTGTGGGAAGCGCTGCACGATTCGATCGACATCCCGCGCTCGCGCGGTTTCGATTCGCCGCGCTACGTGAACGAGTGGCGCAACGCGCCCCCGATCGTCCAGGACGGGGTGATCTTGGCGACGCCGTTCTGCTCGCGCGATCTCTTGGCGCTCGATCTCGCGACCGGCGTCACGCTGTGGAGTCACGATGTCGGCACGATTCGTTCTCTGGTCGGCAACAGTCGCGTCGACGTGTTGTTCGGCGCGTCGCGCGACGCGGTCTACGTCGGTGGCGAGCGCTGGATCGCGCTCAACTTCCCGTCCGGCGTGGGCGCGCGCGGCCCGCTGCGTTCGAGAGCGGAAGCGCGCGACGACGAAGTGCTCTCGCGCGGGGGTCGACCCTTGCTCGCGACGGATCGCATCGTCGATCCGCGTTTGACCGAGCGCTTGCATTTCGAGCGCGAATCCGGCCTGAAATTGCCCTCCGCACGCTGGCCCGAAGGCAGTCAAGGCGGCAACGTCCTGCTCGGCGCGGGCGAGATGTTCGTGGTTTCCTCGAACGACGTGCGCGGCTACTTCGAGTGGGACGTGCTCGTCGGTCGCGCGCGCTCCGATCTCGCGCAGACT
Source organism: Planctomycetota bacterium (assembly GCA_034440255.1). GTDB lineage: Bacteria > Planctomycetota > UBA1135 > UBA1135 > JAEUIA01. The sequence continues at coordinate 7,737 of JAWXBU010000191.1, read as the reverse complement.
CCCGAGGATTCGACGAAGGTGTTGCGCCTCGCTCGACTGCTCGACGGTCGCGGCGCGAGCGAATGGCTGCGTGGCGAAACCGACGCGGCGCGCTCGCACTTGGTCGAAGCGCGCACGATTCTCGAACGCGTGCTCGGTCGGAGCGCGAACGACGGTGGCGGCGACGATTCGCGCTCGGAACTGGCCGGCGTCTACCACTCGATCCTGCGTCAAGGTGCGCACGTCAAGGCCGGACTCGCGGACACAGCCGGCGCGCTCGACGACCTGGTGCTCGCGAAGGCTTTCGCACCCGACACGTCGTCGTTGCGCGACACGTTGTTGGAGGAACTCAGCCTGCGCTTCGAACGCCAAGACACGGCCGGCGCCGATCCGACGGCGCTCGAGGCTGCGCTCGCGGAGTTGGAGCGATCGTGCGCCGATCTTCCGCTCGCGATCAGTTTGCGCGTTCCGAACGACGCGGCCGGCACGCCTTTCGGCATCGAATTCCATCCGCTCTCGCGAGAGCAGCAGGCCGACGCCAGCACTGCGCCCGAGATGCCGGTGGGTCTGTGGGTCTTGATCCAACGCGACGCACGCAGCGCGAAAACAGGCGACAGCGCCGGTGAATTCACGGCCTTGCACGCCATCCTCGAACGCTACGCCGACGTCGAAGTGCTGACCTGGAAAGCCGGCGAGCTCGCGGCGCAACGCATCGTCGCGCTGACGGCGGCCGGACGCACGGGCGGTTACGCCGCATTCGAAGCTCGGGCGCAGGCGTTGTTCGAGGAGGGCGTGCGCACACGCGACGACGCCGCGCTGCAACTCGTCGTCGAGCGCTTCCCCGGCAGTCGCGCAGGACGCGCGGCGAACGATGCACGCCTCGAAATCGCGTTCACGACCGGGGACGTCGCGGTCGTCGCGCGCATCGTGCGGGCCGAGTGGAAAGAGGGCGCCGACATCGAGGATCTGGATCCGCCAGCCGTGCTGCGCCTGCTGCGGCTCGCGGAAGCCTTCGGTCGCAGCGGCAACTTCGAAGCACGCGCAGCACTGCTGCGCGCGCTCGAGCGCAAGTCGGGCGACGTACGCTCGGACCTGGCGTCGAATGACGGCGGAACTGCGCGCGGTGCTTCGATCGCCGAACTCAGCGCCGCGGCCCCCGTGTTCGAGAAATTCGTGCGCACCTTGCCGCGCGGGACGTTCTCGTCCGGCACCGATTCAGCGACCGAGCGCGTTTTCGAAGGCGAATTCGAGTTGATCGGAAAGACGCTCCCCGCGACGCCGCTCGAGGAAACGCCTGCCGACCAGCCGTCGACGGTGCTCTTCGCACGCAACGTCGGGAGAGCGACGTCCAACCTCGTGGCCGTTCGAACGAGCGATCCCTCGGCCGAACTTTTCCAGGTCGACATCACTCCGCGTACGTCGCCGAACAACGGCACGTGGTTGCGGCGCTCGGGTTGCGCGGCCGGACGCGCCGTCGCTGCGACTAGCGAAAAAGTGATCGGCATCGACACCGAAGCCGGCACCGAAGTGTGGGAGTGGGCGCCGCCGATCTCGATCGAGAGCATCTCGCTCACGGTGCGTTCCGGCATCGCCGTCGCCGTCGTGACGCCACGCGTCGAGCGCGATCGTTGGTTCGTCGCGGGACTCGACGCGCGCACCGGCGCCGAGCTGTGGCGCGAGAGCGGCCTCGACTCGAACGTCCTGCGCACGCCCATCCTCGGCGACGCGCGCGTCGTGTTCATGCCGATGCCGAGCCATCGTCAAGTCGTCGTGCTCGATCTCTTCACCGGCGCGCGCGCGAAGAGCATCGATCTGGAGACGACTGTCCCGGCGAGCTCGGACCTCGACGCATGGATCGAAGGCAGCGTCCTGATCGTGCCCTGGTTCAACCAGCAGACGATCGAAGAGCGCAATCAAGTGATCGCGGTCGATCTCGCGAGCGGGCGCCGCCTGTGGCGCGTCGCGATCGGCGGTGGCGATGCACCGCGTTGGATCTCGGCCGTGCTGCAACAAGGTGAGCGCTCATGGCTGCTCTTGCAGTCGCGCGGGACGAGCGGAGATGCGCTCGTCGATCAGCAGTTGGCCGCGCTCGACACGCGGATCGGCGCGCTCTCCCCGCTCACCTCGATTCGGCTCGGGATGGACGATCGCATTTTGGGTCTGGGCCGCTCGGCGCGCGTCGTGTTCCAAGAGGGTCCGATCGCCGTGCTCTCGCCCCGCTCGGGCGGTGGACGCGGACCTTTGGGCGAAGCACGTGTGCGCTGCATCGATTTCGACCGCGGTGAGTTGTGGGCAGCAGGATTGGGTTTTTCCTTCGAGGAACTCGCACTCGGCAGCCTGCCGATGGCGGCCGCCTCCGATACGATCCTGTGCGTCGTCACGGTCACGAATCCCGCGCCCGCACCGGGATCGTTCCCACGCGCCGACTTGCGCGCGTTCGACCTCGCGACGGGATTGCTGCGGGGCACCAGAGGGGTGCACATGGCGGACACGAAGGACGTGCCGGCATTGTGGCCGCTCGGGTCGATGTTGATCGTGCGCACGAAAGCGCGAATGGAGTTCTTGAAATGAAATGTATCGAACTGACCCGAGCTCTCTACGCCGCGTCCGCTGTGTGCGTGCTGGTCGCAGCGCCATCCGCGGCGAGCGCGTACGCGCCGTCCAGCGTCGCACTCACGACGGCTCCGACCAGCGAGCGCAGCGGTCCGCGCGACGATGCGCCCGGCGCCGTGGTCGTGACGCCCGAACAAGAACTCGCGGTCGAGCGCGGACTCGCGTGGCTCGCCGAACACCAAGCCGCCGACGGTTCGTGGGTCTCGAAGGTCGGCTTCAAGCTGAACAACGACTTCCGCTACACGGCCGACGACAAAGGTCACTTGGGCGTCACGTCGCTCGCCGGCATGGCCTTCCTCGCTGGCGGGCATCTACCCGGCCGCGGGAAATACGGCAAGAACGTCGATCAGAGCCTGAAGTTCGTGCTCTCGTGCGTGCAAGAGGATGGTTACATCACGTTCGGCGGAACGCGCATGTACGACCACGCGTTCGCGACGTTGTTCCTCGCCGAGGTCTACGGCATGACATCGCGTGAAGACGTCAAAGTCGCGCTGCAAAAGGCCGTCGACTTCATCGTCAAGTCGCAGAACGCTCAAGGCGGTTGGCGCTACGAGCCGTACTCGAACGAATCCGACATGTCGATCGTCGTGTGTCAAGTCATCGCGCTGCGCGCCGCTCGCAACATCGGCATCCGCGTGCCGCGCTCGACCGTCGAACGCGCTGCTCGCTACGTCGTCGATTCGTCGATCCTGCGCGACACGCCGATCGACCTGAACATGGGCTATCAAGGTGGCGCCGAAATCGGGACCTTTCGCTACCAGAGGGAACACCACAGTCGCACGTCGTTCCCGCTCACGGCCGCGGGCGTCACGGCGCTGCACGGGCTCGGGATCTACTCGGACGAGCTGATCAAGAAGGGCCTGGATTACCTCCAGCGCAATCTGACCTCGTTCAATCGCGAGCCGTCGGCGAGCCACTCGAGAGAAAAAGGCCATTACTACTTTTGGTACGGCCACTACTACGGCGTTCAGGCCATGTACACCGCGGGTAGCCCGTACTGGGAGCCGTACTTCGAAGAGCTGCGCTCGGTGCTGCTCCAGATGCAGCTTCCCGACGGTTCGTGGCCGAACGACGTGGGACCGGGGCCCGCTTTCGGCACGGCGGTCGGCGTGCTGATCCTCGAGATCCCCTACCGTTTCTTGCCGATCTTTCAGCGCTGAAATCACTGCGCGCGCGGGACAAAGACTGCGCGGTTAGCCGACAATCAGGAAGTGCGCCTCACCGATCGCGGACGCACGGCTTCGACGAACACGATGAGCCACGAGCACACAGACAAGCAGCCGACGCGCGCGACGCCCGAAGTGGACCGTCTGCTCGCGCGTTTGCGGGCGAAGATCACGTCGAACGTGTTCCTGCACGGCTTCGGGACAGCGATCGCGTTCGCCGCGTTGTGGTTGCTCGCCGCATTCTTGCTCGATTGGGCGCTGCACTTGCCCGGCCCGATCCGCATCTTCCATCTCGGACTGTTGACGGCGATCCCGGCGTTTTTCCTGTGGCGTGATCTCGTACGCCCGCTCGCACGCCGACCGAACAAGCTGGGCCTCGCGGTGGTCGTCGAGCGCGCGCAGCCCGAGTTGAACGAACTCTTCTCGAGCGCGGTGCAGATGGCCGGAGCGCAGCGCTCCGCCGGCGAACCCGAACTCGTCGCCGCCGTCATCACCGAGGCCGAGCGCAAGGCGCCCTCGATCTCGCTCGAGGGCGTGCTCGATCCGCGCGGTCCGCGTCGGCGCGCCTGGTTCGCGGCCGGGGCGTGTGCGCTCGTCGGCAGCGTGTTCACGGTTTTTTCAGGGGCCGCCTCGGTGTTCCTGGCACGCTTGGCCGGCGCCGACGTGCCGTGGCCGCAGCGCACGCACCTCTCGATCGAAGTGCCGACGCGAGCCGGACCGCTGAATTCCACAGCCACCCCGGGAGAGCCGGCGCGCGCTCCGGAATCCGCCGTCGCGAATGGACCCGCCGTTCACAAGGTCGCGCGTGGCAGCGACGTGCCGATCGTCGTGCGCGCCGAGGGCCTGATCCCCGACGAAGTCGTGCTGCATTTTTCGAGCGGACACAAAGCCGTACTCGCGGCCGGCGGCGGCGCTGAGTTCCGCACGCTCCTGCCTTCCGTCCAGGAGGACGTGACGATTTTCGCGACGGGCGGCGACGACCAAGACGAAGAGCCGCAGATCCGTCTGCTCGTATTGCAACCGCCGGACGTCGCCGGGCTCGCGGTCGCGATTCGACCGCCGACCTACACCAAGCTGTCGGCGCGCCTCGAGTTCGATCGCGACGTCGAAGTCGTCGCCGGTTCGAAATTGTCCGTGCACGTGCTCACCGATCCGGCGGATGCGACCGGTCACGCGCGACTCGTGCCCGAGGATCGCGTGCTCGCACTCGTGCCGGCCGCCTATCCGCTCGCAGTGGGCGCGGACCCGAAAACCACTCCGAAACAAGGCCTCGCGTTCGAGCTCGACGCGCACAAGAGCCTGCGCTACCGCTTCGAACTGGTCGATGCGACGGGCCTCTCGAACCCCGACCCGGGCTTGTTCGGCGTCACGGTTCTCGAAGACCGAGCGCCCGAGGTCGAGCTGCTTTCGCCGGGCCGCGGCGACTTCGACACCGTCGCGACCGGCGCGCTGCCGTTGCGCGCGCGAGCCGAGGACGACTTCGGCATCGCGACGGTCGCGTACTCGGTCGAGATCGCGGGCAGCGCGGAGGGAACGCCTGCACGTCTGGTCGCGCTCCCGTTCGTGGCCGTGGAACTCGACTCGAAGAAAGACAAGGACGCGACGCGTCCCGCTCGTGCGGGCATCGCTCGCGCAGCGGTGTTGGCGCGCGCGCGCCTCGAGATCGCGGATCTCGCGGGCGGCGAAAGCGTCAGCGAAGGCCGCCAGTTCCAACTCCAAGTGATCGCGACGGACGTGTGCGAACCGCAAGCGCGCGACGGTCGTTCGAGCCCGCTGCGCGTGCGCGTCGTCTCGATCGACGAGTACATGCGACGCCTTCAAGATCGTTTGTCGCGCTGCCAAACGTCGGCGTCGGCGTTGGCGGAATTGGCCCGCGACAAGCAGCGGCGCTTGGGCGATCTGGTCGCGACGCTCGAGAGCGACAGTCCCGAAGGCACGGCGGGAGAGATGGCGAGTGCGTTGACCGGACAGCGTCGCGTGCTCGGAGACGCGCGCGCCTTGATGCGCGAGATCTGTTCGAACGCCGAGAGCGTGCTGTATGCGCGCGTCGACGAACGCGCGCTCGCTGCGCTCGACTTCCTCGACGAACGCCTCGCGAATCAGAAGGGTCGCGGATTCGATCCGGAGCCGTGGCGCGAACTCGGCGCCGCGTCGAAACAGAGCTCGATCGCCGGGACGGGGCTCGCGGGCAAGCTGATCGACATCGGCACGCTGGCGGTCGAGATCAGCGAAGATCTGGCGCTCGACGTCACCGATCAATTGACGAAGGCCGGTGAGGCCGTCGACATCGCCAAAGCCCACGAATTCCTGCTGAAAGCGTCCGATCAGCAGAAGGCGCTGCTCGTGAAGATCGATCTCCTGCTCGAGCGTTTGGCCGAGTGGGACAACTTCCAATCCGTGCTCTCCCTCACGCGCGACATCCTCAACGCTCAAAAGGGCGTGAGCGAGCGCACGCGAGCGGCGGCGAAGGAGAAGTGAAATGAAGATGAGAATCATGCTCGGAATCGGACTCGCGCTCGCCGCTTTGTCCACGGCTCGAAGTCCAGTGTTCGCGCAAAACAACCGACGCGAATCGCAACTCGCCGAGGATCAGGCGCTGCTCAAGCGTCAGCTCGCGCGACTGAAGCAGACGATGGAAGTGCTCGCGACGCGCTTCGAAGGCGAAGGTCGCACGCACGCGGCGAAGCTGTTGCGCGACGGGTTGAAGCACCTCGACGTGCGCGCGTCGGAGCTCGGCTCGAAGACGATCGAAGAATTGATGGCGGCCGCGACGGTGGCGCTGGAATCAGGCGCGACCGTGCAGTCGGTCGAGAGCCAAGAAGCCGTCGTGAAGAGCCTCGAGAAGCTCTACGCGATCCTGACCGATCGCGCTGGGCTCGAGGACTTGGCGAAGTCGCTCGAGGAACTGAAAGCGATCAAGCAGGACCTCACGGCGCTGACCGAGCGCGAAACGAAATTGCGCGAGGACACGGCCAAGTTGCGCGAGAGCGCGGTGACGCCGGAACAGAAGGCGTTGCGTGAAGCGCTCGACAAAGCGATCGCCGAGCAACGCCAGTTGCAGTCCGAGACGGAGAAGCAATCGCGCGCGGAAAGCGGGCTGGAGCTCACGGAGATCCAGCGCGCACTCGACGCGCTCGAGAAGCGTCAAGAGACCGATGCTTCCGTGTTGGCGGCTTGGAAGCCCGAAGACCGCGCAGCGTTGGAGCGCGCGGAACCGGCTCTCACCGCAGCGGCTGAAGCCGCGCAACGCGCGACGCGCCTCGAAAAGGCCGCGAGCGAACTGCGGGATGCGGCCAAGAAGACGCGCGCCGACGCACCCGACTTGACGGCCGTGCAACGCGAACTCGCGCAAGCCGCGGAGCGTGAAGAGCGTCACGAGCGCGCTTCCGGTGATGCAGCCGCGAAGAAAGCTGCACAAGAATTGGCGAGTGGTGCCGAGAGCGTCGCCAAGTCCGCCGCGGACCAGCCGGCGCGCGAAGCCACGGCGCAGGCGCTCGAAGCGCGCGCGCAGGAACTCGAGAACGCGGCGCAAGCGGCCTTGGACGCAGCCGCAGAAGCGCGCGCGGAAGCCGAGAAACAATTGGACGCACTGAGCGATCCGGAGAGCCCAGCCGGTGCCGCGGCCCAGGCAGCGAAGCAGGCGCTCGCGGAAGCGAAGGCTGCCGATGCGGCCGCGCGCGCCAGCGGTGAGAACGCCCTGAAGCGCGCCGAGGAAGCGCAGCGCGCGACCGCGGAAGCGCAGCGTGCGGCGCAGAAAGGTCTCTCCGAACAGAAGACACTCGCGCCCGCGCTCGCCAACTCGCAGGCGGAAGCAGCAGCGGCCGCAGAGAAATTGGCGCGCGCGCTCGAGGCTTTGCCGGAAGCCAAGACGAGCGCCGGTGAGAAGGCCGCGGAAGCGCTGAAGCGCGCTGGCGAACAGCAGAAAGCCGCGTCGGAGAACGCCAAGCAAGCCAACTCGAAAGACGCGGCGCGCGCCGCG
>JAWXBU010000190.1:0-26508 GCA_034440255.1 Planctomycetota bacterium | reverse complement strand
CGAAGGGCGCTGTAAGGCACAGCGACACGCGGCCGGAGTCATGTATGTCGGGATCATGTGGGGTTTGACCGGGGCGGACGCGAAGGGCGCTGTAAGGCAACAGGGGACCGGCACAGAATCCTCCGCTGGCTGGTCGCGGCGAATTCGCCGCGACTACGTCTTGACGCCCACCCACACTCCGTCCCCAAGCGGCACGATCACGCTCTCCAACCTCTTCTCCCCCGCCATCACTTCATTGAAGCGCTGAATCGCCGGCGCTTCGCGATCCCTCGGCTGTCGCTCGAGCACTTGCCCAAACGCAAACGCGTTGTCGACCAGTACCAACCCGCCCGTACGCACGATGCGCAGTGCGTGCTCCAAATACGTGGGATAGTTGGTCTTGTCCGCGTCGATGAACGCCGCATCCGCCGAGTTCGCAGGCAACGTCGCGAGCACGTCGGCCGCGCGACCTTCGAGCACGGTGACTTTGTCCGCCACGTCGCTCTTCGCGATCCACTCACGCGCGAAAGCCACGTGTTTCGGCTCCAATTCGATCGTCTGGACGCGTCCCCCATCCGGCAACGCGCGCGCCATCTGGATCGCCGAGTACCCGGCCAGAGTGCCGACCTCGACGACGTCGCGGACCTTCGCCGCACGCAACAAGATGCGCAGGAACGCGGCTTGTTCCGGCGCGACCCAGATCGCCGGAATGCCTTGCTCGCGCGCCGTGGCCTTCAACTGTTCGAGGAACGGATCGTCCTTGCGCGTACGCGCCGCGATGTACTCGAAGTGCGCGCCTGAGAGTACGTTCGAATGATCGGACATCAGAGTTTTCCGCGCGCAGGGACGACGATGGGTACGCTGCGACCGTCTGCGCTCGCGCGCTCGATGTATGCGAGATGACGACCGTAGACGGGCTCGAGAATTTCGCGCCGCAACACCTGCTCGGGACTCGCATCGATCACGACACGACCGGCGTTCATGAGCACGATGCGCGTCGCGAACTGTGCCGCCAAGTTCAGATCGTGCGTGACCACGAGTGCTCCGCGCCCCTGTTGCGCGAGCGAGCTCACCAACTCGAACACCTGGATCTGATGCTCGGGATCCAGCGCATTCGTCGGCTCGTCGACGAGCAACGATTCGGCCTCTTGCGCGACCGCGCGCGCGATGAGGACGCGCTGTCTTTGGCCGCCCGACAACTCCGTCATCGCTCGCTCGGCGAGGTCGAGCGCATCACACGCGCGCTTCGCTTCGGTCGCGGCATGTTGGTCGGAGCCGCTTTGCGAACTGCCCAGAAGCGCCGCCGCGAAACCGCGCTGGCGATGCGCGTAGCGTCCGCCGGTCACGAACGTGCGCACGCTCACCTCGGGCACCGCAGGCAGGAACTGCGGCACGAGCGCGATGCGGCGTGCGCGCTCGCTCGGACTCAGCGTCTCGATCCGTATTTGGGGAGCGACCGTCACCCGGCCCGCGTCAGGCGACAAGAGTCCGCTCAAGACCTTGACGAGCGTGCTCTTGCCCGAACCGTTGGGGCCGATCACGACGACCAACTCGCGAGGACACACTTCGATGTCGACGTCGACGAGCGCGTGTGGTCCCGACGGATAGCGGTAGGCCAGCGACTCGCCGCGCACGATCGGGTCGGAGCTCGGACCAGAGCTCACGCGCGAACGCCGGACGAGTCCCACTCGAAGCTCATCGGGATCTCGACATTCGCTGCCAACGATTTGTGCACCGGACACGTGTGCGCCGCGCGCTCCAACGTCTCGCGTGCGCGAGCGTCGAAGGTGCCATGCATGCGGATCGTGACGGTCAGCTTGCCGATGCGGCGCGCCGGATCGGCGACCATGTGCTTCACCACGGACGCCTCGGATCCCTCCATGCGCCAACCGTGTCGTTCCGCGACGACAGCCATCGTCGTCAGGATGCAGGTGCCGAGTGCAGTCGCGACCAGATCGGTCGGCGAAAAACTCTCACCCTTACCTTGATTGTCGACGGGCGCGTCCGTCACGAGCTGCGTTCGCGAAGGAGCGTGCACTGCGGCGCAGCGCAACGAGCCCTCGTACTTCATCTGGATCTCTACCACGTGTGACGTCTCCTCGGCCGATGTCGCGGAGAGTCTACTAAGGATCGTCAGCGCGCGCGCCAGACGATCGCGCCGTTGACCACGGTCGCACGCACGGAACCCTTCAGGAGGTCCTCCGGTTCCGCAGTGGTCGGATCGACGCTGAGCACGGTCATGTCACAAGCGAATCCGGGCTCGAGTCGCCCGCGACGATCGTCCTGGAAAGCTGCGAACGCCGCACCGCTCGTGAATCCGGCGAGTGCCGCGGCGCCATCGAGTCGTTGGTCGACGACGGTGTTCTGGCCCGCGAGTTCGAGCGTCTGACGCGTGCGCGCCGCGTACAAGCCGCGCAGTGGATCAGGATTTCCGTACGGAAAATCGCTACCGAAGGCGAGGCGACCGAGTTCGGGGGCGAGCGCTCTCCACGCGTACGCGCCGCGCGTGCGTTCGGGGCCGAGCCGCTCGGGCACCCACAAGAGATCCGCCGACGCGCGCACCGGCTGCATCGACGGGATCACGCCGAGTTCAGGAAAACGCGGCCAATCCTTGGGCGTGACGACGAGCGCGTGTTCGATGCGCGGACGCAGATCGCGAAAGCCCGGCACCGCGACGATCATGCGGCTGAACGCGTCGAGCACCATGCGATTGGCGCGGTCGCCGATCGCCTGTACGGCCGGTTGGAGTCCCGCGCGCGCGACTGCGGCGAGTCGTGCGTTGAAATCGTCCTCGCTGATCGCGAGCCGCCCCCTTTCGAGGGGTCCGTCGGAGTAGTCGTCGAGCAGCGCCGCGCCGCGGCTGTCGAGCGAACCGTCGACGACGATGCGCACGCCCGGTACGGACAACATGTCGAGTGGATCAGGTGCCTTGGGCAGGCCGGTCAACGTTTCGGGCTTGACGTCGCCTTTCAAATCGATGTAACCGACGACGCGCAGCATCAACTTCTGATGGCGGCGCAAGCCGTCGAGCAAGGCGAGCGTCGAGCGCGTCATGCCCATGTCGTGAACGCAGGTGATGCCGTGAGACAACAGCAATGCTTGCGCCGACATGAAATGCTTGGCGCGCGTCGTCGCGTCTGCCGACGGCATCACGCGTTCGACGAGGTCGCAAGCCGTGTCGAGCAGGACGCCGCTCGCGCGCTTGCCTTCGTCGAGCACGACGCGGCCGCCCTGGACCTTCAACTCGGGCTCGAACACTTGATCCAACTTCGCGATCGAGAGCGCGGCCAGGTTCACGAGCGCAACGTTGCCGCCGGCGCGCTCCAGGTAGACCGGATGCTTCGAAACGGCGGTGGAGAGCAGAAAATGGTGCGGGTAGCCGCTGCTGGCCCAGTTGGCGTCACTCCAACCGAAGCCGCGGATCCAGGTGCCTTCCTTGAGATTCGCCGCGCGCACTTTGACGCGCGAGATCAGGTCCTCGAACGACGTCGTGGTCGACAAGTCGAGCGCGTCGAACGTGCGCGCGAGCGCCGCCAAATCGCCGTGCGCATCCTGCAATCCAGGGACAGCGACGGCGCCGTTCAGGTCCTCGAGGGTCGCGCCGCGCGCGTCGGGGCGCGCCGACAGCGCGTCGAACGAGCCGGTCGCCACGACCTTGCCGTTCGCTGCGAGCAGCGCTTCGACGACTCCTCCACGCTCGTCGTTCAAGACGATGCGCCCATTGTGGAACAGCATGGGCTGCGACTGAGCCGCGCCGGATGCCGCTACGGCGATCCAGCCGAACCACGCACAGAGCGCTCGGATAGGGAGGGACATGGGAAGGATGACCGGGGAAGGATCGGCGCCGGCCTCTCTTCGAATGGAGGCGATTTCCCGAAAATGCCCTGTGTCGGAAAGTCCTTCGCGACGCGATGCCGACGCGCCGCCCGATGGTAGTTTTCGCGCATGACATCCCTCTCGAATCGGCGCGCCCTCGTCACGGGCGCATCTTCCGGCATCGGTGCACGCACGGCGATCCATTTCGCGCGCGGCGGCGCGCATGTGTTCTTGGTCGGCCGCGATCGCGCGCGCCTCGAGGAAACCGCGGCCGATTGTCCGCGCTCGACCGTGATCGTGCTCGACGTGCGCGATGCGGACCTCGTGCAGCGCGAACTCTCGAAGCTCGATTGCGATCTCGTCGTGAACAACGCGGGTATGGCGCTGGGCGCGGACAAGTTGCCGCTGGGTGACGCACGCGAATGGAGCACCGTGATCGACACGAATGTGAAGGGCGTACTGCACGTCGCGCAAGCCACGCTGCAGTCGATGGCTAGCGCGAGCCGAGGCGATCACGTCTTCTTGGGCAGCGTCGCCGGTCGTCAGGTGTATCCGGGTGGCAGCGTGTACTGCGCGACGAAACATGCCGTGCGCGCGATCTACGAAACGCTGCGCTTGGACATGGCCGGCAGCGGCGTGCGCTTCACGACCGTCGATCCGGGAATGGTGCAGACCGATTTTTCGCTCGTGCGTTTCCGCGGCGATCGCGATCGAGCCGCCGCCGTGTATCAAGGCGTCTCGCCGCTCACGCCCGACGACGTCGCCGAAGCGATCGTGTGGGCGGTCACGCGTCCGCAGCACGTGAACATCGGCGAGATCGTGATGTGGGCGTCTGCTCAAGCGAGCACGACGGTCGTCACCCGGCGCGGTTGAACGGCTCGACCTGGCGTTCGCGCGGAGCGTGCGCCAGCGGCGCGGTCACGATCAAGACGTCGAGGTCCTCGGCTGCGCGACCCGCTCGAGCGATCGCCGCTTCGGCTCGCGCGGTGATGCGCTCTGTGTCCGTGCCCAGCGCTTCGTCGATCCACAAGACGACCGTCGCATCGTCAGCCGCGCGTGACAGGCGACTCGCGAGCGTCTTGTCCCAAGCGCCTTCCGTGCTGGAAATGCCGATGATTTCGACGCGAGCACGAGAACCGGCCAGACGTTCCTCGGGCGTGGGCAAGCCCAGATCGGCGAGACGCGAGCCAGGCGTTCGTCGGAGAGTGCGCGCGACCTCGAGCCTCGCTCCAGGATCGCGGAGGCGGCGGATCGCTCACTTTCGACCGAGCACACACGTGCAGCCGAGCGCCGCGCGAGCCCTTGGTGAACGGCGAAGTTCCGCGCCACATCCAACAGTGCGCGCTGCGCCAGAGTCTCGTCCCCCGCGGCGAACCAGGTGCCGTCGGACTCGTCCAGGATCTCGAGCGCGGCTCCGCTCGCAGAACAAGCCAGCACCTTCTCGGAAGTCGCCAGGTCGAGCGCTGCAATCCCCCACGCGTCGCGATCTTGAATCGAGCACACTGCGTCGACGGCAGCGAGTTCACGTTGCCAAGCGAGCGAACCTGGGACCGTGACGCTCTGAGCGACTTCGAAACCGTCGACAGCTAGCATCGACCCCCCCACGTTCAAGAGACGCGGAGTCCGGACCGCGGCACGTCGATCCTCTGCGCGAGTTCCGCTGCCCGGCGCGATCACGTGCGTCTTCGAGCGCTCGATTCCGAGTGAAGCGCAGAACTCTCCTTGCGCGAAGTTCGGCACCCACACTTCGTCGCAATCAGCCAGAAATGCAGCTGTTTCGGCGTCGAGCGCGGTGCAGTCCACGATGACGAACGCGACTTGGCGAGCGTCGCGTCGCAGCGGGAGGATCGCGCTCGTCCTGCACACTCGCGACAACTCGCATTGGCGCACGATCGTGGTCCCGGTCGCGCGGACCGCGGAAGCCGCTTCGAACTCGCTCGCGACGGATCCATCGCCCGTGTCGAGCACGGCGACGCGGACACGGCTCGCGATGAGACCGCGCACGTGTCCGCGAGCCGTTCGGCCCGCTGCATCGTCCGCACTCACCGGCCCGATCCACACGAATTCTTCTTGCTCACTCATCTTTTCGAAGACCTTTCGGACAGACGCTTCACACGTTCGACGATGTCGCGCGCGACGATGCGGCGATCGAATCGAGTCAATGCACGTTCACGAGCCACGGCACCGACTGCGCGGGCATGAGCCCGATCACGATGTGCGCGCACGAGTTGATCCTTCAGTTGCGAAAGGTCCGGCTCGCCCCAACGATGACCCGCGTAGAGCGGCTGTTCTTTCACGGCGTCGTCGGGAACCGGAACGATGCTCGCATCGACCAGGAAGCTGTTCTCGTCGTCCATGAACTCTTGATTGCCGCCGAAACGCGTGCCGATCGTGGGCAAGCCCGCTGCCATAGCTTCGAGCAACGGCCGTCCCCAACCTTCACCGCGACTGGGCATCACGTACGCGTCGCAGCGCACGTAGAGACGGACGAGGTCGTCGCGCGACAGGGACTCGGAGAGGAGCAGGATCGTCGGAGTCGGCGAGTTTCCACGACCGAGTTCGCGCCGCAGGAAGTCGCGCAATTTGGCCTGGATTTCGCGCGGTTGGAGCCCGCTCGAGCTGTGGACTTTCAAGATCAGCGCGACGTCGTCGCCAGCGCGGAACGATTCGACGAACGCGCGCACGAGCAGGTCCCAGCCCTTGCGCCGACTCCAGTCGAAGATCGAGAGGAAGTTGAAACTGCGCGCGCCTGCGACGGCGAGCGGCGACGGCAGACGTTCGAAGCGCTGCGCGTCGAGAGTGCCGTGGATCACCTGGACGCGTGCAGCGTCCAGTCCGGAGCGCACGAATCCTTCCTTTTGCCACGCACTCGGCACCCACACTTCGTCGAGCAGTGACAACGGTTCGATCCAACTCGCGGGTGCGCGATCGGTTTCGAACATCGTGCGGCCGACGGTGGCGAGCATGCCCGGAACGGGTTTCATCGTGCATCCGAAACCGTGATGGACGGCGACGCCCGCCTCGAACAGCACAGCGCCGCTCGTGCGCGAGAGCACTTCGCTCTCCGTGCTCGAGAGCGGCACTGCTCGGCCCCAAGCCACAGGCAGCGAACGCACGCGAGCTCCGATCGCATCGAGCCCCATGACGAAGTCTCGTCCTTCGTCTGCGTATCCGCTCATGTCGAGGAGCGGCCCGCTCCACATGATGGGCGCGCCGACGGCGGCGCTCGAGGGCGATCTACGGCGCGGTGCCTTCCGCGCGTCGGCGTGAATTCCCTCGACGATGCGCGCGAATCGTTCGGCACCGTGGGCGGCACTCCATTCGGCGAAGACGCGCTCGCGCGCACGCTCGCCTTTCGCGCGTGCTTCGTCGCGTTGCTCGAACACGCGCCGCATGAGCCGGCTCGTGTGTTCGACGCTGGGTCGCGCCCAGTGGTGATCGGCTTCGTAGTAGGGATTCTCGGCCGTTTGTTCGGCGTCCACGGGTTCGAGGCCGTCGATCGGAATCGTGTAGCCGACGTCGTCGTCGAGGAAGTCGAGATGTCCGCCCCAGCGAGTGCCGATCGTCGGAAGACCGGCGGCCATCGCTTCGAGGAATGGCAGACCGAAGCCCTCGCCTCGCGTCGGGAGCACGTAGGCATCGGCCGCCGCGTACAGAGACGGCAGATCGTTCTCCGAGACGAAATTCTCAATCAATTCGATGCGCGGAGCCTCGTCGGGGTCGACACCGAGTGCAGCCAAGTGCTCGGCGATGCGCGTGCCGAGCGGAGGATCCTTGCGCTCACCTGGATAGGCGCGGATGACGAGCCGCACGTCGTCCGAGCGACGGAACGCGCGCACGAACGCTTCGAGCAAGACGTCCCAACCCTTGCGCTTCGTCCATTGGAAGACGGACAAGAACGTGAACGCAGGTGCTCCCGCGAGCTCGAATTTGGCGACGTCGCGCGTGAACCGTGACAAGTCGAGCCCGGGCTGGAACAACACGATCTTCTCGCGCGGGACGCCCGCGGCGACGAAGGTTTCGACGTTGAAGCGACACGGCACCATCACGCGATCGAGGCGCGACAACTCCTCGGCCCATCCGCTCGGCAAACGATCCGTCTCGAACATCGTGAAGCCGACGTGCGCGATCGCCGTCGGATTCTGCACGCACGCGTTCGAGAAGAAGCGATAGCCGTCCCAACCGACAGGCGGATGGAAAGCGACGTGCACGGCGTCCTCCGGCCGTGCGGACAACAAGTCGCGAAAACCAGAGAGGAACTGCGGCGATTGAGCCGCGAGGAACGCGCGGTCGCTGGCGTAGGCTTGCAGCCCCGTCACGACTCCGTGCGCTTTCAATTGGGGCAGCAGCATGCGCGTGATCCGCGCGTAACCGCTCCAATTGAACGGCGCGGCGCCGAACACGAGCGGAGTCTCCAGCGACGACGACGCCGAACACGAAGACCCGACGACCGGCGTCGAAGTCGTGGCAATCGCCTCCGCTCGCGACGTCGTCGCGCGAGCAGACGACTGCGCCTGGTTCGATGGCTTCGCCGACAGCGACGTCGGGGCCGCGTCGATTCCGCGCGACGGTACTACGAGCGGTGCTCGACCGCTCGTGCATGCAAGGGCCAAGCGCGTCAGTGCGACGTCCGCAGCATGTTCCCAGGTGAACCCGGCGCGGATCTTCTGCCGCGCTAGCCGACCCTTCGCGCGTGCACGATCCGGGTGACGCGCTATGTCGCGCAGAATGGCGGCCAGCGCGTCGACGTCGGGTTCGAACACGATTCCGCGCTCGAGCAGCTCGATCGATCCTACGCGGGCCTCGCTCATGCGCACTTCGCGCGCCGGGATCAGATACGTCGTCACGTCGTCGCAGAAGTCGAGTGCGGGGCCGCCTCCGGTGACGACGACCGGCAGTGCGCACGCCATCGCTTCGGCGATCGGAAGCCCGAATCCTTCGGCGAGGTAGGGATGCACGAGCACGTCCGCACCCGTGAAAAGACCCGGCATTTCGTGGTCGGCGAGCGTTTCGTCCGAGTACACGATCTGCGCTGAGCCTGGAGTCGCCGCGGCCTTGCGCACGAGGGCGGCCAACGTCTGTCCGGCGTACACGGTCCCCGCGCCGAAGTCCTTCACGATCAGGGCGACGTCGTCGCTCGAGTCGAAAGCGCGCTTCCAGGCTTCGAGCAGAATGTGCACGCCTTTGCGCGGCAAAGCTCCGCCCACGAAGAGGAACTTCAGCGTCTTCGTCGTCCCGAAGATCCGTTTCACGGCACCGGGATGAAAGCGCTGCGTGTCGGCGCCGTTCGGTACGACGACGACGCGTTCTGAATCGATTCCGGCGCGCAGATACGTTTCGCGCACCCACGTCGACGGGACCCAGACTTCGTCGACGCCCCGCTGGATCGGTTCGACCCAAGCGCGCGGCAGGGAGCCGTACTCCCACGGTTGGATGACGATCAGCTTTTCGTTCGAGGAGCGTGCGAAATTCGGCGGCCAGTGATGACGGATGACGACGTCGCTCGCGGAGCGATTCGGTCGCGCCAAGTGTTCGGCCAGGCGCGCGTGCGATCCGTTTCTCGGCTGGAACGCGTCAGGTTCGACCCGCGTGAAATCGATTCGGTGTCCGCGGTCCGCGAAGCACGCGGCGAGTTCACGGTTCACGACGGCCAACGAGTGATGCGCGAACAACGCGCCCTCGAAACGGATCGCGAGCGAGGAAGTCGAAGGCGACGCAGGGCGGGAACGAGATAGGACGGCCTGATCCATGCCCGATCCATCGGACCGAGAAGGCTTTTCCTTGATGCGCCGCGCGCGTCCAGCGTTTTGGACGCCCATGCATTCCTAGCGTCGGGAGTGTTCAACCCGTGGCTCTGCCGGTGTCGAAAAGAATGGACATGTCCGCCCCCACACGCGCCGCGACGATCCTGGTGGTCGACACCGAGGAGAACGCGCTCGAGCTCGCCCAATGTCTGCGCCATGCGGGGTACGCGGTCGAAGTCTGTCACCAGGCCGCGCGCGCCAAGCGCTTGCTCGAGGAGCGCAGTTTCGGAGCCGTCGTGTGCGATCCCGAAGCGATCGAACTCGACATCGGCGCGCTGATCGGTTCACTCGCCGACGCGCCTGCGTGGATCGAACTGGCTGGATTCGGCTCGGTCGAAGACGCAGTTGCGGCAGTGAGACGCGGCGCTTCCGATTACATCCAGCGCCCCTTCTCCGACGAGCAGGTGCTCGTTGCCGTGGCGCGCGCACTCGAACGCCGCGCGTTGAAGAGCGAGAACGAGGACTTGAAAGCGCGGCTGTCCGATCGCTTCGGCATCGGGAATCTCGTCACGCGTGATCCGGTCGTGCAACGCATCCTGCAATCGATCGAAGCCGTCGCCGACACGCGTGCCACGATCCTGATCGAGGGCGAGAGCGGCACGGGCAAGACGCTGTTCGCGCGCACCGTTCACCAACAGTCAGGTCGCGCACGCGGACCGTTCGTCGAAGTCAACTGCGGCGCACTGCCCGACGCGTTGCTCGAGAGCGAACTCTTCGGACACGTCAAAGGCTCGTTCACAGGCGCCTCACGCGACAAGATCGGCAAGTTCGAAGCTGCCGATCACGGCACGATCTTCCTCGACGAAATCGGCACGGCGTCTCCCGAATTGCAAGTGAAGCTGTTGCGCGTGTTGCAAGATCGTGTGTTCGAACGCGTCGGCGACACGAAGACCCGCGTCTGCGACGTGCGCGTGATCGCAGCCACGAACGCGCGCCTCCTGGAAGCCGTGAAGTCGGGCGCCTTCCGCGAAGACCTCTACTGGCGCCTGCGCGTCATCGCGTTCGAACTGCCGCCTCTCCGCGAGCGACCGACCGACTTGCCGTTGCTCGCCGAACAGTTCGTCACGCGCTTCGCCAACGAACACGGCCGGGGCGCGAAAACACTGTCCGACGAAGCGCTCGCTTCCATCGTCGCGCACCGTTGGCCGGGCAACATCCGCGAGCTCGAACACGTGCTCGAACGCGCCGTGCTGTTGTCGCGCGCGAGCACGATCGAAGTGCTCGACCTGGGCTTCGAGCGGCCTGCGAGCGCGAAGCCGAAAGAGCCCGAAATGGCGGCAATCTCGCCGGTTTTCGCGTACCGACCCGGCGAGCCTCTCAGAGTGGCGCTGGAGACTCCCGAGCGCGCGATCATCGAAGCCGCACTGCGTCATTGCGGCGGGAGTCGCCAAGAAACAGCGCGCATGCTCGACGTCAATCGCACGACGCTCTTCAACAAGATGAAGAAGTACAAGCTCATGGAGTTCCAGCGGGGCGCGGAGTAAAAAGAACGGTCACCGTCGCCATGAAACTCAGCAATTGGATCCTGTTCGGACTCGCGCTCGCGCTCGTGCTCGGCGTGTTGGCGATGGTCGCCCGGCAGGCGAAGATGACTCCGACGGAGTTCTTCGCGATCGTCGAGGAACGCGCCAAGAAGGGCACGGCGGATCGCGAACAGACGATCGCCAATCTCGACCAAGTGCTCGATCGTGCCACCGACGTCGGCGACGTCGAGCTCGGCACGCGCGCGCAACTCTTGCGCGGCCTCACGTTGATGGACCTCGGTGCTTACGATCGCGCGCGCGACGACCTCTCGGCCGTGGCGGCTGCGCGGCCGGGCGACATCGCCGTCGAGAACGATCTCGCCGAGCTCGAAGCGCGCTCCGGCGATTTCCGCGCGGCGCAGGAGCGCGTGGCGAAGATGATCCAGCGCGATCCGTCGAACTTGTCGGCCTACGTGCGCCTGGGTCGACTGCACCAACAAGCTGCGGACCGTACGATCGCGCGCACACTCGAGATCCTCAATCGCTCGCTGATCCCCGAGAACAGCGCGCGCGCTCGCGTGTTGCTCGAGAACTCGACGGCCCTGATGCCCGGCGATCCGCGGCGCGTCGCGTTGTCGGACGAGCTGCGGCTCATGCTCGCCGGCGGCACGCCGGGCATGCTCGAAGACGCCATCAATTCGGCGGACCAGGCGTGCGCCGACCTCGATGCAGCGCGCCAGGCGTTCACGAGTTCGCTAGAGCATGGAGTGGAACCCGAGGCGCTCGCTGCGCTGATCACATTGTTCGAGCGCGCGCAGAAAACTCCGCTCGGCGTCGATTTGGGAACGGTCACGTTGCGCATGGCAGCCTTGCGCCAAAATCCGGGCTTCCAAAAGGCCTTGCTGGCTGGGTTGGTCGAGCTCGGTCGGATGCGCTACGCCGCCGACTTGGCGCAGCTCTGGACGGACGACAAACAGCCCAACGTGAGCGCCGACCTCTACGCGGAAAGCTGCGTCATTTTTTGGGAGACGAAGCGCTACGCACCGCTGAGCTTCGCAGCTTGGCAGTTGTCGCGCATCGGTAGCGCGCACCAGATCGCGTGGTCGTACCTGTACTCGGGCCTGTCCGGCATCGAGCTCCGCAACGTGCAGGACGGACGCCAGTTCCTGTACAGTTTCTGCGCGACCGACGCGCCCGATCCGTTCCCGAAAGCACGCGCGATCGCGTACCAATACATCGCGCGCGCTTGCAAGGCACTGGGTGAGCCGATCCCCGAGCGCACGGCCCTGCAAGGGTTGATCGACCTCGAACCCGAGCTCGATCCCGAAGCCTGGTTGCGCCTCGCCGAATTGCAGATCGCGTCGCCCCACGGCGGCTATCGCGAGCCGGAGATGCGTTGGGCGCGTGGGATGAGTCTCCTGCCCAAGCGCACCGCCGAACTCTTTCCGCGCTGGAGCGAGATGGGTTCGCAAGAGCTACGTTCCGTCGGCTTGGATCTCGCAGCCGTGCGCTCCGACCTGCAGCACGCGAAGATCTGGTCGCCCTCGGCCGACGCATCGCCGTACGAATTGTTTCGACTCGCCGAGGTGCACGCCGATGCCGGAGACGTGCTGCGCGCCTCCAATCACGTGCGCAAATTGCTCGAGAACATGCCCGGTTTCGTGCCCGCCCTCGATCTCGCGATACGCATCGCGGAGATGGAGAAGAAGCCCAAGGAGCGCATGGCGTACTTGCTCGAGCGCGTGAGGCTGGCCGGTCGCACGAGCGCGATCGACAAGATCCTGCGCGACTTGCCGCTGGTCGAGCTCAGTCCGCGCGACTTGTTCGCGCTCATGCGCGCCGACCCCGATCGCACGGGACGACTCGCGCTCGCCGAAGGTCTGGCGCGCGCGGGTCGAGCCGACGAAGCGCTCGCGCTCATTCCGCAACTCGGACCGGACACGCTCGGCGACGAAGGTCAGCGCTTGATCGGACGCCTGCATCTCGCGCGCCATGAACCCGACAAAGCGTTGGCCGCGCTCGCGCCTCTCGCGCCCGCGATCTATGCGCAGCCGCAAGGACTGGAACTCTTGGTGCGCGCCGGAGTCGGCGCAGGCGATCACGTGCGCATGACGCAGCTCGGTCTCGACCTCGCACCGTTCGTCGGAGGCGGATCGAACGACGATCCGAGCACGGGCAGCCAGGCCGAGTTCACGCTGACACGCGCGCGCACCTTGTGGGTCGTCGATCGCTTCCTCGCCTTCGGCGCCGGCGACGCTGCGGAACCGCTCTTGGCTGCGCTCGACCAGAATCCGCGGTTGCGCGGCGGGGACGTGAACCTGCGCTTGGCAGGCGCCGCGATCGCGCGCGGTGAAGTCGAAGAAGCGCGCGCCGCCATCGAGCGTGCGCAAGCTTTCGACACGCGCGGCGCAGCCGACTTCATCTCGCTCGTGCTCGCTGCGTACGAAGGTCGCATCGACGATCTGCGCTACTTGGCGGGCGTGACGGCGACTTCCGATTTCTTGATGAGTCCGCTGCTCACGGCTCAGCTCTTGATCCTCGGCGAGCGCGGCGAGGACGCATCCGTCACGCTCGACACCGGCCTGTCGCGCGAATTCAGCACCGATCCGTGGTGGAACTTGACGGGGTACGCCGCCTCGAAGTTGCACACGCGCTCGACGCCGTACACGTTCTCGCCCTTCCTCGGCCGTTCCGCCGCCGGAGCAGCGCAAGCTTTCTTCCACGGGCCGCTGGGCGAGCACGATCCCCGGATCGCGCTCGTGTTCGTCAGTGCGGCACGCGTGCCGGTGGCGGCTCCCTTCGTGCGCGCGTGGATCGAGCGTGAGGGTCGCGACGCGAAAACGTCGAATGTCTGGCTCGATTGGATGCGCGCTTCGCTCGACGCACAGTGGGACGCGACGGGCCCTGCGCTCTCGACGCTGCGCCGCATGCGCGCCGAAGCACCGGCCTTCGGACCGGGTTGGAATCTCGAAGAAACCATGCTTGCGCCGAGCGTGCGCTCCCGCGAGGAGATCGTGTCGGCGCGAGCTCGTCGCGTAGCCGCACTCGGCGAACATTCGGGCACCCGCGTGCAACGCCTGCTCGACGACGCCGAGGAAAAAGCCGCTGCAGGCCTCTTCGAGGAAGCGCTGTCTGCAGCGGAAGAAGCGGTCACGCTCGAACCGGGATCGGTCGAAGCGAGCCTCACGGCGGCGGCGATCCAGCGCCAGATGGGACGCTCGGTGCCGGCGATCACGACGCTGCGCACGCTGGTCGCGACGCGCGCGAAAGCCGGCGGAAAAGTGGCCTCGAACGCCGTCGGTCGCAACGGCAACGACCTCGTCACCGAGTATCTCGTCGCGATCGAATCTGCGCGCAAGCTCGAAGGCAGCGTCGTGACCTGGAAGCGGGCGTCGACGCTCGTGCAAGAACTCGTCGGTCACCTGCCCGACGATGCGCGAGTCGTACTCGCCGCAGCGGAACTCGATCTCGAGCAGGACGTGCGTAATCCGACGTTGGGCGTGGCGCGCGCCTACTCGCGGCTCGATCGTTTCCGCGCCGAACACAAGCGCGTGTCGGTCGAGACTCTGGGCCGGGGTTCAGTGCGCGAGTGGGCGCAGTTCTACGCGAAACTCGATCCGGCGCGCGCGCGGAGCTTCGTCGAAGAACAGCTGGCCCTCGCCCCCACCGTCTTGTCCGCTTGGGTCGAACTCGCGCGGGCCCGAGAAGCAGAAGGCGACAACGCCGGAGCGCTGGAGCAACTGCGGCTGACCGCGCGATTGTCACCGCACGGTTCGGTCGAGCGCGAGATCCTGCGCCTACGTTCGCAAGGCGAAATTCCCCCCGAAGAGATCGAAACGGCTGTCGCAGACATCATCGCGGCGGAGGGCTTGAGCGCTCCCGACTCCGAACTCTCGCTGCTCCATGCGCGTTGCCTGTTGAATCAAGGACCGCGCGCACTCGAACGCGTGGGTCAACTGCTCGCGCGCGTCGATACGACGACGCTCACGCCGGCCCTGGCGAACGAACACACGCTGCTCCTGTCGACTTCGCTCGTGATGCGCGGTCGGCCGGCCGACAAGCAGGCTGCGAAGCCGGTCCTCGCCGCACTCAAAGCGCGTGAGCTCGATCCCTACTTGCGTGGTTTCGTCGAGGCGCTCGAAGGGCTCGCCAGCGCGCCCTGATCGTGCGGATCCGTCGCGTTCGCGAGCAGCGCGCCCTCGGCCGCGAGCACGTCGCGCATCGTTCCGAAGCGGAAGTGCTGGAGCAGGAACTCGAGGCGCGGCAGTGTGCGCTCGAGGTTCAAGTAGTGGCGGAAACGTTTGTGCCAAGCGGCAGCGTGGCGCGGTTGCGCGGGATCGAATTCCCACGGGTGCAGGTAGAACGCAGCCGGACGTCCGCGCTTTTCGAGTGAGCGCAGCGCCGCGCGCGTCACGCGCACCGGCAACAGGCGGAAGTACCCGCCCCCGCCGACCGGCAAGTTGCGGCCCAGGAACGGGTAGGTCGACACAGGGAATTCGACGATGTCGCCGAAGGCTGTTTTCACGGTGGAAATGCCCGGTTCGAAGTCGGGGACACCGTACGTCGGATGCTTGACCGGATGTACGCTCGAATCGTAGCGGTAGCCGCGTTGGGCCAAGACGTCGAAGGCCCACCACGTCGAACGCGTCAGCGTGAACGTCGAGGCGCGAAATCCGATCGGGCGCGATGCGCCGGCCGACATGAGCGCGTCCTCGGTGCGCGCGAGATCGAGCGCGAGGGCTTCCGGCGATCCGATGTCCTGCAGGAACGAGTGTTCGTAGCCGTGACTCGCGACCTCGTGTCCCTCATCGATGCAGCGACGCACGAGCGCCGGATGTCTCTCTGCGATCCAACCGAGGAAGAAGAACGTGGCTTTCGCATCGCGTCGCTCGAGCGCCCCGAGGATCGCGTTCATGCCGATGTCCAGCCGCGAGGCGACGCCGTCCCAATCGGAACGCGCGAACGTGCCGCGCAGGTTGGCGACTTGAAAGTACTCCTCCACGTCGAACGAGAGAGCGTGCAACAGACGATCGGTGTTCATGAGCGGGTCACCACGTCGCGGACTTCGTGACGTCGACGCCAGTGTTCCAAGACGAGCAAGCTCCACAAGAGCGCCGAGCGATCGCGTGCGCCGGAAACGTGCTCGGCCAAACACACGCGCGTTGCTGCGCGGTCGAACCAACGTTCCGGCAGCGTCTCGATCGCTTCGGCGACGGTTCCAGAGAGGGGCCCCTTCAACCACGCACGCAACGGTGTGTCGAAACCCATCTTGCGCCCGTCGAGCACATCCGCCGGCAAGCGCGAGCGCAACGCTTCGCGGAAGGCGTGTTTTCCTCGACCCGCGCGCACTTTTTCGGTCGCCGGCAAGTGGATGAAACGCTCGACGAAGCGGTGGTCGAGGAACGGCGGACGCACCTCGAGCGACGTCGCCATCGCCGCGCGATCGCTTTTGACGAGGATCTGGTCGGGCAGGAAGCCGTGCACGTCGGCGTACTGCGCGCGATACAGAGGATCGTCGATGCGCGGCCGTTCGTACAAGCGCTGGAACGCGTGGAAAGGATCGTGTCTTGCGACGGCAGCCCTCAGATCAGCGGCGAGAACCGCGTGCACGTCCGCCAGCGAGATCTGCGTCACCGAATTCCAGTACGCACGCGCCGGTTCGGAGCCGAAGTTCATGAGCGTGTGCTTCGCGCGCAAGAACCGCGGCGCCCAATCGAGCTTCGGGTAGTGCCGGCCCACGAACGCGAGCGTGCGCCGACCAGCCGGTCCCACGAGCGCGCGCGTTTTGTTCTCGGCCACGTCGAAAACGTAGCGTCGATAGCCCGCGAAGACTTCGTCGCCTCCGTCGCCCGACAGCGCGACCGTCACGTGCTCGCGCGCCATCTTAGACACGAGGTACGTCGGCACCGTCGACGGATCGGCCAACGGCTCGTCGAAGAACCACGGCAGGATGTCGACGGCGATCGCAGGGTCGGGCTCTAGCACGCGCGTGTGATGCGTCGCACCGAGTCTTGCGGCGGTCGCACGAGCGCGCGTGAGCTCGTCGAATTCCTTCTCCTTGAACCCGACCGAACACGCGACGAGTCCGGAGTCGAGCGACCGCGCCGCACGACCTCGAGCTCCGCGCGCGCGCGCCATCGCGTCGATCACCGCGCTGCTGTCTATCCCGCCCGAGAGGAATGCGCCGAGCGGCACGTCCGACACGAGGTGATCGCGCACCACGCGGTCGACCCACTCCAGGATTTCGTCTTCGTCTGCGGGTTCACGTAGCGAATCGAGCGGCAAATCCCAGTAGGAAACCACTTGCGGCGCGCTGCCCGGAGTCCACGACAAGGTCGAGGCTGGTGCCAATCGCGACATGCCTTCCCACGCCGCGTCGTCGCCCGAAACGTAGCCCTGTACCAAGTAGTCGACCAGGGATTCCGCGCGCAAGTTGCGCGGCAGGAGTCCGCTCGCGAGCAGTGCTTTCGGTTCGCTGCCGAAGATCAAACCTGTGCTAGTCGCAGCCCAGTAGAGCGGTTTGATGCCGAGCCGATCGCGTCCCAGCAAGATCTTCGGCCGCGCTGGATCGCGCGTGTCGAGCACGCAGAACGCGAACATCCCGACGAGTTCCCGAGCCAGGTCGGCGCCGACGTCCTCGTACAAGTGCACGATCGTCTCGACGTCCGATCCCGTCTTGAAGGTATGACCGCGCGCGATCAACTTCGCGCGCAACTCCTCGAAGTTGTAGATCTCGCCGTTGCACACGACGGCGATGTCGCCCGTCTCGTTCAGGATCGGCTGATGTCCGCCGGCGAGATCGATGATCGACAAGCGTCGGAATCCGAGGCCGACTCCGCTCATCTCGTGCAAGCCTTCGTCGTCGGGACCGCGGTGCTCGAGCGTGCGTGTCATCCGACGCAGCTGCTCGAGATCGACGCGCGCGCGCGGGTTGGAGAGAGCGATACCGGTGAAGCCGCACATGTGTCTAGGAACTAGATCGACCGCTCGAGCATGCGCTACGAAGAGGAACCGAATGCCGTACCTTTGTCGAATCCGCCAGCGCGCGGTGCGCGATCGAAGCCGCCGGGCTCGGGCCGCGAGCCGAAACCGCGCGGCCGCACGTGCTGCAACTGGCTGCGCGACGCGCTGCCGCTGTCGATGCTGGGTGACTCGGCCATGGACTCACGCGCGACGCGGCCGAAGACCACGATCAGCGCGACGAAGTGGTAGAAAAGGTCGAATTGGGCGCGGTTCAAGAACACGCTGCCCACGACGAAGGCGAGGAGGCTCGCCTCGAACATCGTGCAGTAGGACAAGATCCAACTGGAGTGGTAGCGCTTCTTCGCCTCGCGCCGCACCCCCCACAGATCGAAGAACGACAAGCCGATCAACGAGAGATAGATGAAGAACGCGGGCGTTCCGCACTCGGCCCAGATCTGCAAGTAGCTGTTGTGCGCGACGCGCGTGCCGGCTTGGTCCCCGGTGCCTTCGTTGTACGTGAATGCCTTCGGGTCGTAATTCTTGTAGTTGTACTGGAACTTGGCGTAGCCCACCCCGAGGAATGGATTGGCGACGATCATGTTGCCAGCCACTTTCCAGGCCTCGATACGACCGCGCGCCGACGCGTCCTCTTCGTACGAACCGATCGAGCCGATGCGCTCCTTGTACGACTTGGGGGCCGCGAGCACGCCGGCGATCCCGAGGAAGAACAGCAGCGCGAAACCAGCGACACGGTTGGGCGAGCGCCAGACGAGCAAAATCGTGGTCACGCCGAGCGCGAGGAACGCTCCGCGCGAGTGGGTGGCGACGATCGTCATCACCATCAGCGGGATGATCGCGAGCGTCGCGCGGCGCACCAGCGTGCTCTTTTCCGGAAGCGCCAAGTGCAGGAGCATCGGAATACCCATGCACAGCGCGAGCGCGAAGTCGTTGTTGTCCGACAACATGCCGCCCGGACCTTGGATGATCACCAGACCGCCGCCAGAGATGATGAACGCGAGCCCGTTCTTCACGCCGTAGAACCCGAACGACAGCGCGATCACCCACAACAAAATGCGCAAGTGGTCGCGCGTGCGGACGACGCCCGTCGTGAACAAGGCGACACCGATGATCTTGCCGTACTCGAGGAAGACCTCGAAGTCGCGCGGCTTCAGGTACTCGGACCCGAGCATCGACCCACCGACCAGCAAGACGAGCGTTATCATCAACCACGTCCGCAGGTTCGACACCATGAACTGGCGGTTCTCGCGCGCGACGAGGAACCCGGCGATGGTGATGATCGCGACGTAGTACGACCAACGCTGGACACGCGCGAAACCCCAGGTCAAATCCTGCACGCGCATGTACGCGAGCAAGGTGAACATCAACAGGCCGAAGAAAGGCCGCCGATAGCAGATCGGCAGACTGGCGAGGATGAACAGACTGACGATGATGTCGCGCATGTCTGTACTTCGCTCATGTCTGCCGGTGTGTTCCGGAGACTAGGCGCTCACCTCAACATCACGCGCAGACTCTCGATCGCGTCGCGCATGCCTTGAGACAAGAGTTGCGCATCCTTGGCCCAGGCCCACGTCACGAACGCGATCGCCGCGACCAGCGCCAAGCTGGAGACGCCGACGACGAGACGCCGCACGCGATTGCCGCGACGTTCGCCGCGCGTCTGAATCGTGCTGATCGCGCCGAGCACGGGAATCGCCATCGCGCGACTGATGTCCGCGACGCTGCGGAAGCAGCTCTTGCTGAACTCTGCGAGCACGGCGATCGACAGACCGAGGCCGAGGCCTGCCGCAAGCGCGATCCCGATGATGAGCCACGGATTCGGTTCGGTCGGCCGCGAGTCTGCGAACACGTCGGCGGTGATGCCGAACGGATCCGCCAGCGGGCTGGAAAGCTGGTCTACGAGCCGCACCTGTGCGTTGTACTTGAGCGTGGCGTCTTCGAGGCTCATTTGCAGGCGACCGATGCGATCGACGAACTCGCGCTCGGCGCGGTAGACGTCGTGGATCTCCGCAACGCGCGACGAATCGCCCTCGATGGCCGTAACGAGCCCACCGAGCATACCGCGCTTGCGCGCGACCTCGAGTTCCAAGGCTTCGACCTTGATCAGGTACTCGTCGCGCAGGGGGTTGTCGACCGTCGTCATTTCGATCGCGCCCTTGGTCACCAGGCGCTGCAGCTGATCGCGTTTCGTCTGGGTCGCGTCGAGCAGATTCGAAACCTTGCGCCATTTCGGATGCGCGGGCTTGAGCCCCGAGAGCTGTTCGTTCAGCGTCGTGATCTGAACTTCGATGTCACGCAGTTCGCCTTCGTTCGACTGCACCTCGAGCACGTTCTCGCGAGTCAACTTCGGCGGCGTCTCGTCGAGGCGTTTGCGCATCGTCTCGAGTTCGATCTGCAAGATCGGCAACTCTTGATCGATCGTCTTCTTGCGGCCCTCGTTTTCTTTCAGGCGCTCGAAGACCGAATCTTCCTGGCGCGTCGAACCCGAACCCGGTGTCGGCTGCGTCGGCGAGAGGCTGTTCAAGCGGCGCAGCTCGGTGAGGTTCCCGTATTCGTCCTTCAACTGTCGCTCGAAGCGCGACTTCTCGACCTGCAACTTCGAGAGCTCGTCCTGCGCCTTGTTGCGATCGCGCTTGACTACGTCTTCGATCCAATCGGTGCGCAATGCGAGCAGGAATTCCATCGCGAAGACGCGCTCGACGTCGACGTATTCGATGTTGACGAACGTCGTGCCCTGACTGCCCGTCGGGGTGATCGTGACGCGCACGTCGTCCTGCACGCGCTTCAAGAACGTCGCTTGCTCGTCCTGCGGAAGCGCCAAGAACCCGCTGGTTTGTCGGTCCTTCAGCACCTTGTAGATCCGGTTCAACGCCCGGATCTGGAACGGCGCGTTCGCGCCGTCCTTCGCGCTGATCGAAATTCCGACAGGTCGCAATTCGACCTGCGTGCGCGCTACGTACTTCTTGGGCACGATCACGGCGAACGCGACGCCCAACGCCAAGACGACGCTGGCGGGCAGGATCACCTGCCACTTGCGTCGCTTGAGGATGTCCAGGAAGTCCTGGAGCTGCGTCTGACTTTCGACTTGCGTCGCCATCGCTCGCTAGAAGATCCCGCCCGTGCCGGAGTTGACGAACGTGTTGCGGCCCTGCGCACGATCGTTGAGGTAGAAGGCCGAGGCCAGACCTTGCACGACCTGCTTCACGGGGAACAGGATCGCGTCGAGGAAGTAGCCGAGTTGCGCCAACATCGTCGGCGGCACGTAGATGATGTCGCGCTCGCGCACGAGCATGTTGAACGTCGAATCACCGCGCTCGATCAAATCTCCGATGTCGATCGTGAGGATCACCGGGTCGCGCGGATCGGCGCGGATCAAGCGCACGCGACCGAGGTTCGCGGAGTCGGTCTTCGGGATGGCGCGCGTGACGGCCTCGAAGATCGTCAAGTCACCGGGAAAATCCTGGGCGCCCTGCGAACCGACCTCACCGAAGATGAAGTACTTCTTGCCGCGCGTCTGGATCTTGACCTTGATGTCGAGGCTCTCGTAGTACGGGCTGTACTTCTCCATGAGCAGCGCTTCGATCTCGGTGCGCGTGTAACCCGCGACCAGCACCGCGCCCAACTCGGGCAGAAGCACAGTGCCGTCGATGTCGACGATGGCGCTCAGATTGAGCTCCTCGTTGTACGAATCGGTGATCAGCAGCGTGTCGGAGAGCGCGAGCCAGTTCTCCTCCTCGGCATTGCCCTGGTAGCGATTCCCGAAGCCGTCCGTGTTGAGGTACTGCAGGATGCGCTTGTCGGGCATCGTGTTGCAGGACGGCAGCAGCATGCCGACGAGGGCGAGGAGCCAGGCCAGTCGAATCGACGTCGGGATCATGGGTTTCTTATGCCTTGGAACCGGCCCTCTGGACGCGCAGGCCCACGGGCACCGATCGGAGATGTGCTTTTCGACCGGAAGCGCTCTGGGGTTGACGCCCGACTCCATCATCTGCCGTACTGCCGAGCGTAGTAGTCACGGTAGGCTCCGCTCCTAACCCTTTGCAACCATTCCTTTTCCGTCTGATACCAGCGGATCGTGAGCGGCAGAGCGACCTCGAAGGTGAAGCGCGGAGACCAGTGGAGTCGGCCTTGATCTTGGACGCGTCGATGGCGTACCGGCGGTCGTGCCCGGGCCGGTCCTTGACGTAGGTGATCAGCGATTCGGGCTTTCCGAGTTCCTTCAAAACACGCTTCACGAGCGTGATGTTGGCGAGTTCGTTGTTGCCGCCGATGTTGTAGACCTCGCCCGATCGACCCTTTTCGAGGACCGCCAGGATCGCTTCGCAGTGGTCGCGAACGTAGAGCCAGTCGCGCACGTAGAGGCCGTCCCCATAGACGGGAATCGGCTTGTCCTCGCTCGCGTTCGCGAGCATGAGCGGAAGGAATTTCTCGGGGAACTGGTAGGGCCCGTAGTTGTTCGAGCAGCGCGTGATACACGCGTCGAAACCGTGCGTGTGAACGGCCGCGCGCACCAAGAGATCGCTGCCCGCTTTCGACGAGCTGTAGGGCGAGTTCGGCGCGAGCGGCGTGTCCTCGCGGAAGAAGCCCTTCTCGCCGAGCGAGCCGTAGACCTCGTCGGTCGAGACGTGGACGAAGCGCGCCGTTTTGTGCGCGCGCGACGCGTCGAGAAGGATCTGCGTGCCGACGACGTTCGTGTTCACGAACGGCACGCCCGACTGAATCGAGCGATCGACGTGGCTCTCGGCCGCGAAGTGCACGACGACGAGACGGCCACCGAATTTGGCGCATTCGGCGAAGGCTCTCTCGACGTCGTCGGGCTTCGTGATGTCGCCGTGCACGAAGACATGATTCTTCTTCGCGTCGAGCGCCTTCAAGTTCTCGCGGTTGCCCGCGTAGGTGAGCGCATCGAGGTTGACGATCGCCCACTCGGGCCGGATCTCGGCGAGCATGTGGACGAAGTTCGAGCCGATGAAGCCGGCGCCGCCGGTGACGAGACACGTCGTGTTCATTTGATGTGCTGCTCCGCTTGCGAACTCACGGCGAGGAACGTTTCGAGGGCTTTGCGCCAAGGCGCCAGCGTTTTTCCGCGCAGTTTCGCGAGCTTCGAGCAATCGAGCACGCTGTAGCGCGGGCGCACGGCGGGGCGCGGGAACTCTTCGGTCGTACACGGCGCGACCTTGACTCCGCGGACACCGGACAATTCGAGCGTCGCGCACGCGAACTCGAACCACGAGGCTTGGCCGTCGCAGGCAGCGTGATAGATGCCGGCGTCGCCGCGTGCGAGCACGTCCCACAAGGCGGGCGCGAGCTCCAAGGTCGACGTCGGCGAACCGATTTGATCGTGCACGACTTTCAACTCGGGGCGCTCGGACGCGAGCTTCAAAATCGTGCCGGGAAAGTGCTTCCCGCGTGGGCCGTAGAGCCACTGCGTCCTCACGATGCGCGTCCCCTTCGGATGCGCCAGTGTCGCAGCTTTCTCGCCCGCGAGTTTGGTGCGACCGTACGCCGACAGCGGCCGCACCGTGTCGTCTTCGCGATACGGACGCGTGCCGCCGCCGTCGAAGACGAAATCGGTCGACACGACGACGATCGGGATCGAGCGTGACGCACAGCGCGAAGCGAGCACGCGACACGCGTCTTCGTTCGCGCGCTTGGCGTCGCTCTCGCGCTCTTCGGCGAGGTCGACGGCGGTGAACGCAGCACCGTGGATGACGCCCGTGATCGCGCCGACTTGGGCGAGCAACGCATCGACGGCCGCTTCATCGGCCAGGTCGACGCCCGCGAATTCGACCGGGGCGTCGCTGCGCAGATCCGTGCCGAGCGCCTGCGTGCCGATCGGCGCGCTCAGCATGAGTTGGCTTCCGAGCATCCCGGAAGCGCCGGTGACGAGCACACGTTTCATCTCGTCACCGTCCCGCGCCGCATCACTTGTTCGCGCCGCCGCTCGCCACGAGCGTGGCCGATTGATGCAACGATTTGAAAGTCCCCGCGTCCGTCCACCAGCCGTCGAGCACCTCGTACGTCATCGAACCGTACTTCAAGTACCAGTTGTTGACGTCGGTGATCTCGAGCTCGCCGCGATCCGAAGGCTTGAGCGTCTTGATGATGTCCCACACGCGACCGTCGTACATGTAGATGCCGATGACCGCGTAATTGGACTGCGGGTTCTGCGGCTTTTCGACGATCTTCGTGACTTTGCCGTTCGCGACAGTGGCGACGCCGAAGCGCTCCGGGTCGGGCACTTCCTTGAGCATGATCTTCGCGCCCTTGCCCTGCTTTTTGAAATCGTCGGCGGCCTTCTTGATGTTCTTCTCGATCAAGTTGTCGCCGAGGATCACGCACACCGAATCACCTTTGGCCCAGTGTTCGGCGAGACCCAGCGCTTCGGCGATGCCGCCTTCACCTTCTTGATAGGTGTAGTTCAGGTGCTTGAGCCCGAAGTCCTTGCCGTTGCCGAGCAGCGACAAGAAGTCGCCCGACTTGCGGCCGCCAGTGACGATCATGATGTCGTCGATGCCGGCCTTCACGAGCGCCTCGATCGGGTAGTAGATCATCGGGCGATCGTAGACGGGCAAGAGGTGCTTGTTCGTGATCTTGGTCAACGGGAACAAGCGGGTGCCGAGGCCTCCGGCGAGGATGACGCCTTTCATGTGTGGTGTGCGCTCGACTCTGGATCTGGGTTTTGGGCTCTGCTCGGAGTGCCGAAGTGCGCTCGAACGGGCGTGAGAGGATACCGGCCGAGGCC
Source organism: Planctomycetota bacterium (assembly GCA_034440255.1). Taxonomy (GTDB): domain Bacteria; phylum Planctomycetota; class UBA1135; order UBA1135; genus JAEUIA01. Next base: position 1,720 of record JAWXBU010000190.1, on the reverse strand, counting down.
GCGCTCGGCAACGCGCGATCACGGTAGAGTGCGCGCATCATGCCGAGCCCGACACGTCGATTTTGGGCGCTTTTCGTGCTGTGGATCGCGTGTGGACCCGTTCTCCACGCGCAGACGAGACCGTCAGGTTCCGACAAGGATCTCGCGAAGAAAGTCGGCGTCTTGGCCGAGCACTGGTGGCGCGCACGCCCGGCCTCGCGCTTCGTCGACTGGGATCCGAAGTTGCGCGCCGAGATCGAAGCCGAAGCGCGCGCGATCGGTCCCATTCCCGAAGGTGCGCTGTCGTCGGTCGTCGACGCACTCTGGGCGCCCTCGAAGAAGCTTGGGCCGAAGGCTCAGGTCGCCAAGGGCAAACTCACGCTGAGCACGCCCTACGGTGACGCTTGGTGCTGGTTCTCTCCCGCGCAGAGGCAACCGGGCGTCGTGATCGGTTTGCACGGCGGTGGTGAGGACGCCGGATCAGCCGACGAGCCGCGCGGCAAGTGGATCATGAAGAACGGGATCGGCATCTATCCGCAGGGCATTCGACTCGTGCACGACACGTGGAACACGGTGCACGGCGAGCGCTTCGTCCTCTCCCTGCTCGACATCGCGAAGGTGCAGTACGACGCGGATCCGGATCGCGTGTACGTGATGGGCTTCAGCATGGGTGGCACGGGCTCGTGGTTTTTCGCCGGACGACACACGGACTATCTCGCGGGTGCAGCACCGTTCTCGGGCGTGTTGATGGCAGCGCCGATGAGTCAAGTGCAGACGAAAGAGGAAGTGACCGAGATCCAGCCGGGCCTTGTGCCGAACGTCTTCAATCTGGCGATGCACTACACGATCGGACTCGAGGACAAGAACACGCGACCAGGGACCTATCTGTTCGTGGCCGACGTGCTCGAGAAGTTGCGCGAGCGCTATCCAGCCGGCTACGGAAGGATCCAGTTCGAGTCGTTCCCCGGTCTCGCGCACGAATTCCCGCCGGGTGAGCCGGCCGCCGCCTTCAAGTTCTTGTTCGCGCAGGAACGTGCCACGTTCCCGCGCGAGATCGTGTGGGAAGCCACGCGCACGATGTCGCCTGAGCCCGACTCGAATGACAAGGTCGGTCGGCTCGTGAAGCCGATGTTCTATTGGCTCGGATGTAAGGAGATCGAAGAGCGTCAGTGGGTGCACGCGGTCCGCGAGAAGAATGAAATCCGGCTGGACTTCGTGAAGCGTGCTGCCGGTGTGAAGGGCCTCACGATCTACTTGCGTGGCGACATGATCGATGCGAAGTCCGACGTGGTCGTGCGCTCGGGCGACACAGAGCTTTGGCGCGGCAAACCTGAGCCTGATGTATGGACGGTGCTTGAAACGTTGGACGAGAAGCTCGATCGCGCCATGGTGTTCGATAGGCGCATCGAATTTTGAGCGCAGACCATTTACTTCTGGTCGTGCCCCTCGATCACGCGCAGCAGACGTTCCATTTGGTCCTTCAAACGAGGAAGGTGCTCCTGGATCACGTTCCAAACGAGATCTCCGTCGACGTCAAAGTAGCCGTGAGCGAGGATGTTCCTCATGCCCGTGATCTGGCTCCATGGAACGGTCGGATCTAGTTCGCGTACTACCGGCGGAATCGCACGGACAGCTTCGCCCAGGATCTCGAGCTGACGGACACACCAGGATCGGATCAGTTCGTCCCGGTCGAATGCGGACCGTCCTTGCGCGGCGTATCGTTCGATGTTCGCGATGGCCT
>JAWXBU010000189.1:0-41747 GCA_034440255.1 Planctomycetota bacterium | reverse complement strand
GTCAGGCGCCACACCTCGCGTAACGCACCGCGCTCGATCGAAACGTTTGCTGCTGTGCGCGTCGGCAGCAGTGAACTCGCTCTCGCTGCGCACGGTGTGACGCGCACAGCAGCAAACGTTTCGATCGAGCGCGGTGCGTTACGCGAGGTGTGGCGCCTGACGCCCGACGCGGCCGAGCAAACCTTCGTCCTCGCGCATCGCCCGGCTGCTTCAGGCAGTCTCCGGTTGCACATCGCGCTCGAATCCGAGTTGACGATTCAGTCCGCCGAGCACGGCCTCGAACTGGTCGGTGAACGCGGCAGCGTCGCCATTTCCGACGTCTTCGTGGTCGACGCGGCGGGCGTGCGCACACAGGTGGAATGCACTTTGGCCGACAAGGGTTTCTCGATCGAGGTGCCGGCCGCAGTCCTCGCGAGCGCGCGCTATCCGCTCGTCGTCGATCCCGTCTATTCGACGCACGCGCTCGACACGACAACCGCTTTCATGGCGCATCCCGACATCACGAACTCGACGACGAGCGGCAGCTGGGCCGTCGTCTACGAGTTCGCGTACAGCTCGACCGACAACGATCTGTACACGCAGGATCTCGTCGGCGGCGTGCCGCAAACGGGCGTGTGGGTCGACACGACGACCGCCTCCTGGAACGAGCCGCACATCGCCTGCAACGCGCTCTTCGGAACCTATTTGACCGTCGCCGACGTGCGTCCGACGGGAAGCAGCTTGGGTCAGGTCTGGTGCCGTGCGCGCGTAGTCGGCGGCACGTTTCAGTACGCGCAGAAGCTCGTGCAGAACTCGAGTCTCGGCTCCTGCCGCAGCACCGACGTCGGCGGGGATCCAGCGTTGGTCTCCCCGACGTACTTCCTCGCGATCTGGACGAGACAGGCCACGAACACCGATTGGGACGTGCACGGCCGACTGATCGACGGCGACGGCACGCTGATCGGCACGACCCCGATCTTCATCGAGAACACGACTGCGTTCGACCTGTTGCCGAGTATCTCGAAGACCGACGGTACTCCGCCTTTCGCCACGCAGGAATGGAATCTGACTTGGCAGCGCATCGTCGGCTCGCAGACGGACATCTGGGGCGCGCAGATTCACTGGGACGGACTGATGACGACGCCTCCGTTCTTGATCGCGAGCTCGGGACAGAACGATCAATTCCCTTCCGCCTCGAGCCTGCTCGACGGCGCTTCGGGCCCTCGTCCGTGGATGGTCACGTACGACCGTTACGTGGGCAGCGACTACGACATCATCGCCAAGGCGCTAGTCGGTTCGACGCCCATCACGCCCGAGCTCAACGTCTCCGTCATGGAGGGCGCGGACATCTACGAGAATCAGCTTCACCCCAACGTCGATTCGAACGGACAGCGTTTCGCTCTGGCTTACTGCGAGTCCTACAACAACGCTCCCGCCGACTACGACCTGTACGTCGCGACGCTGCACATCGAGGGCAACGTGCTCGTGATCGACGAGGCGCACCAACTCATGGACGCTTCCTCCCTCAATACGGACGACGCGCCGATTGCGTGCTGTATCGCGGATTCGAGCCACGGCAATCCCTATTACGGACTGGCGTGGTCCACGCATTTCGGCGGCACTTCCGACGTCTACACGGGCGTGTATTCCGAGCCGTCCTCGTACCAGAGCTTCTGCTTCGGCGACGGCTCGTGGGGCAACTGTCCGTGCAGCAATTCGGGAGCGGCGGGCAAGGGCTGCGCGAACTCGACGACGAACGGCGGGACGCTCACGGGATCGGGCTCGAACTTCGTGAGCGGCGACACCTTCGCGCTGTCTGCGTCCAACATCCCCGGAGGCCCGGTGTGCTTGTACTTCCAAGGCTCGATCGCGGGCACGGGCGGAGTCGCCTTCGGTGACGGACTCTTGTGTGCCAACGGAGGCGTCTTGCGCATCGGCTTCGGCACGTTGAGCGGCGGCTCGGCGATCTATCCCGCGTTCGGTGACGCACCCATCTCGGTCAAGGGTGGAATTCCGCCCGCCGGCGGCACGCGCGCCTACCAGGTCTGGTATCGCGACAACAACAGCTTCTGCACTGCGGCAACGTTCAACTTGACCTCAGCCGTGGGCGTGCTCTGGCTGCGCTGAACAGAAGAGTCGCGAGCAACAACCGGCGCGGATCGATCTCGACGATCGGTCCGCGCCGGTCGTTTGGCCACAGGAGAGCGGGCTTTGCACGCTCGAATTGGGCCTGCAAACAACCTGTTTGCGCTGGAGCACGAATTCCTGGCAGCTCGCGCCGGGGGACGGCGCCTGGCTGGTCGGAGCTGACCTCGGCGCACGGCGCGTCGGCACTCCGCATCAACCGAGCGACGAGAAATCCTCCCATGAAGTCCAATTCCCGTTCATCCGATTCCAGACGCGCGCTCGCTGGAGCGATCGCGTCTCTGTCCGTCCTGTTCGTCTGCGCATCACCCGCGCGAGCACAAGGTCAGGTCAAGATCCCGCGTCCGTTGCCGCACATGATCGACGAGAAGAGCGCGGATCCGGCACCGACGGCTTCGGCGACGGCGGGCCCCGAGCGCTTCATCTCGAGCGCGACGGGTCACGCGCTCGTCAAGCCGACGAAGACGCTCACGGTCGGCGGGCCGGAGATGCCGCACATCGACTTCTCGAAAGTCGTCATCGACCAACCGACGAAGGGCGACATCTGGGTTCGCGGTCGCACGTACAAAGCGAGCTTCGACGCGAGCGGCGCGACCTACATCCCGTTCCTCGGTTCGAACGCGCCGCACAATTTTCCCGTGCGCGTCGAACTCGAATCCATGCGCATCGGCGGCTCCGACGTCGAACTGTCCACGCGCGGCATCGCACGCGTCGACAACGAGATCACCATCGACCGCGGCGTGCTGCGTGAAGTTTGGGACATGAGCCCGGAACAGGCCGAGCAAAGCTTCGTCCTCGCGACGCGCCCGACGATGGCCGGTCCGCTCGAACTCCGCATCGCGCTCACGTCGGAACTCGAAACGAGCACTACCGCAGAGGGCATCGAACTCGCAGGCGAGTACGGCGGCGTCTCGATCAGTCACACGATCGTCATCGATGCGGCGGGCATGCGCACCGCTATCGAGAGCCGCATCGAAGGCGGAACAATGGTGCTCGACGTTCCCGCCGACGTGTTGGCGCGTGCGCAGTACCCGCTCGTCGTCGACCCGGTGTACTCGACGAACGCGCTCGACACGACGACGACCGCGACCGCGCTCCCCGACATTTCCAACGCAGGCACGGCCGGAAATTGGGCGGCTGTGTACCAGTTCTCGTTCAGCGCGACGGACGCCGACGTGTGGACGCTCGACGTCTACTACGGCATCCCGGTCGCGAACTCGGGCGTGTGGGTCGACTACACGAGCTACACCTGGGTGGCTCCGCGCATCGCCTACAACGCGCTCAACAACACGTACTTGACGGTCTGCTCCGTGCGCCCGACACCGAACGCTCCGGGCGAGATCTGGTGCCGCTCGCGTACCGCGGGCACGACGACGCAGTTCAATCAAGTGCTGATCCAGAGCTCGATCCTCGGCTCGTGCTTCTATCCCGACGTGGGCGGTGATCCGGTGCTCACGGGCCCGACCTACTTCATGGTCGTGTGGACGCGCAACTTTTCGGCGAACGATTGGGACGTGCACGGTCGCCTCATCGGCTACGACGGCACGCCGCAAGGCACGAGCCCGATCTTCATCGCGAGCACGACGACCTTCGATTGGTATCCGCGCATTTCGAAGACCGACGGTCGCGCGCCGTACTCGACTCAAGAATGGAACGTCGTGTGGATGCGCGGCAATGGCGTCAGCGACGTGTGGGGAGCGCAGATCCACTGGGACGGGAACATCACGACGCCGGCTTTCCCGATCGATCAGACGACGTACGCGGATACGTTCCCGAGCGCTTCGACCTTGCTCGACGGAGCTGCGGGACCGCGGCCGTGGATGGTGACGTACCGTCGGCAGTACACCAACGAAGGTGACGTGTATGCGAAAGCGCTGATCGGTTCCTCGATCCAAACCGAACTCAACGTGTCCGTCGCCGAAAACGCCGATCCGTACGAAGACCAACTCGATCCCGACGTCGATTCGAACGGTCAACGTTTCGTGGTCGCGTACTCGGAGTCCTACAACAACAGCGCGAGCGATCGCGACCTCTACACCACGACGCTGCACTTCGAGGGCAACGCGATCGGTGTCGACGAGGCACACCAACAAGTCGATTATTCGACGCTCGACACGACGGGAGCTCAGATCTCGTGCGGCATGACGGAAGGGGGCGTCGGCTTCGCGTACTACGGTCTCGCTTGGCCGCGCTACGGCGGCGGCGTCGAAGACACGTACGTGGGCGCTTACTACGAGCCGGTCTCGTACAACACGTTCTGCTACGGCGACGGCAGCGCCGGCGCGTGTCCTTGCGGCACGTCCGGCTTGCGCGGCTGCCCCAACTCGGCCACGACCGGCGCCGGGTTGTTCTTGCAAGGCAACAACTACACGAGCGCTGACACGTTCTCGATCTTCGCTTTCAATCTGCCGCCGGGCTCGATCGGGCTCTTCTTCCAAGGCACGAACGCGTCGACGATCGGCTCGACGTTCGGAGATGGACTCTTGTGCGTCAACGGCTCGATCGCGCGCTTGGGCGTGAAGACGGCTCCGCTCGGCAACGCCACGTATCCCGAAGTCGGCGATCTCCCGATCTCGGTCAAAGGCAACATCCCGGCCGACGGTGGATACCGCTACTACCAGATGTGGTATCGCGATGCCGTCTCGTACTGCACGCCGTCGACGTTCAACATCACGTCAGCCGCGCGAGTCTTGTGGTTGCGATGAGCTGAGCGGCGCTTGCGCGTCGGTTCGCGCGACTGCAGACACAGAGGCCGGTGAACCCGGCAGCACGTACTGCTTCGACTCGAGCCCAAGAAGAACGCAAATTGGAAAGAGCTGCTCGTCGCGAAGACGGGCAGCTCTTTGCATGCGAAACCGATGTTGCGTCGCTTCGAACCGCTCATGGTGCAGCCGAAGGACCAGATCGAAGGCCGCGAGGCGACGGTCGCGAACCCTTCACCTCACATCACCACGACCAGATCACCTCGAGACCGTTCGTGAGGTTGAAGGTGTTGCTCGTGCAGAACGCGGCCGCGTCGCGGTACCAGATCTGGTAATAGCGAATGCCACCGGAGTACTCGATCGATCGCGCGCGATCGGATCGCGTGTCTGTCGAAAGACCCCGGTTGACTGAAGGAGGAACGACGATGGCGATGAAGAAGAAAGCGATCACGAAGAGGGCCGCGCCAAAGAAGCCGACGAAGAAAGCCGACGTGCCCAGCCTGTTCCGCCTGAATATCGAAGTCGGCGATCTCGACGCCGCGGCCCAGTTTTACGGCAAGTTGTTCGACCTGAAGGGCCGCATCCAAGCCGGCTCGCGCGTCTACTTCACGTGCGGTGCACTGACGATGCAGGTCGTCGACGTGTCGTCGTCCGGCCGTCCGCACCCCGCGGCGCAGGCGCTCTACTTCCTCGTGAACGATCTCGAGACCGTGTTCGACCGCGCGCCGGAACTGCGCTCCCTCTCGACGGAAGACGTGCACGGCCTCTCGGGCGGAGCGATCGCAGTGCGACCGTGGGGCGAGCATTCGTTCTACGCCGAGATTCGTGGCGAAATCCGCTGTGCTTCGTCGAAGCCGGCACGACCTACGGCGGTTGAGTCCGCGTTGCGACGGGGCGTCACTTGCTGTAACGTCGAGCGGGCAGAGCGGTTCTGCGCGGATTCCTCGTGACGATCTACCTCGAGCTGACGCGGGAGTTCAACGACGGTCGCTTGCGGGCGATCCTGTGCAGTGGCCAGGCCGTCGTGCTCCACCGGCTCGCGATCATGAGCAAGGACGGGGACTGGATCCTCCGCGAGGACGAGGAAGCCCTAGACCATGTCCTCCGCGTGCTGGCGCGACACGGAGCGCGTTATCGCTTCGGCGCGCCTCTCGACTTGCGTTGGTTGGTTGGTGGTTGGAGTTCCCACCTCGAGTTCAGAACCAAGACGCTGCGCGTGCGCACCGACTTCTTCACGCGACCACCCAGGGTCGAGAAGACGAGCCTCGCGCAACTGTGGAGGGAGCAGGAGGGTCGCGATCCTCCCTTCACCGGCGCCCGGATCCTGGCTGACATGAAGAAGACCAACCGCGAAAAGGACTACGCCGTCATCGGGGAACTAGCGCGGCTGATGACTGATCCCCGCGACCAGCTCCTGTAGTCCCGCAGCGCGCAGGACTTGATCGTTCACGCAGCCAAACATCCGGCACTCGCCGCGAGTCTGCTGAAGGAGCGCCCCGTGCTGGTTCATGTTTCCGAGGGTCGAACGCGAATCGAGGAGGCACTGGACGCCGAGCGTCGTGCGCTGATGAGAAGCAATGAGTCGTGTCTCGAAGCCTATCTCACGGCCGCGCAGAGACTGGCAGCGGACTGGCCCGCGATCCAGGAGCAACTCGGCGGGCTCCCTCTCGTGGAGAGTCACCGGATCCTGATCGAGCGAGCGCGAGAACTCTTGCCGAGCCGTGTCCAACAGGCTGACTCATGAGAGACGAGTTCTTGAGCGAGGAAGACCTCGACCTGCGCAACATGTCGCAGAATGAGTTGCTTGCCTATTGGCAGCTCTGGCTCGAACAAGCGCAGTCGACGAACGACCTAGACGAGGATCTGTATTCGCACGGCGTCTTCACGCGGGCCCCGCGTTCGAACCCAGTGCCGAGTCAGGGAGAGTCCGAATTTCGAGAACGAGGATCCGTCTGAAATGGTGCGCGGCGGGAACGAGTGCCTGTTTCCAAGGGTCACTACGGTGCTGTCACTTTTCGGCGAGAAATGGCGACATCGTAGTTAGCCACCCGAATGAAGTTCGCCGCGCCATCGAGGAGTCAGGTTGCGCGCGATCGCCGAGTTGCCGTGCCTGGCGCGCCGCATCTCGTCAATCGCAGCCCGCGTTCAGAAACTTGCAGGGGGCATCGCTGTGTGGCCGATGAAGCGCTGCATCGAACTCTGACCGTCGACGAATTGTGGCCGTGACAGCTCGTGGCGACTCAGAACCGCTTGCCCAGCCGTCGAGTCGCTGCTCGACCTCGTCGCGCCCGAGCCCTTGCGCCTTGATGAACTCTCGAAGCGTCAAGTCCCTCTTGTTCACGTTGCAGGCCGCACAAACCACGACCATATTCGTTCGGACAGACCGACCCCCTTTCGACAGAGGGTAGATGTGATCGGCGTGGCCGCCTCCCACGATCGTCTGTGCGCAGTACGGACAAGTGCCGTGCTTTTCGAGTCGCTTCCGAGTTGTGGATGCTACCTGCCTGGCCTTCTTCGAGTTCTGAGCGGCGGCGGCGCGCAGTTCCTCCATTTTGGACTGTCTCATCCGTTCCTTAGCGACTCGTGACGATTCCGCATCAGATTCTCGCTTCGCTCGATCTGCTCGCCGCTGACGTTCAGTCTGCAGAAGCTCAAGTCGCTTGACGTTCTGTTCCGCCCAGGGGTTTCTGAAGAGTGTGAGCCCACGCTTCTTGCCCTCCAACTGTCGGTCGAGTCCGGCGATCTCAGACCGCAGGGCCGTGATTGTGCTCCTCACCTCCGGTCTGATTCGAGAACCCTGGAGCAGACTCGAGAGCGGTCCATGCTTTGACTCCGGTGATGCCTTGAGCTTCTCGATCTCAGCCTCAAGCTGGCGTTTCCGTTCTGATGCCTGTTCGATGGCTGCAGCTAGAGAATCACCAGCTAGTCGCGACTGCGCCGCGCGTTCGTTGTCCGTGGTGATCGTCTGTCGTAGTGACGTGATGGACTCGTCGAGAACAGAATCGGTCAACTTTCTCGCTGGTTTCGGCTTGTAGGACCTTCTCCGCTTTCGGAATCCCGGCCTCCTCAGCATCCTCTGCGCAAAGTCGTGTCTTCGTCGAGATCGATTCAGGTGAGCAGCCTGCCGAGCAGCTCCTGCGTTTTCTTGCCGTCGATCTGACCCTTGTACTTGGCCATCACGGCTTTCATCAGCGTGCCCATGTCCTTCTTCGACGTGATGTTGAGCTCGCTCATCAGCGACTTGATCGCCGACTCGGCTTCACCATCGGAGAGCGACTTGGGCAGGTAGCCTTGGATCACTGCGAGCTCGGCTTTTTCTTTCGCCACCAAATCGGCGCGTCCGGCTTTGTCGAATTCGGCGATCGACTGCTGGCGCATTTTCACGGCCTTCAAGAGCACGTCTTGCTCGATGTCGGGCGTGATGACTTTGCCTTCTTGCAGATCGAGGCGCTTCAGTTCGGACAAGAGCAAGCGCAACGTGTCGCGCACGATCTCGTTCTTCGCGAGCATCGCGGTCTTCACGTCGGCTTCGAGTTTTTCTTTGAGCGCCATGTCTATTCCTCGGGTGCGTCGTCTTCGCGCGGTTCGACCGGTTCTTCGTCCTCTTCGACGTCGTCGGTTTCCTCGCCCTCGGCCGGTGTTTCGATGATCTGCACGGGGCGAGCGCGCGCTTCACTGGCGTAACGCTCGAGATCCGTTTCGGACACGACTTCGAGCGCGACCAACTTGTCGCCGTCCTTCAAATTCACGAGACGAACGCCCTGCGTGTTGCGGCCGATCGTGCTGATCTCCGCGACCGGCGTGCGCACGAGCATCCCCGACGAAGTGATGAACAGCACGTCGTCGCCCTCGCGACACAACGCGACCGACACGACGCCGCCATTGCGATCCGTCGTCTTGATGTCGATGACGCCTTGGCCGCCGCGACCTTTGATCGGGTATTCGGTCACGAGCGAGCGCTTGCCGTAGCCGTGTTCGGTACCCGTGACGAGCGCCGCCGTGTCGTCGTTCGCGACCACGACGCCAACCACTTTGTCGCCGTCGATCAAGCGGATGCCGCGCACGCCGTAGCTCGTGCGACCCATCTCGCGCGCCGCTTTTTCGTCGAAGCGAATCGCTTGACCGTCGCGCGAGCACAAGATGAGCGTGTCGCCCGGTTTCGTCAGCGTCACGCCGACGACCGCGTCGTCGCCGTCGAGCAAAATGGCCTTGATGCCGCCCTTCTTGGGGCGCGAGTACTTCTCGAGCTTGGTTTTCTTGACCGTGCCGCCGCGCGTCACGAAGAACACACACGATTGCGAATCGAACTCGCGCACGCGCAGGACGTTCGTGATTTCCTCGCCCGCTTCGAGCGGCAAGAGGTTCGTCATCGCGCGACCCTTGCTGGTCCGCGTCGCTTCGGGCACTTGGTAGACCTTGAGCCAGTAGACCTTGCCCTTGTTCGAGAAGTTGAGCAGGTGGTCGTGCGTCCCGGCGGCGAACAGCGACTTCAACGCGTCGCCTTCCTTCGCTTCTGAACCCTTGATGCCGCGACCGCCGCGACCTTGCGCGCGGTAGACCTCGAGCGGAGTGCGCTTGATGTACCCGTCTTGACTGACGGTGACGACCATCATCTCTTCGGTGATCAGCGCTTCGATGTTGAACGAAGCGTCGATCTCCTCGTCGGAGATCGTCGTGCGGCGTTCGTCACCGTAGCGCTTCTCGATGTCGTCGAGGTCGGCGCGGATGATTTGAACCACGCGCGCGTCGCGGGCCAGGATGTCCTTGAAGTCGACGATCTCGGCCGCGAGGGAGTTGTATTCCTCGATCAGCTTGTCGCGCTCGAGGCCCGTCAAACTGCCGAGGCGCATGTCGACGATCGCCTGACTTTGGCGAGCGCTCAGCGCAAAACGCGCCGACAATTCGTTCTTGGCCGAGTCGCGGTCTTTCGCCGCGCGAATGATCTTGATGACCTCGTCGATGTTGTCGACGGCGATCCGCAAGCCCTCGACGATGTGCATCCGCTCTTCGGCTTTGCGCAGCAGGTACTGCGTGCGGCGGCGAATGACGTCGCGACGGTGCTTGATGTACGCGTCCAGCAATCCGCGCAGCGTCAACGTGCGCGGTTGGCGATCGTCGATCGCCAAATTGATGATCGAAACCGTCTGTTGCAGCGGCGTGTATTGGAAGAGCTGGTTGACGATGACCTGCGGGTCCTCGTTCTTCTTCAACTCGATCACGAGGCGCAAACCGTCGCGGTCCGACTCGTCCCGCACGTCGGAAATGCCGGTGATTCGGCCGTCTTTCACGACTTCGACGATCTTGTCGATGATCGCCGTCTTCCGCACTTGGAACGGAATCTCGGTGATGACGATCTGCTGCTTCGTCTTCGTGTCTTCGACGTGGAACTTGCCGCGCAAGCGCAAGAGGCCGCGACCCGTCGCGTAGGCCTGCAAGATCCCGTTCTTGCCCATGATGATCCCGCCGGTGGGGAAATCAGGGCCTTTGACGATCCCGCACAACTCTTGGATCGTGATCTTCGAGTCGTCGAGCACCGCGCGCATGGCCGCACAGATCTCGCGCAAATTGTGCGGCGGCAAACTGGTCGCCATGCCGACCGCGATGCCGTCCGAACCGTTGCACAAGAGGTTCGGGAAACGACCCGGCAGCACCGACGGCTGCATGCGCGTGTCGTCGTAGTTGGGCTCGTGATCGACGGTGTCCTTGTCGAGGTCCGCCATCATCTCGACAGCGGTTCCGGCCATGCGCGCTTCCGTGTAACGCATCGCAGCAGGCGGATCGCCGTCGATCGAACCGAAGTTGCCTTGCCCGTCGACGAGCGGATAGCGCAGCGAAAAATCCTGTGCCATGCGCACGAGCGTCGGATAGACGACGGCTTCACCGTGCGGGTGATAGTTGCCCGACGTGTCGCCCGCGATCTTGGCGCACTTCCTGTACTTGGCGCGCGGCGACAAGTTGAGGTCGTTCATCGCGACGAGGATGCGGCGCTGCGAAGGCTTGAAGCCGTCGCGCACGTCCGGGAGCGCGCGCGAGTGGATGACGGAGAGAGCGTACGTGAGGTAGCTCTCCTTCATCTCGCGTTCGAGAACGCGGGGTGTGATGCGCCCTGCGTTGTGAGGCGTCTTGACGTCTTCCGTTCCGCTCATGACTGCTGCGATCCAGGTGTTCCGTGCTGTCTTTCGGCGATGTGAGATCGTCGTCGGACGGCGGGTGCGAGCCGGGTATTATCCGGAGGTTCGGAGCGCAGTTCCAGACGCGTTTCGAGCCTATTTTTCGCTTCGATTGCCCTCAGCTGAGCCGTCATGACGAAAGCCGCCCCGTCCTCCATCTCCACCGCCCTCGGACGCATCCCGTCGGGCCTCTACATCGTCACGACGAGCCTCGAACGACGGCCGATCGGATTTCTCGGATCGTTCGTGCAACAGGTCGGGCTCACACCTCCGGTCGTGTGCGTCGGATTCGCGAAAGATCGGCCACATTTGGCCGAGTGCGTAGCGAGCGGAAGGTTTGCGCTCTCGATTCTCGACGAAGCCAGTCAGCCATTGAAGCGCGCGTTCTTGAAGCGCGTGGCCGAGGGCGAGTCGGCGTTCGACGGTTTGAATGTCGCGCACGCCAAGTCGGGCAATCCGGTGCTCGTCGATGCGTTGGCGTGGCTCGATTGCAAGATCGTCGGCCGTCACGACACGCACGATCACGCGGTGCTGTTCGGCGAAGTCGTCGAAGCGTCCGTGCAGCGCGCCGGCGATCCGTACGTGCATTTGCGCAAAAACGGCCTTGGCTACTGAGTGTCCGAGCGCGCGCCGCGTCTGAGCGACGCGCGCGCATGCGACGACGGCTGGTTCGCCGCCGTCACTTCAACGCGGACAAATTTGCGCCGAAGTTGATGTGGAACACGTTGCTGTCGAGGATCAGCGCAGGAACGGATTTCACGCCCGCGCGCTCGGCCTCGGCCACCTTGTTCTTGTCGTGGCCCAGGTGGACGACGGTGACGTCGTAGCGCGTGCGGTCCAGTGCGCTCACGACGGTCTGCTCTGCGGCGACGCACACGGGACAACCGGCATGGTAGAAAATGGCCTTGTTTTTCATGTCGAAACAACCTCGTTGGGTGTGCGCGCTGCTGCTGTTCGCGACGCCGACGCGCGCCGATGTGCGACTCACGGCTCGCTTCGTGCGACCGCGAGTGCAAACCTAAGCAGCGAAGAGATGACGGCCAAGAATGCACCTTTCGGTAAGGTTCCCGCGATGACTCCCCGCGACACACAGCGAGCAGCGCACCCCGTGGCGGCGATGGTCGAGGACATCGTCGGCTGCAAATGGTCGATGCGGCTTCTGCAGTTGATCGCCGACGGCAAGGAACGTCCCAGCGCTTTCTTGCGCGGGTGTCCCGGGCTTTCGGCGAAAGTGATGAACGAGCGACTCGCGAAACTGCAGCGCTTCGGCATCGCGACGCGCACGGTGACGGGCAGTCGTCCGCCGTTGCGAGTCGTCTATACGTTGACGCCGTTCGGGCGGCGTTTCGCGGGTTTGCTCGACGAGGTACGGCGCCTGCAAGCACTCCTCGACGACGAAAAATCGTGAGCGCGCGGGCGCGACGGGCTCACGGCGTTCGCGCGCGCTCCGCTAGAGCCGCTTCGATTTCCGGTGGCAATGAACGGCTTACGTCGGCGTCGAGGTCGGACAGGATCGACTGAAACGCCGGGTCGCGACGCTGCGCACCGAGCTGGATCAACTCGACCGCGGCGCGCACGTCGCCGTCGCGCAGCGCGCGCAGTCCGAATTCCGCGATCGCGGACAGCGCCTCTCGATCGTGGAGTTCGCTGGTGCGCGCCACGAGTTCGACCACGTCGCGATCCAATCCGTCGATGTGCAGCGCACGTTCGCGCGCGCTCGAATACTCGCCCAGCGCTAGGTCCGCATGCAGTTGGTCCTCGGGCAGCGCTCCGAGCAGCCGGTGCGCTTGGATCGCGCCCGTGATCACGAACAGCGCGATCCCAGCGTACGTGAAACGCCTCAAATCTCGGCGCAAACGGCGTCCGACGTTGGGGTCGACTTGAGCGCGCTCGAGAAACGCGACGCGATCCGCCGTGCTGAAATGCCGCCAACCACCGATGTCGCGAAACTGTCCACCGACCTTCTCGAGCGCGCTCATCAGTGATCTGACTTCGCCCAAGACATCGAGACTGAACAGATCCGCCCCCAACTCGAAGCGCCTCGACAACCAACCGAATGCGAGCAATCCTGGCACCAAGAATCCGATCACCGTGACACCCGCCCACACCGGATCCTCCGCGAACCAATGCTGCGCGAGCACATCGCCGAGCATGGCAAAACCGAGCAAAAACACTGCGAAAATAGGCACGTGACGCCGAACCGCGTGCCCCATCTCGTGCACGAAAACGGCCGCGAGTTCGCTGTCACTCATCTGCGCGAGCAGTGCATCCGAGAACAGCACGAGGCGCGTCTTCTTCGTCAGGCCGACGATCAACGCGTTCGCCGTCGTGTTGCCCGTCTTCCACACGTAGATGCGCGGATTTTCGAAGCGCGCGAGTTCGGCCACCGACAGCAACACGTCGCGCTGCGGTCCCGGTGGAACAGGTTCCATGTCCCACGTCCAACGCAAGAGTCGCGGCAACATCCAACCGATCGCGACTAGAACGGCGAGCACGAAGAGCGCGCTCCACACGCCGACCGTTTCGATGCGCACGCGCAACGCTTCGGACAATCCGATCATCGACGAAACGAAGAAGTACAGCGCGAGCGGCGCGATCCCGAAAGCCAGCATGCGCAACTGGAACCGTCGCCAACTCGTGCGCTCGTTGCGCGGCGCGACGATGCTCGATCGAGCATGGATCGCCGCGAGTTCGAACACCAAGAACGGCGCGATCAAGAGTGCCGCAGTCCAGTCCGGCCACACCAAGAACGAAGTCGTGTGCCCCGTCCATCGCGCGACCAGCGTCGACCAACCGAATACGGTCAACCCCGCGATGTACGTGAGCGGCGCGCTCCACGTCAGCAGCACATACACCTTCTCGCCGAGCTTGAATTTCCCCGCGATGAACGCGCGCTTCGCCGACCAAGCCAGCGCGAATGGAACGCCGACGAGAGCGATGACGCCGATCCACGATTCGATTCCGGACGTGACGCCGGATTCGACGAGTGCCTGCGCGAAAAGCGCGAGCACGATGTGCGCCATGTACCCCATGAATGAACGGGCGACTCTATCAGCCTCTCGAGCGGGCTTTGCGAGGTCGCTTCGGCGAATCGTCCGGAGTGCGTCTTTCTCCTCGGGTCGATGGGGGCTCAGTCGCCGAGCGATTGTGATGCTTGCAAGGCCGTCCCTGTCGCACCCATGACCAGATGCAGCCCGACTGTACACATAGACGTCTGGGTGCGAAGTCGAGTTGCGGGCTCCGGCAACGTGTCGAAGCCGACAAACGAAACGGGGCTGGCGTCGAGGTGAAGTTCGAGCCGGTGACGCGCTTGCGCCCTCTGTTCGCTACGGCTCGACGCGCACACAGCGTTCGAGGTGGATTCTGCGCGCGGTCAGCCACCCGACGTTCGAGGCGCCGGTGTCCATTCGATGCTGGCGAGTTCTTCGACAGGCCCGCTCATGAACACGCCGCCCTTTCCGTCGCCGTCGATCTCGAGCGTTCCGCCCGGCAATTCGATGCGGACTGGAAAACGTGCGAAGCCGCGCTCGACAGCCGCGACTGCGGCGGCACAAGCTCCGCTGCCGCACGCCTGAGTCTCGCCGACGCCGCGCTCCCACACGCGCAAGTGAACTCGTCCGGCGCGGATCGCGAGGAACTCGACGTTCGTTCCACGCGGGAAAAGCAGATGTTTTTCGATCAGCGGTCCGTGCGTGGCTACCGGCGCCGTGCGCTCGTCGTCTACGAACAGAACACAGTGCGGATTGCCGACGTCGACGAGCGTGCCCTTCACCGAAGTCTTCGCGTCGAGCGGAATGGCGACGTCGCGCGCGAGGATTTTAGGAGCCCCCATGTGAACGCGCGCTCGAACGACCTTGCCGTTCACGCGTTCGACGGTGGTCGCGCACTTGCCCGCGTCGGTTTCGATGACGAATGAATCGCCCCTGACGTGACCGCGGTCCGCGACGAGCTTGGCGATGCAGCGCAGTCCGTTCCCGCACGTCTCCGGTCGCGTGCCGTCCCCGTTGTAGAGGATCATGGCCGCGTCACCGCCAAAGACGCCCTTGGTCGCGATCAACAGTCCGTCGAGCTTGGGCTCGATCGTGCTGCACGCCGCTCTCGCCAGTCCCGGCAAGTCGCGCGGCAGATCTCCCACGAACCCGTCGATGACGCCGAACGTGTTTCCCGCGCCGGACATGACTATCACGTGCATCGCTTCATGTTAGCTCGCGGGGTTGAAGAGAACGCCGTGACTCTTTTCCTCCCCAGCACCCGTTCCGAAGCGTTCAACCTCCGTCCTCGCGTTCGAGTCTCTCGATTACTCTTCCTACGCCGGCTCGGAGCCGGGGTACGAGGCCTTCGATCTCGTCCTTCGGCAGCACGGGCGCGAGCTCGTCACGGATCGCTGCCTGGTCGAGTTCTCCGAGCGCGGTGCGTAGCGCCGTGACCAGCTCCGCGATTGTCATCGTCTTGCGCTGCTTCAAGGCGGGCAGACGCGATTCGATGCGTGCAAGCCGCTTGCGCAGCGCCGATAACTCGGGTGCGGTCTGCAAACGCGCCGCGAGATAGTAGATGTCGTACAGATCGCGCAGCAGACGACGCTCGTTCCACGCGGCCAATTTGTTCGCGAGCGCCCGCTCGAGCGTCATGACGCGCACGAGGCGCGACGGTTGATTCTGCCTAAGCGCCAACGACGCCGTCGGCATGGCCGTCGAGGGACATTCGACGTCGACGTTGGCTTCGATCTGGATCGCTGCTTCGTCCACCTGCAACCGCGCGCGGATCATCTTCGAATGCACGTCCATGGTCACTCGCGAGCCTTCGATCTCGCGCAACACGGTTTCGATGCGCGTGGCGATGGCCTTCTTGGATTTGAAAGGCACGAAGACGTAGTCGATCTCCGTCGTCGACCGGGGGCAGTCGAGAAGTCGCAGCGCGATCCCTCCCTTCACGACGGCGTGCTCCTCGAATACCTCGGCGAAGCGATGGAGCACCCACACGAAAAGGCCGTCGGCGGTGGCAGGACGCGAGAGGAGCGGCTTCATGAGAACTTCAGGACGCTGCGCGCGAAGGCAACGAACTTGGGATTCGCGTAGCGCTTCAGGTACTGCGCAATGCGTCGTGCATCGAGCCGGGTCGCGTCGATATCCGAGTACACGTCGAACGGATAGCGCCGTCCGCGCAGGTGGAAGTACAGCGTGTCGAGCGTCGCCTTCTCCGCGTCGGCCCAGCGCACACCCTTCTCGACCGTGTGGCCGAAGTCGAGGTGCGGTGCGACGTGCAAATGCACGATCTCGAGCCCTTCCCCGCCGTAGACGTGCGCTCTTCCCGGCTTCGCGGCGATCAATTGATTCGCGGGCATCGTCCCGATCACGAGATGGCGTGCGAGCACCGTACCGAAGCTGATGTACGAGTCCGGCGCGAGCCGCTGGCTGAGAGTGGGCGCGTCGAACGGCTCGTGCACGTAGACGCCCCGCGAAAAGCGTCGCAAGCTGCCCAGCTCGATCAACGCTGTCACGCGTCGTGTGAATGCAGCGGGGTGTCGCTCGGCGAGCAAGACCTGAAGATCCGCCTTCGTGAACACCCCCCGCTGGCTGGCGGCGACGAGCTCGATCCGCTGGCTGTCAGACACGGATTTCATATCGCAGGATATGCTACGAAACTGTAGTTTTTCCTGCAACATGAACAGTCGCGGTCAACCGCGGATCTTCTGCGTGTTCTTGAAGTGCAGCTTCGCGACATTAGTCAGCCCTGCACGGCCGTGAATCGCCACGAAACGTGACGCAGCACGATCGACCGGATCGCCAGCGCCTTTGTGCAGATCGACGGCGGCCTCTTCGGAGAGTTCTTTCAGCGCCGTCAGGAATTCCTCGCGCGCGATGATGCTCGCAGCGGCGACGGCGGGATTCGACTCGGCGCGCGTGCGTTGTTCGAGCTTCACGCCTAACGGCGCCAGCTTCTTCTGCATCAGAGCTGGATTCGCGAACTGATCGACCAGCACGTGCATTCCGGGCTTCGCGAGCCGACCGATCGCCTCCGCATGCAAGTTGCCGAGCAAGTCGTTCAGCTTGCCTTGCACGTAGATCTGGTTGTAGCGGACCGGATCGAGGCGCACGACGGCGTGCGCGACGATCCCGCGCAACGCAGCACCTAGTTTGAGGCACTGTTCGTCGCTCAACTGCTTCGAATCGCGCACGCCGGCGGCGCGCATCTTCGTCGCTTGGCCCTTTTCGAGCCGTACGGCGACGACTACCAACGGCCCGAAATAATCACCTTTGCCAGTCTCATCGCTGCCGATGATTTCTTCGTCTAAGTCGTCGGATGACTCAGTCGATGCCGATGAAGCGCCCTCCGCTTTAGGACTCTTGGCCGTCGCGCCCGTGAGCCAGTGATCGATGAAAATCTCAGGGTGCGCTCCCTGCACGACGATCTTGCCCGACTCGTAGAACGTCGCGACCACGCCCTCGCCCTTCACGCTGAAGAACGCGTACGGAGTCGACCGAAACACGAAGTCGCCGCTCGCGAACTGCTCGCGCATCGCTCGCGCTTTCGCCGGAGTCATCTGGAACACGAGAGTTTGCTGAGCCATCGCGCGGATTCTGGCACGCGCCGACGTGAGCGGCTACCGTCCTGACAGTGACCGATTCGTTCG
Organism: Planctomycetota bacterium; assembly: GCA_034440255.1. Classification (GTDB taxonomy): domain Bacteria; phylum Planctomycetota; class UBA1135; order UBA1135; genus JAEUIA01. The sequence goes on along the minus strand of JAWXBU010000189.1, from coordinate 24,120 downwards.
ACACGGGCCTGCTCCCCCACTCGCTCGACCCCAGTCGTCCGCGGCCACTCGAAACTCCGTGGGGCGCGTTCTCGCTTTACGTGGTCGAAGGTCGCGTGCGCGCGGCGCAGAGTTTCTGCCCGCACCTCGAAGGTCCGCTGTTCCAAGGCACGCTGAAGGGCGACGTCGTCATGTGCCCGTGGCACTTCTGGTGTTTCTCGCTGACGAGCGGAAAACGCGTCGACATCACCGGGCGATTACTCGCTTCGGGCGCTCGCATCGAACTCTTGCCTGTTTCGTTGTCGCCGCGCGGCACGATCGTGCTGCACCCGCCGAAAAAACCAACCTGACGTTCACGTTCGAGTGCCTAGCGCGCTCACGTTTCCGCGCGCGCCGTTCGATCCGTATCATCCGCGCGCAATCACCGCCTCTACTGCTCGGAGTTTCCCTTGGCCAAGATTTACGACTCGATTCTCGACGCTGTCGGACAGACGCCCATGGTGCGCATGCGCAGCATCGGCCGAGATCTCGACTGTGAGATCCTCGCCAAGTGCGAATTCTTGAACCCCGGCGGTTCGATCAAGGACCGCATCGGCAAGCGCATGCTCGAGGAGGCGCAGAAGAAGGGGCGCATCCACCCAGGCGATACGCTGATCGAGCCGACCTCGGGCAACACGGGCATCGGCCTCGCGCTCGCGGCTGCCGTGTACGGCTATCGCATGATCATCACGATGCCGGAGAAGATGAGCCGCGAGAAACAGGTCGTGCTCGAAGCTCTCGGCGCCGAGATCATTCGCACGCCGACCGAAGCCGCTTGGGATGCACCCGAGAGCCACATCGGCGTCGCCAAGCAACTGCAGAAGATCCTGCCGAACGCCTACATCCTCGATCAGTACGGCAACCCCGACAATCCGGCCGCGCACTACTACGGCACCGCGGAGGAGATCCTCGAGCAGTGCGACGGCAAGCTCGACGCGATCGTCATGACGGCCGGCACCGGCGGAACGATCACAGGCGTCGCCAAGCGGCTCAAGGAGAAGGTCAAGAACGTGCGCGTGATCGGCGTCGATCCCGTCGGTTCGATCCTCGCCGGACCGGGACCGATCCACAGCTACAAGGTCGAGGGCATCGGTTACGACTTCATCCCCGACGTGCTCGATCGTTCTCTCGTCGACGAGTGGATCAAGACCGAGGACCGCCCTTCGTTCCAAATGGCTCGGCGCTTGATTCGCCAAGAAGGCCTGTTGTGCGGCGGCAGTTGCGGTTCGGCGATGTGGGCCGCGCTCCAAGTCGCGAAGAAGATGGGCCCGAAGAAGCGCATCGTCGTCATCCTCTCCGACTCCGTGCGCAACTACATGACGAAGTTCATGGACGATCGCTGGATGAAGGAAAACGGCTTCACCGAGAGCCAATGGGAGACGAACACGATCGGCGACACCCTGCGGTCGTTGCCGCGTCGCAAGCTCATCACGGCTGCCAGCGCCGACACGATCGCAGACGCGGTCATGAACATGAAGGAGCACGGCATCAGCCAGTTGCCCGTCGTCGACGCCGGCCGTTTGGTCGGCATTTTGACCGAGACGGACGTGTTGACGAAGCTCGTCGACGGTCGCGCCACGTTGGCGAGCGCGGTTGCGGAAGTGATGTTCCGCAACGTGACGACGGTCAAAGCCAATGAGGACGCCGGCAAGTTGCTCGACATCTTCACCAAGGGCATGGTCGCGATCGTCCTCGACGACAAAGACGCAGTGCTCGGTGTGATCTCGAAGATGGACCTCGTCGACATGTTGACGGCGAGACAGCAGAAGACGGCGCGGTGACCGTCGATACGGTACACGGTATTTTTCTTCCCGATTCACCGACCCACGCGCAGGCGTGACTCCGAGACGATCGTCGGTGAATCGGGAAGAAAAGTACCGTGTACCGTATCGACGGTCAGCTCGCGCTGCTCGTGACTTCGGGCGTCGGCGCCGGCTCTGCTGATGCGAACAACGGTCGCAGAGCATCTGCTGCGGACAACGTGCCGACCCACGCGAAACCCACGAAGAACAGCAGCAGGAACGGGAGCGAGCCCCACATCTCGTTCGTCGCGGCTTCGAAAATTCCCCAGCCGATCCACGCGGCGAACAACAGCTCGACGCCGGGCATTCCGCGCATCACGTTCGCGTAGCGCTTGCGCTTCGGACCGCTGCCCTTTTTCGGCGTGCGCACGAACACGCCTGTGCCCGGCAACAAGCCTTCGATCACCGCGCGCGTCTGACTGACGGACATTCCGATGCCGAGCGACACCGCGCACGCCGTGTCGACGAGGCGTTGTCCGATCGTGCGGCCGAGTACGCGCTGACTCGCTTCGTAGAACGCGAGCACGGTCAGCGTGCACACGAGGAACAGCGCGACGTGGACCCAGCCCGAGAATTCGTTCCTGAATCCGAGGCTCAGCGGCAAGAGCAGCGACAAGAACAGCACGAACGGATAACCGACATTTCCGGTCAAGTGCGCCATCGCTTCGAGCTTCGTCTTGAGCGGCTCCTGCGACGACAAGATCGGCACGGCGAGCTTCTTGAAAACCTGCACGCTGCCCTTCGCCCAACGATGCTGTTGGCTCTTGAACGCGGCGATGTCGCTCGGAACTTCAGCGGGCGCGACGACGAGCGGCACGTACTCGAACTTCCAGCCGCGCAGTTGAGCGCGATAGGACAGGTCCAAATCCTCGGTCAGCGTGTCGTGCTGCCAACCGCCCGCGGAGTCGATCGCTTCGCGGCGCCAAATGCCCGCCGTGCCGTTGAAGTTGAAGAACACGCCCGAGTCGTGACGCACTTTGTGCTCGATCACGAAGTGCCCGTCCAGCAGCGTCGATTCAGCGCGCGTCAGTCGGGACTCGTCGCGATTCAAGTGACCCCAACGCGCTTGCACCATGCCGACCTTCGGATCGGCGAAGCGCGGCACGAGCCGCAGAAGGAAGTCGCGCTCGGGCGTGAAGTCGGCGTCGAAGATGCAGATGAGATCGCCGTGCGCGCTCTTCATCCCGTTCGCCAACGCGCCTGCTTTGAAACCGGTGCGATCGGTGCGGCGGATGACTGTCGCCTGAATTCCGCTCGCAACGAGTTGCCGCACTTCCTCGTCGACGATCGCGCACGTCTCGTCGTTCGAGTCGTCGAGAACCTGGATGTCGAGCCGGCCGCGCGGATAGTCGAGCGCTCCCGCTGCTCGGATGAGTCGCGCCGCGACCGTGCGTTCGTTGTAGACCGGTAGCTGAACCGTCAACTTCGGCCAAGACTCGTCGGCCGGTTCACCGTCGCGCGAGGCGTCTTCGGTCTCCCAGCTGAAACGCGTCAGGAGCCAGACCCGGTGCACACCGAACAGTCCCAGCAATCCGAGTGTAGCGGCGTGCGCGCCGTAGAGGAGGTTTTCAAGTGCCACGCGAGGCTGTCCGGCCCGTTTCGGGTCTTCGGGGCGAAAAGGATACCCGTTCGGGGGACCCGGATTCACGCGTCCTTTGGGTCAGGAGCCTCGAAATGAGCATCTCTTCAGAAAAGCGGTTGCTGACCCTCGATTCGGGTCCGCACGCGCAGGTGCGGGAAGCTCTCGACGATCTCGGCGGAGGCCGGAATCGGGCCTCCTTGGAGCAGGAACATCAGATCGATCGCATTGGCAACCGCCTGCCCCGAAAAGTGGTTGTTCGTGACGATCGCCGTGTCGTCGTGCAAAGACGCGATGCGCTTGGCCTTGCGCGAGAGCTCGTCGAGCTCGCGCTCACCGTAGAGGTAGTCGTATTTGTCATCGCGCTCGGCCTCACCGCGGAACCACTCGCGCTCGTTCCGGCCGTGCAGACGCAAGTAGCCGATCGGCCCGGTCGGTTCGTGCCACGCCGGCGGATGGTTCCACGCGTTCGGCAAGTCGACGTAGGCGAGCGAGTAGGAGAGCCCGCGCACTTGATCGATCGCGGGGCGGTCGAACCACGATTGATGACGCACTTCGAGCACGAGCGGAAGGTCCGGAAACAGCGCGCGCAATCGACCGAGCCGGCGGACTTCGCTCTTACCGTGCAGAAACGTGACGGGAAATTGCACGAGCACGCTGGTCAGTTTTTTCGCGCGCACGAGAGGCGCGAGCCCGGCGCTGAACTCGCGCGCTTTCGATTCCCACGCGTCGCTCGCCGCATCCGCGCCGGGCTCGGGCAAGTGCGTGAAGTCGCGATTCAGCTTGGCTTGAAAGCGAAACTGCGGCCGATCCACGACGAGCGCAGCCCAGCGTGTCGCGTGTTCGACGCGTGGCATCGCGTAGAAGCTCGAGTTGATTTCGATCGTGTCGAAAGTGCGCGCGAGGAAACTGAGCGCATGAAAACCGTGCGGCTTGTGCGCCGGATAGACACGGCCTTCCCAGTCTGGATACGACCAACCGGCGGGACCGACACGAATCATCGCGGTGAACTTTCGCCACGCGTCGCATGCGCTTCGACTGCGATCTCGAGCGAACCAGACGACGATACGTATGCTCGCGAGTTCCGCATCTCCCACCCGCGAGTCACGCGTCGCGCTCCATGCCGATCCGTTCGAACGCACGACGTTCGCATTCGTGCATCGCGTCGGCGATCTCGCGACTGCGTGCTTCCAATTCGGCCGTCGTGGATTCGCGATCGACGCGTATCGGCTTGCCGTAGACGAAGGAAACGCGGGCGAACGGCTTCGGAATCGTGAAGCGATCCCAACTCTTCATGCGCCAAGCTCGATCGGCGACGAAACCGGCGGGCACGACTGCGTAACCGGTCGCGCGCGCCAGCCACACGACGCCGGGATTCATCGCGTGCATCGGACCACGCGGACCGTCGGGTGTGAGAACCAAGACAGACCCGCTCTCGAGCAGCGTCAACATTTCACGCAGAGCGCGCGCTCCCCCGCGGCTCGCGGATCCGCGGATGACGCCGAAACCGTAGCGCTGCAAGATCGGAGCGACCGTGTCACCGTCACCACTCTGCGAAACGAGCACGACCCAACCCTTGTTTTCGTGATGCGCCATCGGCACGAGCATGCGCCCGTGCCAAAGCGTGATCAGGTGTCCACCACCGGCTCCGCGCGCGGCTTCCAAGTTCTCGAGACCGTCCCAGCGCGCACGCCACGTTTTCGACATCAGTGCGATCGCCAAGACGCCGAAGCGCGCTCCCAACTTGCGCGCGATCGAGCGGCGCCAGCGTTTGAATTTCGAGCGCTTCTTCGTCTTCGCGACAGGCGTCGGACGCGAGAGGCGCTCACGCGGCGTGATCGTCGCGTTCTCTTCGCGCGCTTCCTCGTCCATCGACGCGTCCTTCAGGGCAACACGTCGTCGACGGCGCCTTGATCGTCGACACCGTTCGCGCCGCTCGAGCGCAAATCGTATTTGGCGCCGTTTTCGCGCACGGAATAAACGAGAGCGCGACCCCAGCCATCTTTCGGAACTTCGCTGCCGTCGAGGAAGCCCTTCGGAAACGTATCGGTGCCTTTCAGCAACTCGTCGAGCGTGTTCGGCACGCGTTGGAACTGCGACTTGTAGATCGCGATTCCGGTGCGCACCGCGCGCAGTGATTTCACGGTCGATTCGCGTTCGAGCGCGGGCGTGGGTTGCACGTCCGCACTCGGAGTGGGCGTCCTCGGTGCGCCCGATTCGACCGTCGGTGCGGACGACATCTCGCCGCCGATTCGAGCGCCGCCCGAAACGCCCATCATCGTCATCGCGAGTGCGAGCGGAACTTCAGGACCGAACGAGCTCTCGCTGTAGGTGTACGTCTTGCCGTCGACGCGTTTGCTGTAGCTCGCGCTCGGCTTGAAGAAGCGGAACAACGTCGCCGCGGTCGGCAGAGCCTCGACATCGATCGGCGTGTCGCGACCCTGGCTCATCATCGGCAGCAATCCGCGGCCCGCGTCGTACAACTTGCCGACCGTCGCTCCCCAGTCCATCGAACTCGCTTCGAATGCACCTTTCGGAATCGCGTTCTCGGCGGCGAGCGCATGGACTTCGCTGTTCGGTGTTTCGGAGCGACGGACTTCGGCCTGCGCGGTCTTGCGGTTCGGCGTGACGAGGACGCGATCGGCGAGTATCGTGATCGTGGGCTTCATCGACGCTTCGGCGTTCTCTCCGTTCTCGTCGGGCTCAGTGCCGAGCGTGAACGTGTACATCGGCAGTTTGTGGTACGGCTTGTTCTCGACCTTGAGCTTCGGCTCGGCGAGCTTCGCGCGTCCGATCCACGCATCGAGTGCGAGCTTGAATGCCGCGGCGTCCTTCAACGCGACCGCGAGCACGGCCGGCGGAGCAGGAACGCCGCCGCCTTGAGCCAGCGAACCGATCGAAAGCGGCAAGAGGAACATCGCGCCCGAGTCCCCCACTGCGGCTGAGATCTTTGGCGCACCGTCGTCGGGCTTCACGGCAACGGCGCTGTTCATGCCGACGAGCGTGCGCTCGAGAAGTGCTTCGAATTGCGCGGGCTGGATCATCATCACCCACGCGCCGACGGCTTCTTTCGGCACCATGCGTGCCGTTGAGTTGGGAATCTCCCCGGTTCCGTAGAGCGCGTCGAGTTGCTTCGCGTCGCCGATGCGCTCGGCCAAACTTTCAGAGACGAAGCGCTCGCCGCAGAGCTGCATGCGCCAGCGACCCTTTTGCCCGACGAATGGCAGGAAGCCGGGCACGAACGTGTTCAAGAGAGATGCGTCGGTCGCGCTCATGTCCGGCAACAGGCCTTGGGGTAGGCGCTCGAGCTGACTCCAGGCGCGAACGAGCGTCGTGCCGCACGCTGATTGGAAGGACGTGTCGTCGACGAGCTGTTTGTGCTTCTCGACGAAGCTCGATTCGGGATTCGAAAGTCGCGCGACGATTTCGCTCGGTGCGACTCCGCCGAAACCGACGATCCAACGTGCACCGTCCTGCGCGACCCAGAATGAACCCAGCGCCGTGTTCGTGAAGCGTTGGATCGACACTTGTCGCGTTCCGATCGCAATCGTCGCGTCACCGGCGCTCATGTCGCGCTCGACGCCACCCGTGCCGGCAGCGGCTTTCACTGCTTGTTCAGCAGCAAAAGCGTCCTTGAAGTCGATCACGAACACTCCGCGACCGAACTTCGAGCGCGTTGCTTCACCTGTCGACACGGTGTGCAGGTCCGACATCGAAATGGACGCTGCTGTCGCAGCCGACCACGGCCAGAAAGGATCGTCGGGCTTCGACGCATCCACGACGGGCAACATGCCTTGCAACATCGCGCGAATGTCGAGGCCCATCTCGCGCGCGACATCGGCGATCTTCGCGACGCCGGGATCGTTGAGCATCTGCACGACGGGCGCCTTCTCGTACGCCTTGATCAGTGCCGCGACATCGCTCGCTTCGATGAGGACGTCGACGTTCGCTGCGTGAAATGCCGCTTGTTGCGTCGGCGCCTGGAGACCGAGGACGAGAAGCGCCTGGGTGAGAAAAGAATGGATCATCGTGTCGATGTGGCCGTGCTCGGTGATGCGCTCAGAGGCCGCCGAACTTGCGTAGTTCGACCTCGTGCTTGATGACTTCGGCTTCGAGAGCCTTGTTGGCTTCGTCGATGGTCTTGCGGTCTTTCATGTTCTTGAAAGCTGCTTGCAAGGCCTTGTGCTTCTCGACGACGGGCGCGCAGTTGCCGTCGACGATGAAAGCCATGACGAGACCCGTTTCATTGATCAGTTTGCTCGTGTCGACAGCATCCGTGGGTTTGATCTTGCACTCGAAGACCTGCTTGAGCGGACGGAGTCCCCCAGCTTTGAGCAAGTTGGCGACGCTCCATTCCTTGGTCCACGTGGGATTGCCGCCGATGCCGAGCGTCGTGTCCTTGTAGTAGCGCTCGACGTATGCGGCTGCGCCGTAACGGAACCACGCCGGGATCTTTTTCTCGGCGTAGAACTTCTTCGCGTACGAGTTGTCCATGCGGCCCGTCTTGAGCATGGCCGTGATCGCATCGCTGCTCGGATCGAGTGCTTCCGCATAGGACTGACCGATCGCGTGACGAACGTTGTGAACGCCCCACTTGTTCAGGGCCTCGCTGGTCGTGTCCCAGTAGCTCACGCCCATGTTCGTCGAGTTGAACTTGTCGTCGAACATGATGTCGCCGAGGTGTGCGTTGTACGCAGACGACATACCCATCATCTCGGTCGGCTGGCGTTCGTCCTCCTCACTGCCGGCGGCGACCGCGTTGTACTGATCGAGACTGCGCAAGATATAGACGTCGATGTTCTCGCTCGGCTTGACGCCGTAGATGCGATCGAGATCCTCGATCGCCGGATCGAGTTGGCGTTTCATCTTCGCCGTCACGAGATCGCGTTCACATGTCGTCCAGACATTGAAGCGCTCGAACGGGATGCGCCATTCCTGGTCGAGCTCGGCGTGGAACTTGTCGGCATCGGCGAGCGACAACCACTTGTCGCCGCACTTCCACAGGCCCTTTTCGATGTTCTCTTTCTCAGCAGGCGAGATCCACGTGAGGTCTTGTTTGACGAAGCCTTCCTTCAGCTTCTTCGCGACCTCGCCATCGACCCAATTGCCGATGTCGTCTTTGACGAGCCCCTTTTCGAGAAAGGGGACGTCTTCCTTCGGCACCCACTCGCCCTTGTATTCGAGGAGCCCCTGCGCGAGCTTCTCGTCGATCACCTTCTGCTTCTTGTACTCCTCGATCTTCGCCTGGTTCTCGAACCACTTGCCGTCGAAGAACAAGTTGCCGAGCGCGATGTTCGCTTCCTTGTGGGTCGGCTCGAGTTTCAGGAGATCCTTCAGCGTGCTCTTCGCTTCCTTCTCCTTTTTCTGCTCCTTGCACCACTCGTAGAGCTTCCAAAGTTTCGAGACGTCCTTGCCCGCCTCCTTCTTGCGCTTCGAGAATTCGTCGGCCTCCTTCTGCGGCTCCGCCGTCGCGTGTGTGGTCGGCGGTGCAGTCGCGATCGCGGCGCGAGGAAGCGTGTTCGTGAGGAGGAAGAGGAGGCTCGTCAGCATGTGTGCTCTCGTCGTCGATGTGCGGAAGTGTCCGAAGTCCGCGCAATGAACGCACTAGTGTACGTTTTCAGAGCAGGAGTTAGATCAGTGCAGCGGTCAGCTGCGTGCTTCGAAGCCGCAAGTGGCGCATCCAGAAGTCTGCTTGTCGCCGGACTCGGTGTGTCGATACAATGCGCCGACTGAACACGGCTAGGGGCCTCCTCGGAGGGCGCCTTGGCCGTGAGTTCGGGTAGTGCCAACGCCCGCGCGTCGTCACCCCCAATAGGTCGTTTGGATCCCATTTAGCACTCCGTTGATAGCCCTTTACTGGGCTCGGAACAGTAGATCGCCCATGGCTCAACACAAGGCCCCCACCGCCGTCACGATCGCGCCGGTGCATGAGAAATCCGGACTCTCGGAATTCGTCGACCGCTACTGGAAACTCGGCGCACTGGCCGCCGTCGTGGTGGCCAGCTTCGTCATCTACCGACAGTACGCTCGCAAGTCGGCCGACGATGCTCAGGCGGACAGCTGGGCCAAGGTCATCGCGGTGACGACACGCGACCCCCGCACAGGACTGATCGGCGGCCCGTCGGGCGACCTGGTCGCCGTCGCAGATCAGGTCAAGGGTTCGAACGCCGGCCCGTGGGCTCTGTATCTAGCTGCAACATCGGCAGCTCGCGAGGGCAAATTCGAGGCTTCCAAGACCGCAATCACGCGCCTGAAACAGGAATACCCAATTCATCCGCTGATCACGGACAAGGTGGCTAGCGAAGCCTCCGGCACACGTCAGAGCATGGTTGAATCACTCGAGGCGCGCGTCGACACGCAGCTGGCGTGGCGATCCCAATACCCCGGATTCTTCGCTAACCCGCCCCTCGCCGCCGACGCCCCGAAGGTGAAGTTCAACACCGATCGCGGCTCCTTCACTGTCGGACTGTACAACGCGCTCGCCCCCAAGCACTGCGAGAACCTGCTCACGCTCGCTCGCGAAGGCGCCTACAACGGTATCCGAGTCCATCGCGTGATCGCGAATAGCCTGGTCCAGGCTGGAGACCCCAACACCCTCAAAGAGGAGGTCACTGCCTGGGGACAGGGCGAGGTTGGCAACAAGCTGGATGCCGAGACCAACACCCTCAAGCACTTTGCCGGAGCCTTCGCCGGTGCGCGGACCCCTGGATCCAAACAGAGCTCCGGCAGCCAGTTCTATGTTTCTGTGGGCGACAATCATGCGTTCGACGGCGACTACGTCGTGTACGGGGCGGTGATCGACGGCATGGACATCCTCAAGCTGATCAGCGAGACGAAGGTCGTTGCTGGGACCGAACGCCCTGAAACCCCTGCGGTCATTCAGTCCACCGAAGTTCTCTAGTGGACTGTAACGGCTGGATCGCTAGCAGGCTCCGCCCTCCGTCGTCGCCTGGCGGCGTCGCTCCTCCTCCGCGTATCGCAGAGGATACGCGGTCGTCGTCGCTTCTTGCCCGACAACGAATGAGGACGAATCCTGCTAGCGATTCAGCCGTTACAGCCCCCTAGCCGGGCAGCACAAAAACGGCCCGGGTGTTCCACGTGGAACACTCGGGCCGTTTGCTTGTTCCACGTGGAACAGGGCGGTTAGCGGATTTCTTCTCGGGGCGCGAGCAGCTTTGCCAGACGGTCGAGGTCGCTGGCGTTGAAGTACTGGACGACGATTTCGCCCTTGACGCCGGGGTTGTTTCGAATCTGGACTTTGGTTCCAAGGTGGTCGCGGATTCGACCTTCGAGTTCGACCATCCAAGGTGGATTCGGGATGTAGGGTGGCAGAATCGCACCGGGATCGTTGCGGTTGGGAGCCATACCGCGAGCGAGAAGCTCGACTTGCCGGACGGAGAGATCATCCCGAGCGATGCGGTCGACAAGCTGGAGTTGATGCTTCTTGTCGGGCACAGCGAGCAGCGCACGGGCGTGCCCCATGCTGATCAATCCTTTGCGGACGGCATCCTGGGCGGCGGGCTGGAGGTCCAACAGCCGCAGATGGTTGGCAACCGTCGAACGCTTCAGACCGACACGTTCGGCGACCTGTTCCTGCGTCAGGCTCAACGCGGACATCATCTGCGCGTATCCCGCAGCACGTTCCATCGCGTCTAGGTCCTGACGCTGCAGATTCTCGACGAGTGCCAGTTCGAGCATCTGGTCATCTGTGACGTCGCGCCGCACGGTAGCGGGAATCGTGGTGAGACCCGCAGCCTGCGACGCTCGGAAACGGCGCTCGCCTGAGACGATTTCGTAGCCGTCGCTCGATGGGCGAACGACGATGGGCTGGAGGATGCCGTGCCGCCGGATGCTCTCGGTCAGTTCGGACAGCGCAGAGGGGTCGAAGTGCTTGCGCGGTTGGTGAGGGTTGGGCCGCAGGGATGCCAGCGAGATGACCTCCGAGGCATTTCGGCTTTCAATTGGAGTCGATGTGCCCAACAAAGAACCCAAACCGCGGCCTAGTCGACGCTCCATGTGACCTCCTCTAGGGATTGAGAAACCGATGACATCCGCCAGGTTAGACAGCGCGGAGGCGGAATCAAGTCCAGGTATCTTCACTCCACAGGGCTGGACCGTGAGTGGCCGGGAGCGTAGACGGGGAAGTCGATGGCGCTGGAACTCGTCGCATGGTTGGGCCGGAGGTGGCTGGGCCGTCCTTGGGTGCTCGCATTCTGGCTGGTTCTGCTGGCTGCAGTGGTCATCGTGCCGCGTGCATCCGGATTGAGCATCCGCACAGAACCTCTTTCTGGACAAGCACTTGCGTCTGAATTGGCTTTCGCGTGGGGGATCGTGGGTGGGCTGCTGAGCTTGGGCGCGCTGGCTGAACTTGGCGGCCGTGTCGACCAGATGCCGACCAAGAGACGCTGGCGAATTCGGGTCATCGTGTTGCTCAGCATGGTGCTCTTGCCAGCGATCCCCATTCTTATCTTCGCTACCAAGTTCCTCGGTGGAAACAGCGATTTGTGGCCGATGGGTACTCCGCTCGCGGCCCTCGCACACCTGATCGCGGTCGCCCTTGCAGTCGAACGCATTCCATGGCCACAGCTGCGTTCGATCCTCTTCTTGAGTCTCGCTTGGTGGCTGCCGGCCATCGCTCGCGGGTGGCCCTTCGGTCCTGCACGAATCCTGGGATCGGCGGAGCTGCCCGATTCTGCTCGCTGGATCGCGTGGTTCGGGTCGATCATCCCCTTCATACTGATCGCGCTAGCGCTCGATCTCGTCCGGCGTCCGCATCATGAAGTACGGCATTCTCGGTGACATCCACGGCAACCTGTCTGCGTTGCGCGCTGTCCTTGCGGCGTTGGAAAAAGAAAAGGTAGACCGCTACCTGAGCGTCGGCGACGTCGTCGGTTACGGCGCTGCACCACGTGAGTGCATCGAAATCCTGCGCGACATCGACGCGACCGTCGTGAAGGGGAATCACGATGCGGCCTGCGTCGGCGAACTCGACGTCATGTACTTCAACAACTACGCGCGAGCAGCCGTCCGCTGGACGCAGACCGTCCTGACGAAGAAGGACAATCAGTGGCTCGCCGATCTCGAGATGATCGCGAACCTCGAGCACGCGTGCGTCGCGCACGGGACGTACTACAGACCCGAACTCTTCGACTACGTGCAGAGCACGACCGACGCTGATCCATCGCTCGACGCACTCCAGTTGCCTGTGTGCTTCGTCGGCCACACACACTATCCCGTGACGTTGTTGCGTCTGCGCGATGATCCCGTGCGCACCGCGTACACCGAAGACACCGAAGTCGATCTGAGCGAATCACACCGCGCGTTGATCAACGTCGGAAGTGTCGGCCAACCGCGCGATGAAGATCCGCGCGCGGCGTATGCGGTCTTCGACAGCGACCGTGAGCGTGTGTGGATCAAGCGCGTCGACTACGACATCGAGCGCGAAGCGCAGCGCATCCGAGCAGCAGGCTTGCCGAGCGCGCTCGCCGAACGACTCTTCCTCGGCGTTTGATCGCGCTCAGCGATCCGGACGCAGATACGCCAGCTGTATCGGCAGAGTGTCGATGCCTTCTTCGCCTAGACCGGCCTCGAAGAGCAGTTCGATGTCGCGCAACGGATTCTCGTCACCGCGGAAGATGTATTTGCGCACGTCGGGGTGTGAGCCGACGGTCACCATCATGTCGAGGATCGAAGCAGCGTTGCACGTCTTGCCGGCGACTTCGAGTTCGACCGGAGTGCCGAAGCGATTCACGATGCCGACGAGCAACGCCGCGGGTCGCGCGTGCAACACGAGATCGTCACGCAGTTCGACCTCGAGCACTTGAACATTCGTGACGCTGGGCAGGATCTCTTCCGCGAGCGAACGCCCACGTTTCAAGAACACAGACGCTTGGAACAGGAGATGGTTGAGCGTGACCGCGCGCGCCTCGGATCGATTGACGATCGCACCGAGTCTGCGCACGAGTTTCTCGTCGCGTGATTGGCTTTCGTGGCGCTCGACGAAGTGCGTCAGATGCGTGACGGCCTCGAGAAGGTGCAACGCGGCCGAGGCGTGACCGCGCAATTTGGGCAAGCGCGGATCCGTCGATTCGATCGTCGTATTGCGCACCCACGTGTCGTACGCCGACTGCAAGTTATGAACGGTCGCTTCGTAGACGCGCGCTTGTTCTTCCGAGCAACAGCGCTGCAGAAAAGCCTCGCGCTCGGCTTCGTTCACGATGCGCTTGACGCCGATCTCCTGGAACATCGTCGCCGCTTGAACGAACTTCGACGCGACTTCCGCGACCATCTGTTCGTCGTCGTCGAGATCTTCTTGCCCCATGTTGCGCGGGAGAGCACGCCGTTGGGCGGCCGGTGCATACTGACTGTCTGGAAACGACTCGCGCTTGATCTTGACTCCGCGAGCGAGCGCTTCGTCGCGAGCAGCCTCCATCAGCTTGCGCGCGACGCCTTGGACGTAGGTACGCGACGCTTCGATCGACTTGTGTGCCGAATCGAATTCAGCAGTCGACAAAACGGTCGGATAGCCGCCGATTCGACGCTCCAAGTGCGTCAAGCTGAAACCCGCGAGCGCGAAGCTGCGCAGCGAGGCGACGATCTCCCGCAAGAAACTGTAGGTGCGGTTGTAGCGAGCGCCGTGATCGTCGAGCAGTGCTTCGACCGAGTCGCTCTCCTTGATGATCTGGAAAAAATGACCGCGCGCCCAGGCGTCGTTCTTTGCGAGCAACGTGTTCGCCAAGCAGAGAAACATCTCCGCCTGCGTCTCCAAGACCGCCGCGAAGTTTTTTTCTGAAATGAGTTCTTCGAGCGGGGCTTCGCTCATGCTTCCGCTGCTGGAATCCCGGTTGCGCTGCGTCGTCAAGGCGCGTCAATCCTACCGTCCGCGCCCTGGCCGGCGTGCAGTTCTTGCCGGCTCAAGATCCCGATACGCGGAGGTCGATGGGTGGGCCTGTTCCGGTCTTCGGCCGGAGCGTCTCTACACCGAAAGTTTGGCGAGCGAGTCAGCGCCCGCCAGTGTCCCTCACACAGGAGCCCTGCCATTTCCGCCGAACGCTGCCTGGAGACTTATCTCCAAGAGATCAACGAAGTCCCGCTCCTGAACGCCGAACAAGAGCAAGCGCTCGGCCGTCGAATTCAAGGTGGTGATGGTGCCGCGCGCGAGCACATGATTCGCGCCAATCTGCGGCTCGTCGTGTCCGTCGCGAAGATGTACACGGACCGCGGCCTCGCGCTTCAAGACCTGATCGCCGAGGGGAACATCGGCTTGATGAAGGCCGCTGAGAAATTCAATCCCGACGCGGGCTGCCGCTTCTCCACGTACGGAACGTGGTGGATCAAGCAGGCAATCCGTCGTGCGCTGACCAACACCGTCAAGCCGGTGCGCGTGCCGAGCTACATGAGCGAACTCATCTCACGCTGGCGCGTCGTGAGTCAAGAGCTCGGCTATTTGCTCGGTCGCGCGCCGAGCATCGAAGAAGTCGCCGAGGAACTCGGCATCCCCGAAGACAATTGGCCGCTCTTGCGTCGCACGATCACCGTGAGCGGCATGGGGCCGCAGATTTCGCTCGACGTCTTGTCGAGCTCGCAGGAGACCGTTGAAGACGTCGGCACAGTCGCGCCTGACGAGCAGATGCTCAACGCCGACTTGATCGCGAAGCTCGGAGAGATGCTCGCAGTCATCGACGAACGCGAAGCGACGATCCTGCGGCTGCGCTATGGCCTCGGGACCGAAACGGGGGAGACCATGACGCTGAAGGAGATCGGCAAGGTCGTCGGTCTGACGCGCGAACGCGTGCGCCAGATCGAGCAAGAAGCGCTGAAGAAGCTGTACGGAGTGATGGGGGAGCGCTGATCCGTCCAGGCCTGTGGATGCGCCGCTAGGTCGGCGATCGCAAAACGGCCGACCCGCTCCGTTCGGCGCCTGCGCGCGTCATACTCGCTCGCGATGTCCGCGACCGAGAATTTGCGAACGAGCCTCGAGCGCGCGCCCGCAGGCACCCCGCTCTACGTGCACTTGCCGTTCTGCGCGGCGAAGTGTCACTACTGCGACTTCTTCTCGGTGCCGGCGGAGGGTCAGGACCGCGGCACGAACCTCGCGGCGATCGTGCGTGAGGCTGAGCTCTATGCACCGCGCCAGCCGCGCACCGTGTTCGTCGGTGGGGGAACGCCGTCGTTGCTTTCGACGACTGAGCTCCGGAGCTTCTTCGACGCACTCGAGCGCATCACCGGGTTCCGTTCCTCGGCGGTTGAAGTCACCGCCGAGTGCAATCCCGAGAGCCTTGATCGCGACAAGGCGCGCGCGTTGCTCGACCTAGGGGTCACGCGCCTCTCGATCGGTTTCCAGAGCCTGCACGACGAGGTGTTGCAACTTTTCGGACGTGTCCACACGGTCGAGCAGTCTTTCGCCGCCTTCGAATCCGCCCGTTCCGCCGGCGTGCGCGACCTCAACATCGACATGATCTACGCCGTGCCGGGCCAAACGGCCGAGGCGTGGGAGCGCGATCTGGCGCGCGTCCTGGCGCTCGGGTCGGAGCATCTCTCGGCGTACAACTTGACCTTTGAGGAAGAGACTGTGTTCCGCCGCTGGCTCGATCAGGGTCGGCTGACCAAATCGGAAGAAGAAGTGGAGTTGGCGCACTTCGACGTCACGCGGGCGCTCACCGCGGGCGCCGGTTTGGAGGCGTATGAGATCTCCAATTTCGCCCGATCTGGACACCGATGTGCTCACAACGTCAATTATTGGGAGAACGGTCCCTACCTCGGCATTGGACCCTCGGCCGTGAGCAAGATCGGCCCCACGCGCGGCGGCAATCTGAAGGCGATCCAGCCCTACAACCGACGCATCGCGGCTGACAACGACGCGCGGACGTGGGAAGAGACGCCGAGCGGCGCCGCGCGTCTTTTCGAGACCTGGTGGCTAGGCCTGCGTCTCTCCGACGGCCTCTCGGCCGACGAGGCGCGCTCGCGGGCCCATTTCACCGGATCCGATGACCCGGCTGTGCCGATCGCAGAGTCGCTCGTTGTGGATGGACTCGTCGAAGTTGTCCACGACCGCTACCGATTGACCGCGCGCGGCCTGCCACTCGCCGATTACGTGGCCAAGCGCTTCCTCGCCGCCGCGACCTGATGCACAGGTAGGATCCTCGGCCCAAACCGCGATGAACTACGCCGACCGACTCACCGAATCCGTCCGCCGCGCCGGAAACCCCTGTCTCGTGGGCCTCGATCCGCACGAAGCGAGCTTGCCCGAGGAATTCGCCGTCGTTCGCGATCCGAACGCGCCGCGGGCGGCCAAAGCGCAGGCCTGCGCCGATTTCTTGTGCGCAATCCTCGAAGTCTGCGCTGGCAAAGTTCCGGCGGTGAAACCTCAGTCCGCGTTCTTCGAGATCTACGGCGCCGACGGGGCGCTCGCCTGGGAACGCGTCGTCTCGACCGCGAAGCAGGCCGGCCTGATCGTGATCGGCGATGTGAAGCGCGGCGACATCGACACGACCGCGAAGGCCTACGCGCGGGCTTTCCTCGAAGGCTCGGGCCCGCGCGATCGCGAACATTTGTGCGACGCGATCACGATCAATCCGTACTTGGGCAGCGACTCGATCACGCCTTTCCTCGAGTCGTGCAAAGCGGCGGACGCGGGCATCTACGTGCTCGTGCGCACGTCGAACAAGGACAGCAAGCTCATTCAAGATCACGGCTCGCCGCGCGTGTACGAGAAAGTCGCCGACAGCGTCGTCGAGTGGGGGAAAGAACTCATCGGCACGAGCGGTCTCTCGAGCGTCGGAGCCGTCGTCGGTGCGACTCACCCCGACGAATTGACCGCGTTGCGCGCGCGCATGCCGACGACGCCGTTCTTGATCCCCGGTTACGGCGCGCAAGGTGCCGGTGCCAAGGAGATCGTCGGTGGTTTTCTGCGCGGTGGTCGCGGCGCGCTCGTGAACAGCTCGCGCGGCATTTTGTTCGCGTCGAAGCAGCAGGCGTTCAAAGAGCTGCATTGGAAAGATGCTGCCGCGCGCGCGATCGATGCGATGGCGAGTGAGATCAACGCAGCCGTCGGATTCGCATCATGATCCGGATCGAGCACGCGTCGGCCGACGTGCTGCAGCAGAGTGCCTTCGCACTGCAAGCCTTGTCCGGCCGCCTGCCACGTGAACTCGTGCACGTGCCGCGCACGATCGCGTCGATCGCGAAACCGAACGATCGATGGGATCGCGAAGAGCGCGCCGAACTTGCGACGACGCTTGCGCGTGAACTCGGCACGCTGGCCCCGCACGTCGCCGTCGTCGACGCACTGCGCAAGTTGGAGAAGCCCGGGACGTTCGCCGTCATCACGGGACAACAGCCGGGCTTCCTCGCGTCGCCGTTGTACTCGCTCTACAAAGCGCTGCAGTCGATCGCGCTCGCGCGTGAGCTCGAGAAATCATGGGGGACGCCGGTCGTCGCGCTGTTCTGGAATCACGCCGACGATTCGGACTTGGCGGAAGTCAATCATGCGCACGTCGTGAACGTGAACCTCGATCTGCAGAAGATCACGCTCGCAGCACTCGCGTCGGGCAAGCAACCGCTGTCACGCATCTTCCTCGACGACGAAACGCATCGGCTCGCGGCGATTCGTGCGGCGCTCGCGCAGCTCGTCGACAAGGATCCGTTCGCTGCACGCGCACTCGAGATCTTCGTGCCGAAGAACGGCGAGTCGTTGGCGCGCGCTTTCACGCGAGCCTTCACCGAACTGCTCGGTCCGCTCGGCCTCCTCGTGATCGAACCGGATTGGATCCGGCCGCAGATGTCGCACGAGTTGTCGCGCATCGTCGCGATCGATCCGGCGGCGGCGCTCGCGCGTGGTGTCGAACGCGTGAAAGCAGCCGGACTCGAGGTCGCGATCGATCCGACGACGGCGGCACTCGTCTTCGAACTCGATGCGAAAGGTCGCCGCGCGCTGCGAGCCGGTGGCGACGGATTCCGCTACGACGGCGAAGACGGTTCGCGCACCGGAACAGAATTGGCGGCTGAAATCGTGCAAAATCCGCTCGCGTGGTCGCCCGGCGCATTGTTGCGGCCCGTCATCCAAGACCTCGTGTTGCCGACGGTTGCATACGTCGGCGGATTCGGCGAACTCGCGTACCACGTCGAACTCGGCGACTTGCGCGATGCAGCCTCCGCACCACGCACCGCGTTCGTGCCGCGCATCTCGGCGACGCTCGTCGATCCCGAAGCGCGCCTCGCGTTGCGCCGATTGGAAGTCGACGTCGCGACGGTTCTTCGAGCTCGCGGCGTGTACACGGCCGACGCCGCCGCGGCACCGCCGCCCGCAGTACTCGCACGCATGAACGAGATCGCGAAGCGGACGTCGAAAGAACTCGCGTCGCTGAAGAGCATGCTCGCGGAGCTCGACGCCGGTCTCGCCGCGCACCTGAAACGCACCGGCGATGCGATCGAAGAACTGGTCGCGAAACTCGTCGAGAAGGGCGAGCGCGTGCACCAGAACAAGAGCGGCAAGGGTCGTCGTCACGAGCGTCGTGCGAACAACGTCTTGTTCCCGAAGCTCGCGCCGCAAGAACGCGTGCTCGGTCCGCTCACGTACGTCGCGCGCTTCGGCGAAGATTGGGTGCACGAATTGTGCGCCGAGATGGAGCCGCTCGCGCCCGAACACTTGCTCGTGAACCTCGCTCCCGAAATCGAATTGGAAGACAACGGCACCGCATGAAGCTCGACGTCTTGATCGTGGCCGCACACCCCGACGACGCGGAAATCTGCGTCGGTGGAACGATCTTGAAATTGATGCGCGCTGGCAAACGCGTCGGCATCGTCGACGCGACGCGAGGAGAAATGGGCACGCGCGGAACGGCTGACGATCGCGCGCGTGAGGTCGCCGCGGCGAACGCATTGATGAAGATCAACGCGCGACACAACCTCGATCTCGGCGACGGACGCGTCGAGGTCACCTTGTCCGCGCGCGAGAGACTCGCCGCCCTCATTCGCGATCACCAACCCGACGTCGTCCTCGCGCAGAGTCCCGAAGATCTGCATCCCGATCACGCGGCGACCGGCCAGCTCGCGCGCGAAGCCTGGTATCTCGCCGGACTCGCGCGCCTCGCCGATCCGAGCGCATCGAGGCCGGCCAAGCGTCCACAGCGCCTCTATCACTTCATGGGTCACGTGCCGTTCGACCCGACCTACGTCGTCGACATCGGGCCCGTGTGGGAGGAAAAGATCGCGCTCGTGCGCTGCTACGCCAGCCAACTCGCGCCTCGAGGCGACGCCGACAAGGGCCAGCACTTTCTATTCGGCGCCGACATCCTCTCGCGGATGGAAACGCGCGCGCGCTTCTTCGGCGAGCGCATCGGAGTGCGCTACGGCGAGCCGTTGTTGCACAAAGGTCCGCTGCCGTGTGTCGATCCGCTGCTCGGCGGGGGATAGACTGCGACGACATCATGCGACGCATCGCGATCATCAATCAGAAAGGCGGCGTCGGGAAGACGACCACGACGGTCAACCTCGGCGCCGCGCTCGCCATCCAAGGACGACGCGTCGTGCTCGTCGACATGGACGCGCAAGCAAATTTGTCGATGGCGCTCGGCATCGAAGCCGCTTCGGGCGAGCCGACGTCGTACTCGGTGTTGATGGGCGATCACGTGTTCGCCGCGTGCATTCGTGCGACGAAGATCCCCGGACTTTCGATCGTGCCGAGCAACATCGACCTGTCGGGAGCCGAGCTCGAACTCGCCAGCGCGATGGGCCGCGAGTACCTGCTGCGTGACGCGCTGACCGAATGGAACGACGCGCACGTGAAGCAACACGGCACGAGGGCGTGCGACTACGTGCTCTTCGATTGTCCGCCGAGCCTCGGACTGCTCTCGATCAACGCGCTCGCCGCCGCCGGCGAGGTCTTGATCACGTTGCAGACGGAATTCCTCGCGCTGCAAGGCATGAGCAAGCTGCTCGAGATCGTCACGCTGCTCAAGAAACGTCTCAACCCCGATCTCGTCGTCACCGGCATCGTCCCGAGCCTCTACGACTCGCGTTTGCGGCTTGCGCGCGAAGTGCTCGCCGAAATCCGCACGTATTTCAAAGAGCAGGTCGTGCCGCATCCGATTCGCGCGAACGTGAAGCTCGCCGAGGCGCCGTCGTTCGGTCAGACGATTTTCGAGTACGCGCCTGACAGCAACGGTGCCGACGACTACATGAAGCTCGCGTTCGAGCTCGTGTCGCGTGAAACGCGCGACAAAACGCGCGCAGCATTGCCACCGTTCGATCCGACGGCGCGTCTGCCGATCGAATTGACGAACGAAGTCGTCGCGCCGAAGCGCGTTCCGCCGCCACCGAGGCGCAAGGTTCCGACGGTTCCGCTGCCAGCAGCACCTCCGACTGCGCGTGTCGAAGTCGCGCAAACGGTTCCCGTCGTTCGGACGCCGAGTGCTCCGCAGTCGACAGCAGATCCCGCGATGTCTGCGAGCACGACGCCGTGGACTCCCGCGCAAAACGAACGCAGCGCAGCGCCTTCTCGACGTTCTGAAATCGAACCGAGACCGGCCGCAGCATCGAAGCCGATCGCCACGAAGGCCGCTTTGGTGAAAAACGATTCGCAGCCGACGGTGAAACACGCAAGGGTTGTCGGCAACGCGCCAGCCGCTTCGAAGAAGCCCGCGGAGCCGCCGAAGCCGATCGCGAAGAGTCCGCCGACGCGCAAGGCATCGTCGAAGTCGGTCGAGATCACGCCGGCTCCGCCCGCGGCTCAAAGCTCGAAAAAGGGCCGAGAAACAAGCCCAATCGCGTCCCACAAGGCGCCGCCTGCTCGCGAGATTGCTCGTGCGCAACCTCCCTCGGTCGCGAAGACGAACGGAAAGCAAACTGGCCCCGACACGAAGAACGCGGTCGCGAAACGCTCCACGAAGATGCGTGACGCGCTGAGCGACAAACCTGCGCCGTACCACTCGACCACCGCACGCACGCCGACCAAATTCACTCACACGCTCCACGACGAAGACATTCCCGCGCTGCCGCCCGACGCATTCGAGATCCTCTCCACACCGCTTGATCCCTGACGATTTGCCATGACCCAGAGCACGAACCCGCGCGCACACGGCGTGCTCAAGATCGGGATCCTGTGTCACCCGACGTACGGAGGTTCCGGCGTCGTCGCGAGCGAACTGGCGCTCACGCTCGCCGAACGCGGACACAAAGTGCATCTGTTCAGTCATGCTGTTCCGCCGCGGCTCGCGCACGTGACCGGTCAAGTCGAGATGCACATCGCGCAGGGCTTTCCCTACCCGCTGTTCCATTCGACGCCGCACGATCTCGCGATCACGTCGACGATTCTGAACATCCAACGCGAGAGCGGTCTCGACATCCTGCACGCGCATTACGCATTGCCGCACGCGGTGTCGGCGTATCTCGCGCGATCGGCTGCGATCGCAGACCGCGCCCGGCGCGCGCCGAAGATCGTGACGACGTTGCACGGCACGGACATCACGCTCGTCGGAAACGATCCGTCGTACGCTCCGCTGACGCAGTTCGTCATCGAGCAGAGCGACGCGGTCACCGCTGTCTCCGAAAACTTGGCGCGTCGCACGCGCGAGAACTTCTGTCGCGAGCCACTGAAAACGTGCGCGATCGAAGTCATCCCGAACGGCGTCGACACCGACTTGTTCCACCCGGCTGCGGGTGAAGGTCGCGATCCGATCGCGCCGACCGCCGTGCACGTCTCGAACTTTCGCGAGGTGAAGCGCGTGCCGTGGTTGCTCGAAGCATTCGCGCGCGCGTCGGTCGGCACGAACGCGAAGTTGCAGCTCGTCGGCGACGGACCCGAACAACCGGCAGCGCGAGCGAAGGCCCGCGAGCTCGGCATCGAGGCGCGCGTCGAGTTCCTCGGCGAGCGCGATCGCCTGCCCGAAATCCTCGCGCCCGCAGACGTCTTCTTGCTGACGAGCTCCGACGAATCGTTCGGCCTCTCCGCACTCGAAGCGATGAGCTGCGGCACGGCCGTCGTCGCGACCGCGGTCGGCGGCGTCGGCGAAGTCGTCGACGACGGCATCAACGGACTCCTCTCCGGTGTCGACGACAAAGACGCGTTCGCCGCGAACGTGGTCAGCCTGCTCTTCGATCGTCGACGCGCCAAACAGATGGGCGCCGCAGCGCGACACTCGGCCGAAACCAAGTTCGCGCGTGGAACGATCGTGCAGCGTTACGAAGACGTCTACATGCGCCTCTTGTTGGACTCCGCATGGCCGTTCCCCTGAAACGCGTCTACCTCGACCACAACGCGACGACGGCGCTGCGTCCGGAAGTGCGCGCGCGTTTTCTGGAGCAACTCGATCGACTGGGGGGCAACCCGTCGAGCGTGCACAGCTCGGGTCGCGCGGCGCGAGCGGTCCTCGACGAAGCGCGTGAACAGACAGCGGCGGCGCTCGCGGTCCACGAGGACGAGATCGTCTTCACCGGCGGCGGCACCGAAGCCATCCAGATCGCGCTACTCGGCGCCGTGCGAGCAGCCGGTCCGAACGCGTGCCTCGTCACGACCGCGGTCGAGCACTCCGCCGTCCTGGGTGCTGCCGCAGAACTCGCCCGTGAGGGCCATCCGGTTCATCGCATGCCGGTCGATGGGGTCGGACGCGTGGACATCGAGCGCCTGATCACCGAAATCGGCACTTCGCGCGCCGCCGTGGTCTCGATCCAGACCGCCAACAACGAGATCGGCACCGTGATGCCGATCGCCGAAATCGGCCGCCGCTTGCAGGATGTGGGCAACCTCGCGCCCGTGTTCCACACAGACGCGGTGCAGGCACTGGGTCGATTGCCGCTGGCGCTCGAGCGCTCGAACGTCGACTTGGCCGGCTTCTCTGCGCACAAGATCGGGGGTCCGCTCGGTGTCGGCATCCTCTACCGGCGACAAGGCGTCACGCTGCTGGCGCCGCTTCAAGGCGGCGGCCAAGAGGGCGGTTTGCGCCCCGGAACCGAGAATGTGCCGGCCATCTCTGCGGCGGCGTTGGCTGTCGAACTTGCCACGCGCGATCAAGCGGTAGCGGCTGACCGTTGGCGCGCTTTGAGCCGCTCATTTTGGGACCAAGTGCAGGCTGTCGTGCCAGGAGTGCTCCTCAACGGTCCGCCACTCGACGACAGTGCTCGTTTGCCCAATACCCTGAACTTGGGTTTCGAGAGCGTCGGCGGTCGTGAGCTCGACGGTCGCATGCTCGTCGCACGCGCCGACCTCGAAGGACTCGAAGTCAGCGCCGGCTCCGCGTGCGCGAGTGGATCACTCGAGCCTTCGCACGTCTTGCTCGCGCTCGGCCACACTCCCGAACGTGCACGTGCCGCTCTGCGCATCTCCTTCGGCGCACAGACGACGCACGAAGATATCCACACCGCTGTGGAGATGCTGCGGAGAACTTTTCTCTCGCTGCGCTAAGTCGCGTCGCACGCGCAACGTTGCGAACAACACGTGAAGAGTTCGCGTCAATAGCGTTGACCCGCCGCGTGTTCGTGGTTCGAATACCGCCCGTTCGAAGTTGGCTCGCGTGTGACTCTCACCGCGCGGACCTCGCTCTGCTCCGCACGACTGGCTCTGCTCCGCACGATCCGCACCTGTGATCTCTCGCTTTCCGCGCTCGGAACGACTGCGGCTTGCTCGAAGCTGTTTTTTGCTCCCCTGATCGCTGCCTCCGTCCACTGCTGATCGATCTCTCTCCGCGATCCGGGCGGAGCGCACCTGCGCCCCGCGTCGACCCCGGC
>JAWXBU010000188.1:0-9546 GCA_034440255.1 Planctomycetota bacterium | reverse complement strand
GGTTTCTCGAGTGGTTTCTCGAGTGGTTTCTCAGGCGTCGGTTTGATCGGAATGATCTCGACCTCGACCGGCGGACGTACCTTCATCGCCGCATCGATCAACTCGAAGGGCTTCTCGACGTACTCCTGCGGGAGGTCGAACGTGCCGGCGGGCGCGTCCTTGCACTCGACCGAGACGACCTCGTCGCGCCCGGTGAACGAATTCTTGCCGATCGTCTGAGTGCGCTCGATGTACAGCGGGAACCCGACGATCTTCTTTTGCTCGGCGGCCATCAGTGCACCCACCGGCTGAAGTTGCGAGCGCTTGCTCGCCAACTCGAACCATGCCGCGCTGTCGAATCCGACGTCGTTCGCGGCCCAGATCTGTTCGGTGAACGTACCGCGCTTCGGCACGGTCATCGTCATGGTGTATTTCGTCGCGGTCCAGTCCTGGATCTTCTTCGTCTCCGTCGTGGGCGTCACGCTGACCGTGATCTGCGCCGACATTTCCTCGAACTTCTTCGCTTCCTCCGGCGTCAGGTATTTCTTCAGGTCGACAGGCAGATCGACGACGCTGTACGAGCGCGCTTCGTGATTGATCTGGTAGAGCTTTTTCGTGTCGGAGCGCACGATCGTCGACCAATTCCCGACGTCGACCCGCAGGCGATCCTTCCCGATCCACGTCAGTTCGGCCTGGATTTGAAGCGGTTGTTCCATCCCTTTCGCGGTGATGGTGTCCGTGATCTTGCGCTTCGTGATCAGGGTGTCGGTCGCGTTCGCATGCAGTACGAGCGCTCCGGCGACGAGGAAAGTGGCGAAGGTTCTCATGGAAGAAAACGAGTCTCCTGGAAGGCGATCCGGGCGAGCGCAGAGCATGGTATCACTCACCCTGAACGAGGCGACGAGGCCTCGCCAACCGAACTCGAAGGACGCGCTCACCACGCGCAGCAACGATGAGCATCACACCCCTCAATTCCACCAACGCCGTCACGACCATCGTCGGCCTTTCGTTCGATCTCACCACGAAGCGCGAGCGTGTGTGGCGCGCCATCGTCGACGAAACAGCGGGTTGGTGGCCGAAGAAAATGCTCGTCGGAGGCGAGAAATCGAAACTTGTCTTCGAAGCGCGACTCGGTGGTCGCCTGTACGAAGAGTGGGGCCAAGGCGCCGGACTCACGTGGTACACGGTGATCGCGATCGATCCCGGCGTGTCACTCGAGCTGTCGGGTCATGTGACGGCGCGCTTCGGCGGACCGGCTGTTTCGCAGTTGCACATAGAACTCGCGGACGCCGGAACGGGTACGCGCATCAGCATCACAGACGGCGTGATCGGGCGCGATCGCGGCGACACGGGTCATCGCGTCAGCGAAGGCTGGAGCATGATCTTCGGCAATAATTTGAAGCACTACATCGAAGGCCGTTGAGCACGCGCCGCAGCCTCTCGCGCTGAGCGACGGCTCGCGATCAGCGCGCCGATTTCGCCTTCAGGCGCGCCAAGCTCTCTTCGATCGCTTTTTCGATCGCGGCTTCCTGTGCACCCTCGGTCTTGAAGCGAATGATGCCGTCGGCGTCGATCACGAAGATCGTCGGCCAACCTCTGACCTTCCACGCCGTCGAGATCGGCCCGCTCGAACCGCCGCCGTTCCAAAACGAGCGCCAGGTGATGTTCTCTTTCGCGATCGTCTTCTTGAGGGCTTCACGATCGCGATCGCTGTTCACGCCGATCAAGACGAAGGGTTCGTTCGCCAATCTCTTCACGAGCGACCGCTCGGATGGGTACATGGCCCGGCAAGGGCCTCACCAGTGCCCCCAAAAATCGAGCATGACGACTTTGCCGCGGTAGTCGCTCAACCGGATCGGTTGGCCGTCGATGTCTTCGCCGACGATGTCGGGCGCGAGCATGTTCAGCGTCGGCACCGCGGGCGCGACTTCGGTTTGCGGCGCGGTCGTCGACGTCGCAGCCGGCGGTGCTTTCGCGACGGAATCTGCGGGTTCGGGCGCGCACGCCGCAGAGAGCGCGAGAGTGCAAACGAGTGCCATGTTCCTGATGTCGTGATTCATAGGGCCATCTCTGGTCTTCCAGGTGTAACCGCGCAGTCGTCGGACCGTCAAGAACGAACGAGCGGCGCCGCATCCCGCTGTCGCACGGCGCCGACCCATCGAGTAATGTGAAGAGCAACGACGTTCGCGAACGGAATCCGATGATGGCGCTCTCGCACAAGCTCACTTTGCTCGTTCTCCCGCTGTTCGCTGCTTGCGCCGCTGTGCCCGCGCCGGCTCCGGCGCTGGCGCCGCAGTACTACGCGCAGTACCAGACGAAGGTGATGGTCAGCATGGGCACGCGCTCGCTCGACAGCGCGTTCGAACCCGTCGACGACCAGACCGTTCTCGGCATCGAGCTCGACGTGCGCCAACCCAATGCGAGTTCGGGGCTCGAACTCGGACTGTTCTATTCGCAGGAATCGCAGTCGAAGGACATCGCGGGTTTCGGCGAAGTCGATTACGAGGCGTCGATGCTCGAGCTGTCGGTGGGCGGACGTTGGTACCACGATCAAGTTTTCTTGACTGGTCGGCCCTACGCTGCAGCCGGTGCATCGCTGTTGTGTCCGGAGTACACGTCCGATCCGGTGTCGGGGCCTTCGACGACGGACGACGGTTGGTCGGTCGGCCCGTACGCGCGGTTGGGTATGGAGTGGATGGTCGGCGATCACGTATCGCTCGCGCTCGACTATCGACTGGTTCTCTTTTCCGATCTCGTGCACGGAATCGACCTCGGCAATTCACCGGCGGACACGAACTATCAGCAGTTCGGCATCGTTCTCGGTTGGTCGTTCTGAGCGTCGGATACGCGATGGGGCATCCGCGCACCGGGTTGTCGGATGCAGTGCGGTGCAGCCTCCAACCGACGAGTCGAGCGTGAGCGATTCGCACGCAATCAGCGAGAAAACAGCAGCTCCAGCCCGTTGGATCGTGATGGCTGCCGACGTGCCGCTCGCCCCGTTGGTGCACGGCAATCGAGTGCGCGTAGCACAAATGGTCGCAGCATTGAGAGCGGCTGGATTCAAGATCGCGTACGTGTACTGGGAGCGCGATCCGCGCGAAGGCGATGTCGCTTTGATGCGCTCGCTCGTGGACGAGCTCGTCGTCGTGCGGCGCGAGCGCAACCGCTTCGAGAAGCGCGCGCTACGTTTGCGGCGGGGACTCGCGTACGCGTTGTCCAAGGCGCACGTCATCGGTGAGGGCGCGTGGTGGCGACTCGTCGCGAACCGCGACACCAGCGCACTGTGTCCGCAAGAACTGCGTGAGCGCACTGCCGAACTGCTGACCGCGCGCAACGCTGTCGCATTGCTGTGTGTGTACGGCAACCTCGCGCCGCTCGCGGACCTCGCGCGCGAACGCGGCATCTTCAGCGTCGTCGACACGCAAGACGTGATGCACGAGCGCGCCGAGACGCTCTTGAAGAGCGGCGTGAAACCGACCGGGTTGATGGTGACACGTGCAACAGAGTCGACTTGGCTCGCGCGGTTCGATCTCGTCGTCGCGATACAGGAACGCGAGGCGGCGACGCTGCGCGGCATGCTGGATCGCTCGCGCGTGATGACGACCGAACACGGAGTGCGCCTCGCCGATGCGACCAGCGTCTTCGTGAGCGAGCCGAACATCGTGCTCCTCGGCTCGAACAATCGACCCAATCAACACGGTCTCGAGTGGTTCACGAGCGCCGTTTGGCCGCTCGTACTGCGCGAGGTGCCCGACGCGAAAACACTCGTTTTCGGCCCACTTTCGCGCACTTTGTCGTGTTTTGGACCGCGCGTCGAGGCGTGCGGCGAGGTGCGCGACGTCGCCGAAGCGTACGCGCGCGCGCGGCTCGTGGTGAACCCGGTGCGCGTGGGATCGGGGCTCAAGATCAAGACCGTCGAAGCGCTCGCGTTCGCAAAGGCGCTGGTGACGACGAGCGTCGGGGCCGACGGATTGGAATCCGCAGCGGGAACGGCCTTCCTCGCCAGCGACGATCCTGCACAATTCGCCGCGGCATGTGTGCGCGTCCTCGCGGACGATGCGTTCGCTCGCTCACTTGCCGGAGCCGGTCGAGCGTTCGCTGCGGAGCGTTTCGGTCCCGAGCGCGTCTACGCTCCGCTCGTGGCCGCGATTCGTTCCCACGCCTAGTTCGCAGTACCGGCCGTTCCGGTCGTGACTCGAATCGACGACGTTCAGCGCCAGATTCCCGCTGTCGTCGATTCGTCGGAGAGATCGTCGGGGACTTCGCGCCACGTCGGAAGCGAATCGACGACATCAGGAGACTGGAACCGTACATCGTCGATTCTTTTCACCGACGAAGCAGACGTCACCGCGCCGTGAACAAGAATTGCTGCGTCGAACGATCGGCGGTCTTCAAACCCGACTCGCGCCACGTACCGGACGTCCGTTCGATTTCGATTTCGCGACGCGCGCGCAGGCGTCGCCACGCACTGCCGATTCCGCCGCGACCCGACGTCTCGAC
Organism: Planctomycetota bacterium; assembly: GCA_034440255.1. GTDB lineage: Bacteria > Planctomycetota > UBA1135 > UBA1135 > JAEUIA01. The sequence continues at coordinate 5,067 of JAWXBU010000188.1, read as the reverse complement.
TCGCGCGAAGCTCGTGATCTCGAACCCACACGATTCGAGCAACTCGATCGCCGTGGTGCGCGTGAAGAAGCGCAAATGCGTGCGGTCCAACACACCTTCGTCCTCGTAGTCGAAGCGTCCGCGGGAGAGTCCCTCGAGAACGCTCTCGTGCGTGACGTTCGGCAGACTGACGACCAACGTTCCGCTGCTCGCGAGGTCCTGCCGCCAGCGTCTCAACACCGCCCACGGATCGACTGTGTGCTCCAAAACGTCCGAGAAAATGACGCAATCCGGCTTCGGCCAGTGCGCAGGTAGCTGCGTCTCTGCAGTGCCGATCGCGACGTCGTCGAGCACGGTTCGGGCGATTTTCGCAGCCGCAGCGACTGGTTCGATTCCGCGCACGACCGCCTGCGGTCGCAGCGCCTTGACCGTGCGCCCGAGTCCTCCGCCCGCGCACCCGACGTCGAGCACGTTGCGCGCCGACTCCGGCACGAGGGCCGCGACTTCGGGACGCGGCTTGCCGTAGTAGTCCGCGCGCGACTGAATCGTGCGCGCCAGCACGTCGAACGGCGGACCGAGCGTGCTGAAGCGAGCGCGATGTTCGGCGAGCAAGGCGCGATTGGACTGCACCCACTTCCACGCATCTCGTCGCGCTGCCGCTTTGTCGGCGCGCAGTGCATCCGCACTCAGAAGTCGCAGAGGCCGCTGCCAAAGCGCCGCGAGCGCACGCTTACGCAGGCGCTCCTCCAACTTGGACACGCGTTCAGACGTCGAATGCCGCCAAGCGAACACGATACGATTGCGCTCGAGGTGATACTCGACGTTGCGCGAGAGCGCGCGCTTGCCGGCCGTGCGATGCCAACACGCAGCGGCCGCGACGTAGTGGAGTCGCCAACACTTGCGCACAGCGCGCGCGAAAAAGTCGGTCTCTTCGTAATACATGAAGTAGATCGGATCGAGGAACGGCGCACCGACGTCATCGATCGCGGCTCGTCGGATCATCACCGCCATCCCAGGCAGTGTCGCGACCTCCCGCACGTCGTCATCGCTGTCCGTCGCGGCAGGAATTTCGCCGTTGCGTTCGACGTCGCGCGGACCCCAGAAGTGATTCGTGCGTGCGAAGAGTGGATTGGCGTCGTTCCAAAAGTACTCGCGGCCTCCGGCGGCAGCGGCGCGCTCGTGCTGCGTGAGGAACGTCACGAGTCGCTCGATCCAGTCGGGCGCGATCACGGCGTCGTTGTTGACGAGCGCGACGAATTCGCCGCTTGCCTGTTTCAGCGCAAGCTCGTTTCCGGCCGCGAAACCGAGGTTTGTCTTCGAACGAATCAGCGTCACGCGCTCGAACGAAGCGGCCACGTCCGCAGCAGAATCCGTCGAAGCGTTGTCGACGACGATCACCTCGAGGTTCGGCCAACTCGTCGCGAACACGGCCTGGAGTGCGAGCTTCAAGTCGTCGGCGCGGTTGTAGCTGACGACGAGCACGGAGACGCGCGGGAAGGAATGCGGCTTCATGGCGCGAAGTACACCGTGAACTCCGGCGTGACGAGGACGCGTTCCAAGCATTGCTCGAGCACGCGTTGCACGGGTCCGGGGATGATCTGTGCCGACCAGCCGCGCGTGTGGAACGTGCGCTGCATGTCGAACACGACGATGCCCTTGCCGCCGTAGCGATGCAGGTCGCGTTCGAGGACGTCGGCGCACACGTTCCAATCCCATTCACCGCGACACGTGATCGCCCACACCGAATCCGCCGCGGGTCGCATGCGCGTCATCAAGTACCCGGCGGGGAAATGGTTCAAGAACAAGATGCGCTTCGCCGGATCTTCGAACGCTGCGATGCTCGCCTGCATCAACTCGACATGATCCGCTTTCTCGCGCGTGGTCGCGATGCCGCGCCAGGGACCGGTCGTGAGTCGCGTGTTCAGGTTCGCCGAGGGATCGTCGTTGTAGGGGAAGCGCAGATGCCCGAGGAAGGAAACGACGACGAGCGTGCTCCATGCGAGCGCGGGCCAAGGTGCGATTCGGGGCGCGTTTTCCGCAGTGATTCTTGCTGCGAGGAGTGCAGTGACGATCAGCGCGGGCACTTGCGCGTAGCCCTCTGCGAGGACGTGCACGCTGCTGGCCCACGCCAACACGACGCTCGCTGCAAAGCTCGGCAACCAAATCGCGAAAAGCCAGCGTGTCGCCTCGCCTCGCTCACGCAGCGCGAGCCACAAGAACGGCGCGGTGAGCACGAGCAGCGTCGTGTTGCAATTGGCGCCGCGCTCGCCGCGCTCCACGTACGCCAAATACGGCAGCGCGAAAAGCGCGACCAGCGCCGGGATCGACCAGCGCAGACGGGCCGACACGATCAACACGACGAGCACGCCTGCGCAGACGAGCTTGTGCGGGATCATGCGCAGTTGGTTCATGTACACCCAATGCGCCTTCGTGAGCGGAGGCATGTCGCGCGTCGTGTGGCTCAGCACGTACGACAACGTTTCGTCGCCGAAATCGAGGAAGTACGGCAGGAACACGAGCGCGGTCGCGATGAATCCGACCGCGTAGGGGAGCAACGCACGCACGTTCTTCCGTGGAGCGAATCCGAAGAACAAGCCGACCACTGCGAAGAAGGCAGCAGCCAAATACACCTGCAGCGCGACGGCGGCGAGCGCGTGCAAAGCGCCGCCGAAGAACGACCACGTGCGACCGTTCTCGCGTGACAGACCGTGCGCGAGCGCGAACACGCCGCCGGTGAATCCGAGCGAAGCGATCGTGTGGTAGCTGAGGTTGGCGAGTCCCGGCATGTGCACGACGATCGGCGCGACGACGAGCAATGCGAGCGGCGCTTCGACGTATCGGCGGGCGAACGCAAAAGCGATCCACGCTACACCGAGGCACACGCACAAATACGCGTATCGCGTGAACAGGACGATGCCTTCGGTACCGGCGACCGACGTGTAGAGCTCGATCAGTGGTCGCGTGATGAACCCCGCGGTTTGGATCGGGTTGATCTCGTCCACGAACGGACGATCGCCGAGCGCGAAGCGGTAGGGAATCGCGATGTACGTCGCCTCGTCCTCGAGATCGACACCCGATCGCAGGCGTTGGACGGCGCAGAAGAGCGCGATCGCGAGCACGGCCCCGACGACGACGCGAACGAGCCGTTGCTTCTGTCTCTCCGCGTCCAAGGGGGTGGAGCTTAGTGGACGTCACAAAGCATGGCGAGCCGCTCCAGCGCTTCCCGATTCGTGGTCGCAGCAGCGCCTGGCCTGACGCCGCGATTCTAGGACTGAAACGCAGCGCCGATCTCACTCGCCGGCTGCGTTTTCAGACGGCGTCGAAGGAATCTTGTCCACCTCGAAACGGGCCGCGACATGCAGGAAGTGGGGGAGATCTCGCTCCTCCGACACGACCAGTCACCACGCAAGTTTCGAAAAGAAATCCGTCATGAAGTTCCACACCGATCGTTCTTCGCATCTCAGCGCACGAGCGCTCGTCTTGCCCTTCGCGAGCCTCGTCTTCACTGCGGTCGCCGGCGCACAAACGGCGCAAGTCGTCATCTTCTCCGTCGACTACACGAGCGACACGGTCGCGCTTCCCGACAGCTTCACCGGGACGCCGATCACCGAAGGCGATTTGCTCGCCGCACAGACGCTCATTCCGGCGATCGGCCCGTTGCCGACTCCGGGCATCCTCGAATCGGGTGGCTTCCTCGTGCCGCAAGGACTCGGCCTCGCCACTCACGGAGGTTGTGTCGGTCACTTGCCCTTCACACCCTGCGGCATCGACGTCGACGCGCTTTCGCATGGCATGGATCGCATCGAACTGCCGTCGATTCCGGGTGCGATCGGGCAAACGGGCTACGGCTTCTCGGTGAGTCGCCGCGCGACCGGCGGTTTCTGGCTGAGCTCACCTCCCGACGTTTCGACGGAAGCCCCGTGCTTCGACGACATCGCCGACATCTTCCGCACGCTCGGTCTGCCGTCCGGTCCGGTGCCGCCGTTCTTCGGTCAGCACACGGGGCTCATCGACGGCAACGGCATGGTCAACTGCTCCGGCACGAGCTTGTACCCGGGACTCGGTCTCTTCGAGAATCCGTTCGGCACGACGGGACACGACGATCTCGACGCGGTCGACATGGACGTTCCCGACGCGGCGTTCGCGCGCACGACGGCGACGTACTTCTCGCTCGACGGAACGATCGTGGATCCCTTCACGTTGATCGCGGGATCGAACTCGGCGGCTGCCAACGGATTCCAACCTGGTGACGTGCTCATCACGTTGCCGGGCGGAACGCCGACGATCTATGCGACGGCGAATCAACTCGGTCTCGATCTTCCGCCGTTCGCGCCGGGAAGCGACGATCTCGACGCGCTCGCGTTGTTCGAAAACGGCGTCGCCGGATACCAACGCTCGGTCGTTCCGTACGACTGGACGAGCGGTGCCTCGGACATGCTGCTCTTTTCGGTGCGTCGTGGGTCGGCGCTGATCGGGACGCCGGATTCGAATTTCGGTCTGCCGATCGAACCGGGCGACATCCTCACGACGATGGGTCCGCTCGGCACGCAGCCGGGCATCTGGATCGCGGCAGAAGCGTTGGGTTTGAACACGCTCCGCACCGCATCGACGCTGCCCGGATTGGACGACGTCGACGCATTCGACACGCTTCACGAGCGCCCGGCCGGCATGAATTTCTGCGCCGGCGACGGCACCGGCAATGCTTGCCCGTGCGGCAACTTCGGCACGAGCGGACGCGGTTGCGGCAACTCGGCGAACGCAGCGGGAGCGGTGCTCTGGTCGAACGGCCTGTCGTCGGTATCGAACGACACGGTCGTGCTGCACGCATCCGGCATGACGCCGACTCCGCCGCTGCAGTTCTTCCAAGGCACGGCGCCGATCGCCGGTGGGTTGCCGTTCCGCGACGGACTCTTGTGCCTCGGCGGAATCTTGACGCGCTTTCCGGTGAAGTTCGCGCTCAACGGAAACTGCAGCTTCGGCTTCGGAATCCCGGGTGATCCGCTGGTTTCGGTCGCAGGCAGCGCAGCACCCGCGCAGACGATTTACTACCAAGTGATCTACCGTGACACGCTCGCGTTCTGCACGCCG
>JAWXBU010000187.1:0-20044 GCA_034440255.1 Planctomycetota bacterium | reverse complement strand
GGGCGTGACTGCGGGCGTGACTGCGGGCGTGACTGCGAGCGTGACTGCGAGCGTTGCGGAGTCGCCGGTTGCGTGTGGCTCCTGGAACTGCGGGAAAGTCCGGGGCTGCGAACAGTTCCGGGAACGAGTCGTAACGCCGCGCCGTGGACGACAACGACGCCAAGCGCGAACAATGCTGCGCAGGGTCACGACTCGTTCCAGGAACAGTTCGTGACCGGCATCCGCGGAACACCCGTGAAGCGACTTCGCCGACGGAGTCGGTGTCGTCGGTGATGCGCACTGTTCCTGGAACGAGTCGTGACTCTGCCACGCCTCCGGGATTCTTCCCGTCGTTCACGTCCACAGCGCAGGGTCACGACTCGTTTCAGGATCTGTGAGCCAACTGCATCACCCCGATCTCGATCCCCTCGTACGCGCGTCGACCTCGATCAATCCCTGCCTGCGCCATCCGTGCGCGAGCAACCAAGTGCGCGCCCTCGGCAGCGGCGACGCAAACCACTCACGCGCTCGATGAGCAGCGTCCATCCATCCGTCGAACCACACTGCCGACGAAAACGGGTCCAATCCCACGAAGTGAATTCCGTGATGAACCGCATTGCGCAGAACGTAGACGAGCGCATTCTTCACCTCACTCGGCGTCTTCAAAGCGCGCACGTGGTATCGCGAGGCGAACACGTTGCCCGTGCGGGCCCAGAGTGCATTGAGGGCGCGCGCCATCCTCACGCACAGTCCCTTGATCGCTGCGGCAAGTGAGTACTCACTCTCGATTTCCAGCACGAGATGCAAATGATTCGTCATCACCGAGTACTGCACGAGCCGCGCACCGAATCGATTCGATCCCGCAGCCAAGGCCTCGCGCACGAGCGAGAACGTGCGGCGTTTGCGCAAACTCTCGAGGCCGTTCTCGAGTCGCAGCGTGACGTGGACAGGATGTCGTGACGCGATCTCGGCGCGCTTGCGATGCGGCACACTTCGTCGAGCCGCCTCGAGCTTGCGTCCCGATCCCTTGCGAGCTCCGCCCCAGCATTTGAACTCGAACGTCGACTGTTTCGTGCGCTTCATCGAGCCCTCCCAAGGAACAGACGATCGGCGCGTGAGGCGGTTGCGGTTGGTGTCGGATTTTTCTGCGCGCACCAGCGAATTCCTGTCTCGACTCGAAAGGGCAGACATCGAAAAAGCAAAACAGCTCGCGTGCGGTGGACCGCCGTCCACGCGAAGGACGTCAGTCGATCCGAACGCGTCGAGCTCGGCATGCGTTCGTGCGTGATCGAACATCGTTCGCAGCAGTCACTTGCCGTTTCCCTGCGCGACATCACGAATTCCACCGAGCGCAGAACTCACGTGGAACGCTTCGGCTCGACCTCAACTTGAAAGGGCAAACATCCGAGGATTCGCGACGATGCGTGTTCACAGCGCTTTTCGCTCAGGGCTCGATCGTCTGCGAACTACTTGTCCGACTTCGCCTTCGCGAGTTCGCGGTCGACCACGACACGGACGATCTTCCATGTCTTCGTCGAGACGACCGAGAGCGCGGCCTGCGCGCCGCGAGCACCACCGAAGGAAGTCCCTGCGACGAGAAGGTCGTCCAGCACATCTCCGTCCTGATCGGGCACCGCGCAGACCTGCGTACCGAAGCTCGACGAGATGTCGATGCGGTGGCCGAAATCTAGGCCTTCCTGCATACTCGGCTCGATCGTCGTGATCTTCGCAGCGCGCCTCGAGCCAAGGACGAACACAGAACCTCCGAGCCCGATCGGACAGCCGAACGCCAAGTCTTCGACGCCGTCTTCGTCCACGTCCCGCACCCAACACATCGATGCACCCCAGTAGTAGGAGAGTTCGATTCAAGCGGGGAATTCAAGCTGCGATACAGTGCCACGCCTGGTGAGCATCACGAGCTGCCCACCGCCCGCTCTGACCCTCCGCACCGCGATCGCATCACCGACAAATCGGCCGTGCGGAGCACTGAAGCCGAGCAACTCGACACCCGCTGCCGCCGTATCTTCCGCTGTGCGACAGACAGGGACTGACTTGCCGGTAGCGAGATCGAACCAGGCCACGCGCGACTGGTTTTCGAAAAACAGCCGCGTGTCCGGAGGCGAATAGTCGTCGATGCTCGAAACGAAAATGCCGTCGAGCTTCCCTTTCAGGTCGTAGTGCGGACACGTGTTCTGCCCGCTGCGCAGCAAGTAGCCGTCGCGCAAGTGCCCGATGCATGTTCGCCCTTTCAAGACGCGACGCCACAGCACGAGATGCTCGGGATCGTCGAGCGCCGCTTTGGACCGCTCGAGGAGAAACACGACGGGGTCGTCACCGTCGACGACGCACAGCGGATTCGGGTACGAATGCCGATTCGACGGATCGATCTCGATCGTGTCCGTCCATACGGTCGAAAGATCGGCGACATCGATGAGCCGCAGCAACCAGCGAGGCTCTCCCTTCACGACGGAAGTGACCGCCAAGTAGGAGCGATCGCCCGTGTGCGCCGCGCTGCACAAGCCACCGAATTCACCTTCGCTGCCGTCGCCTGCGAGCTCGCGCACGATCGTCCACTTCACCGGATCGACGACGAGCACGCGGCCTGCGCGCGGTTTCACCGATCGGATCCGTGACGACGATCTCGTCGACACCATCTTTGGTGACGTCGCCGATGCGTGCGATCTGTCGACCGAACATGTCGAAGACGAGAAACGCAGCGGCCATCATGAGCGACAGGAACAGCGCGACACCGAGCTCGTCGCGCTGTTTCGCCTGTCTTTTCGTGCAGTACGCGCGACTTCAGATCCGCGTTTACCAGCCAGCAGTCCGCGCGCTCACTGAGAGCACCCCGTAGAAAAAAACGTCTCGCACTTCACTCCGGCTGTCAGCCCGTTGACCCGCGCGACGAAACGATCAGCCTCACTGCCCTACGACGAACCTCAACCCATTCGTCAGCGCGTACCCACTCGCACTCGTCGAATCGCGATACCAGAACTGCGCGTACAGAGTCGTCCCGAACCAAACTCCCGGCAGGCCGCTCGACAGTCCTGCACCGAAGTCGTACTGCAAGAATCCCGTGCAGTTCGGTGCACCGACTGCACCGCCTGAATTCGTGGTTCCCGCGCGACGCAGATTGCCGACACACAACGTGCCCGAACCGAACGGTTGAGCGACTGACTGCGAACTGTAGACGAGCATGCCGAGCGACTGATTGATCACATTTCCGGCGCGAATCGAAAACGGCGTCACGCCGGTCAGACTCGGTGCACCGGTGCTCGAAATCGTGGCGAAACAGCCGACGGAGTTCTGTGTCGAGATGCAGTAGCTCTCCGAAACAGGCACATAGCGCATCACGGAAACGCGTTGACCATTCGCGCCATCTCGATACGCGACCCACGGCACGTCTTGCGCGTCGACGATCATCGACAAGTAGTCCGCAGCACCCGGCGTGAAGCCCCATTGACCGACGGACAGCCACTCACTGCCGTCGAGGCGCCGCACGCACGCTTTGCGTCCGTTGAAGTACAGCTGGTACGCGATGTACGGCCGATTCTGCGAATCGAATTGGAGCGACAGCCACTGACGCCACTCTTCCGAATCGATCGTCGGAACATCTGCACCGCACGGTGAATCACCCGCCGTGACCCAATTCGTGCCATCGAAACGCTGTACGACGATCGCATCGTGGTAGCGGTAGTACGCGATCCAAGGCACGCCCGTGCGATCGATCGTGAGCGTCAGATTGCTCGCGCCTTGCGGCGTGAAGCCGGGCGTGCCGACGTAGCTCCACGTCGAACTCGTCGGGTCGTAGCGCAGCACGCTGGCCTTACCGATGTTGCTCGCATCCGGGAACGACCCGTCGCTGTACGCGGTGTAGATCGTCCCGTCCGGCGCAGCTGTGATGCGCTGGAATCCAGCCCCTGCGGCCGAGTAACCCGGCGCGCCCAACGGCGACCACACTCCCGCAGCGAACGCCATCGCGGTCGATCGATTGCCGAACCCACCGTCTTGGTACACGACTGCCGAGCGGCCGTTGTGCAGTTGCACGAGATCGACGTAGTGAGCTTCGCCCGGTCCCATTCCGTTGACGCCGAACGACGACCACGTGTTCGACGCCGGGTCGTAGCGACGCACGCCAGCACGCGCCAACAGACCGTAATCGCGGCTCGCGACGAGCAGCGCGCCGCTCGCGTCGAACGCCATGTTGCAGTAGTAGCCGGCGCCGATCGAACCCGCGCCTTGCGCGCCCGCGAGTTGCCACGTGTCGCCGACGCGCTTCTTCACCGTGACTCGCGCGCCGAGTCCAGGTGTCAAGTCTTGATAGGCGACGTAGACGTTGCCGTTCGCATCCGACGCTATGCGCGAGCAGATCGTCGCCCACTCGCTGAATGCCGGGGCGCCGACGGTCTGCCAGGCAGAGTTGGTTTGAGCGTGCGCTGCAGCAGAAATGAGCAGAGCGGCGACAGCGGTGTAGTTTCTCACGAGCGGTATCCTGCGCCCCGGATCTGGAATTGAACAGGGGCCAAATCGGAGCAGGCAGCCGATTGGACGGTCGAGACGATGCGCCGGTTCCCAACGAATCGCCGGCCCGCGCTCTGGATGGGGCCTGGACGACACCTACGGCGTGTAGCGACCTCTCAGAGACGCGGAATCACCGACACTGCACAGTGCAGCGCGCCGTCGCGACGCAGACTTTCGGCCGCGCGAATCGGCACCACGCGTACCGTCGGACCGAGCGTGTTCTCGAAAATCGTCTTGGCTGCGGCATCGAAGTCGGCGTAGAGGCCACCGTTCGCGGGCATGTAGTAGACGCCCTTCGCGTGCACGCCGTTGAGCGAGTTGAGGCTGCGGAAACCGTCGCTCGTACTCGGGACGCCGACGATGCGGATGCCTTCGTTGGCGAGCGCGCGTGCGACCGCTTGACGTTCGACCTCGCGGCGACGCATCGACGTCAAGTACGAGATCAAGTGCGGATCGAGATCCTGTTTCGCGAGCGATGCGGCGTCCGATGTCTCGGCGGTCAACACGTCGAGCGCGAGCAAGAAGCGTTGCAGGTTTCCGATCCCTGAATCCGTCGGCTCGGTCGAGAAGTGTTTCGCGAACGACTCCGGGAACGCGCCGTAGCCGACGGCCCGCTTCGACAGCAGTGTCGCCAATCCCTCGAGCACGGTCGGCCACTTGGCACCGGTCATGTCCTCGCGCACTTTCGCGACGTCGTCGGGAGTCAACACGCCAGCGCGTTCGAGCGCCGGGATCGCGCACTGCACGACGATCCGTGCTGCGGCGGACGCGTCGTTCATGAAGGCGACGAGTCCGTCCTTCGTCGCGCGCAGCGTGACTTCGTAGTCGACGTGGAACGACGTCGCCGGCAACACGATGCAGCGCTCGACACCGAATTCGACGCGCAGCGCTTCGAGCACTTGAGCACGCGTCAGACCGAGTGTCATGTTGCGGAACAACTCGGCCTCGCCGACTATCATCTGACGCTTTCCCGTCTTCGGATCGAGGACCGGCAGCATGTTCCCGCCCTGGAAAAGCAGCGGTGATTGCGCCACGCGACGACCCGCGGCCGCGAAGGCTTCGAGCGCGAAGGTGTCGCCGGGAACGAACGCGGCACCATCCTCGCCACGGCTCGCATAGCGCGGCGCGAGCGTCGCGGTCGAGCGCAGTCCTTTCGCGTCGACGATTCCGTTCTTCGCGTTGTCCTGCGCCCACTGACTGACGACTTGCGCCTGCGGCAACAGCGTGAGCGTCGAGCCGGACGCGAACTTCCACGTGCGCGCGAGCGCTTGGAGCGCGTCGACGTCCTTGTCCTGCACCGACGCGAAGAACGCGACGTTCTCGAGCCGCGTGATCAGCTCACGCGGGATGTCGATCATTCCGCCGTCGCCCTCGCCGCTGTAGTAAGAGCCTGCGCCGACGGCCAGACGGATGCATTCGATCTCGTTCTCGCCGCTTTCGGTCGCGACCTGAAAGCCGGTGATCGTCGGACGAAACGCGAACGTCGCGCGCGCGGTCTCTGCGATCACGGCCTCGACACTTGCGCCTGAATTCAGGCCGTTCGCGACGAAGGACACGACGCTCGCCGCATCAGGCGCGTTGAAGTAGGTGAACCAGTCGATCGGCAGACCTGCGGCGCGCAGCAGATCGAGATGTTCGTCGCTCGCAAACTTCTTCGCGCCCAAGACATCGACGACACGCACGAGCGTCGCGAGCAAGCCTTCACGCGCGAGCTTCTCGTTGACGAGGTTCGCAGCTCGCGTCAGATCGCCGTCGCCGATCGGCAAGTCGATCGGCCACGCGTTCGCGGCATTCGGTCCGATTCCTGCACGAAATCCGCGCACAGCGGGGCGGCCTTCGATGTAAGCGTTGCGAGTGGAAGCGACGGCGAAATCGAGTTCGGTGCGCTGGACCTGGACTTCGCCGGCGTGCGGCACGAGTGCGAAGAGGATCGCGATCACAGCGGCGTCTCCTTCCGCGCGCGAGCGGTGATGAGCAGGTAGGCGACGAATGCCAAGAGGAACACGGTTCCGATCACGAGCGGCATGCCGACGGCGCTCGGGGGTTGGAAGGTCGTCGAATCGACGGGTTTGCTCGCGTTCGGCGGCGGCATCGACGATTGAGGGGGCGGATCCGGGACGACGACGCGGTAGCGCTGCTCGAATGTGGTGCGGATGATGCGATCGCTGACTCGCTTCAAGTACTCGTCAGGCAACGCAAGCGCATCGACGGTCGTCTTCCCGAGCGCTTGATTCTTCACGTTCGCGAGTACTTCGCTCTCGACGGAAACACGCGGAATCTCTGCAGGCGGAGCCGCTTCTTGCTGTGGCACGAGTGCGAGGGCGATGGCGAGGATCATTGCCGATCAGTTTTGCGTCGCCAGGCGCATCCGTCTGCAACAAAGTGTCTTCACCATCCCGTGATGGCGCGCACATTCGAATTTCGACGCGCTCCATCGGATTCGAAACCAGATGCTCCCCGCACCCACGAGCATTCGCTACAGACGAACGAATCCGCGAAGCTGCGCTCACGCGCATCCGTGCGACTACCATCAGCGCCCACTCGTTCGAATCGTCGGCACTTGGTCGCGACACCCACCTCCACCAGAGCTGACCCTTCCATTCCTCCACTCGAGCACACTCCGCCACCCCACCGTTTTTCTATCTGACAGAACCGCGTGCTCCTGAAGCGCGGAACGTAGCGGTTCACGAGCACGAGGTCAGCGATGCCATGCACGCTTGCGTAGTCCTTGACACTCACTCGCCATCGCTCCGGTCTTCTCCCTCGCGGTCCAATACGACACGCATCACACCCCTCGACCCGTTCACCCGCGATGCACTTTCACATCCACCGTCACGACACGATTCCATCGACTTCCGAGACTGCGTTCGAGTCACTCTCCGCCGGCACCGCCCATCACGGCGACATCCACGTCGCTCGAGCTCAAACGAAAGGGCGCGGCCGACTCGGACGGGCGTGGCACAGTGATGATTCGGCCGGCTTGTACATGAGCGCCATTTTGTTGCCGGCGCGTGCACTGTCGCCGGCCGGACTGACGATCGCGGCTGGACTCGGCGTACTCGACACGGTGGTCGAGAGCGGACTGGCGAACGCGCGACTGAAATGGCCCAACGACGTCGTCGTCGAGACGAAAAACGGTGCAGCGAAGCTTGCGGGGATTCTCGTCGAGACGCGTGGGCTCGATCCGCGAGAGCCCCACTACGTCGTCGGCATCGGCGTCAACGTCGCACAGGTTTCTTTCCCGAGTGAACTGCTCGCGGAACGGCTCGTCACGAGTTTGAAGACGTGCGCGATCGACATCGACGTCGATGCGTTGCTCGACAGGCTCCTCCCCCATTTCGCGCAGCGCGTCGAACAGATCGAGCGGGATCCGCGACGACTCGCTCGCGATTTCCTCGTCGCCACGAAGCTCGCGGGAGAACGCGTGCAGGTCAACGCGGGTGAGCGGAGGCGCTCGGGGAGGATCGAGTCGTTCGAACTCGACACCGGCCTCGCGTTGCTTGCGGACGACGGCGAGCGCATGCATTTCGCCCTGGAAATCGTGCGCGAAATGCGCGCTCTCAAGGATTGATCAAGGCCACACGACTGTGAGCGCGTTCGACAGATTGAAAGTCGCAGTTCCGCAGAAGACCAGCGCGTCGCGGTACCACGCCTGATAGTGCCGCGTACTCGGCCCCGCGGGCGGAATCTGCCCCGAGATCGAGAGCGGCGTACCACCTGCTGACGGAAACGTCGCGCGCGAGTCCGACGCGAAGACCACGCCGAGCCGCGTGATCGTGCCAAGGACGCACAGATTGCCGTCACCGAACGGGAGGCCCGGTCCACTCGCAACTGTGCCCTGCAGGAACATGCACGGACCGTTGGTCGCACCGACGACGTGCAGTTGCAGCGTGTCGCTCGTCGTGCTCGCCACGCCGTCGGATGCGAGATGCGCTCCGCCCAGTTGCTGTGAGTTGGGGCAGCCGTGAGCGAAGTAGCCAGCCGAGCACGGACACGTCGTGGTCGTCGAATCGCAGTACGTCGTCGTCGTCGAATGCGGCGATCGGAACGCGCGCACACTCCCGGAGGCGACGACGACGAGAGTGCCGCTCGAGGCGAGCGCGGGTGCGCCGAACGAGACGCCGCTCACGAGTAAGTTCCATGCCGGCGACAAGTCCGCTTTCAGACCGTCGAGCTCGCTCGTGATCATGACGGGCGGCCCCCCCCCGCTGACGGAACCCGAGTTGGTGACGAACACGCGATCGAGACCGTCGACGGCGAGCTGCGTGAAATCCGGGCCTGTTTGCAGCGACAAAGCGGCACTCGTCGCAACGACCGCTCCGGTCGATCGATCGAGTTTCTGCAGTCGGAAGTTCGTTCCGCTCCCGAGCACGGCGTGGAGGACGCTGCCGTCCGAACACGTCGCATGTCGAGTCGCGGTGAGCGACGTCGTCGGAACCGTCCACAGCGGGACGAAAGCAGCGCCGTTGTCGCGCACCGTCGCGAGTTCGGGCATGGCCGGGAGAGACGCGTACTCCGTCATCACGATGTGCGCTGCGCCGTCCCGACCGATGAACGGCGGACAACTGCTCCAGCCGCTGCCGAGTGGTCCGCTGCCGTACAGAAGGGATCGTGAGGCGAGATCGAGCTTCACCAGTTCGCACGCGAACAGGCCCGATGCGATCGAGTACGTGTTCTCGATCGCGTACACGGCGCCGGCACTCAACACGACGCCGTGGCCGCCGACTCCGCCGGTCGCAGCGTTCGGACGCGGCGTGTCCCACAGCGTGACGCCGTCGCTTCCGCGCAAGCGCAGTACGTTCTCGACCGCGTCGACGAAGAGATCGCCGCTCGGTTCGAACACGAGGTCCATCGTGTTGCGCACGTGCGCTCCCACGATCGTCGGCGACACGAAGGTCAGCGCGGACGTCCACGCGATCGAGCCGTCCAGTACGGACAGCGCGACGATGTTATCGCCGCGCGTGACGTACACGCGACCGTGGTCGACACCTAGACAGCGTCCGCGCCCTCCGCCCGATGGACCGATCGGAACGGGCACGGCCCACAGCGGCACGCCCGTGTTCAGGTCGAAGCACTCGGCGGTCGACGGGAAGCTCGACAGGTTGTAGACGCCGACGCGAAACACGCGATTTCCCTCGATGAAAACGAGCGAACCTTGGCCTCAGCGCTGCTCGACGTCCACCACACATCGGCTTGAACGGGTCCGACTTCGAGTGAATGGTGCGAACGCAGCGCCCCTCCTCCACCGGTCGTCCAATCGGAGGCACGAGCAATCGAAGTCGCAGCGCACACGGCGATAATCGGAAGACACCAAGCGGATGTGCGACGCGAGAGAAGAAGTGCGTTGGACATGATTCGTTTGATTGGCGGTCGCTCTACCGATCGACGACCGCTCGGACTCCGCGTCTCCTAGGAACACACTGCGCGCGGGGTCACTCTCCGAATCACCTCATTCGGTGATCGAGCGCCGATCTCTGCGCTCAGCGCGAGGCGATCGGTGCAGATCGAAGCTGATTGCGAGTATACTTCTCGCCCCCCAAGAGGATCCTTGCATGCCCCGACCCGACGGCCGTAACCCCGGCGATTTGCGCCCGATTTCGTTTCAACGCGGTTTCACGAATCGAGCGCCGGGATCGGTGCTCGCGTCGTTCGGCAACACGAAAGTGCTCGTGACCGCGATGGCGACGGACGGCGTGCCGCCCTTCATGCAGGGACGCGGAAAAGGCTGGTTGACGGCTGAGTACGCGATGCTTCCGTCCTCGACGGAGACTCGCAAATCGCGCGATCGCGTGAACTCCGTCGACGGCAGATCGGTCGAGATTCAGCGGCTGATTTCGCGTTCGCTGCGCGGCGTGATGGATCTCGCACAGATGACCGAGCGCACCATTTGGATCGACTGCGACGTGATCCAAGCCGACGGCGGAACGCGCACGTGTGCGATCAGCGGAGCGTACGTCGCGCTGCACGATCTCTTGATGCACATGGACGGTCGGCGCGTGCTGCGCGGCTGGCCGCTCAAAAGTCCGATCGGCGCGGTGTCGGTCGGCGTCGTCGGCAAAGAGGTGCTGTGCGATCTCTCGTACGTCGAAGACAGCAAGGCCGAAACCGACATGAACCTCGTCATGACGGGCGACGGCAAGTTCATCGAAGTGCAAGGTTCGGCCGAAGGCGCCGCGTTCGATCGCTGCGAGCTCGACGCGATGCTCGAAATCGGAGGTGCGGCGATTCGACGCATTTTCGAAGCGCAAAAGGCCGCGCTCGTAGCTCCGAAGTGAAGTTGCTCGTCGCCAGCGGCAACGCGAAGAAGCTGCGCGAGCTCACGCAGCAGCTGCAGCATCTGTCGGTCGAGATCGTCACGTCGAAGGACGTCGGAGGCGTGCCCGACGTCGACGAAGATCGACCCACATTCGCCGGCAATGCCGCGAAAAAGGCTGTTTCGGCGGCAAGCGCGAGCGGACTGTGGGCGCTGGCCGACGACTCGGGGTTGGAAGTCCTCGAGCTCGGCGGAGCACCCGGCGTCCTCTCCGCTCGCTTCGCCGGAGCGCACGGCGACGACGCGGCGAACAACGCACTCTTGCTCGAGAAGTTGCGCGACATTCCGTTCAACCGTCGCGGAGCGCGCTTTGTGTGTGCGCTCTGCCTCGCCCGTCCCGACGGTTCGGTCGCGTTGGAGATCGAAGGCACGGCGAACGGTCGCGTCCTCTCTGCTCCGCGCGGAACGCACGACTTCGGCTACGACCCGTTGTTCCTCTTCACCGAGCCCGGTTACGCCGAGACGAATCGCGGTTTCGCAGAACTCGAACCGCACGAAAAAGCGCGCGTCAGCCATCGTGGTCGAGCGCTGCGCGAGTTCACGCGCAAGTTGCCGGACGTGTTGGCTTCGGATCGAATTCCGACGTAGGCCGCTGACCAGCGCGAATTGCACCCGTCGAGCGTGAAATCCCCAGGCGTGATGAACGCCACACGAATGCACGATGTCCGGTAGCGAGCGCAGAATCTGCAGGGCTTCGACCGATTTTCGCGCAACGACTCTCGCGCCGCGTCGCTCTTCGATGGTGGAGGAGAGCGCTCCGCTCTCCGCGTGTCGGCGTCGAGGAAAATCATGAGTACGAAAACCCTCTCTCTGAGTGGCTCCCTGGCCTTTTTGACCTTTGCCGCAACCGCGAGCCTCGCCCCGGCTGACGATCTGTTCGTCGCGAGTCAAAACTCGACCGTTGCGCGCGTGAAAGCCGAGGGCGGCAGCTTCCAAGTGGTCGCGGCGTGCCTCGGATCTCCGCACGCGAGCACATTCGACGGCACGTTCTTGTTCCTCAGCGATTCGATGGGCAACCTCTACAAGTTCGATTCCACGAGCGGGCAATCGACTTACTTCCTCACCGTTCCCAACGACGCGTGCGGTTTGGTTTCGAATGGTGACGAGCTTCTCGTCGGCGGCAGCGCGAGCAATGTCATCCGACGCGTGAGCAAGACGACGGGTGCGATCACGGGATCGTTGACGGTGACGCACAACGTCACGTGCATGGTGCGCGCGGGTTCGCGTTTGTTCGTCGGATCGCAAAGCGGCCTTGTCACGGGCGTCGATCTGCTCGGAGGAACCCCGAGCTTCCTGGGCGCTTGCACGGGCGCGATCTCATCGATGACGGCCGAACAGACGCACATATTCGTGGGCACGAACAGCGGCTGGATCTTCCGCATGAACATGGCGACGGGAGTGTCGGAGGGATTCTTCACTCTCGACAGTGACTGCACTGCGCTCGCGGTCCACGGCGGTTCGCTGCTGGTCGCGGGAAGCGACGGCCGAATTCAGCGCGTGCATCGCATCACCGGAGCGCCGCAAGGATCCACGCAATGGGAATTCGACATTCGCGCGATGACGGTCGCCCCGACGGATCCGGGCGTGAGTTCAGGCTTTGGTGCAGCATGCCCGTGCGGAAACACCGACACACTCGGAGGCTGCAAGAACAGCACGTGGGTCGGCGCGTACTTGGGCGGCAGCGGCAGCGCGAGCATCTCTGCCGACGATCTCACGCTGTCGGTTTTCAATCTGCCGTCCAACTCTTTCGGACGCATCTTCATGGGTGCGCCGATGAACGGTGTCTCTTTCGGTGACGGACTTTTGTCCGTGAATGGCAGCAGTTCGGGGCTCGTCCGCTACCCAGTTCAGAATTCCGGCACCGAGGGCCGGTTCACGTTCGGCCCTGGTTTGCGCGCGTTCGCAGCGAACAACTTCGGCGCGGGTTCACAGCTCTCGTCCGGTCAAAGCTGGAACTTCCAAGCGTACTACCGCGACACGTCGGGCCCGTGCGGTGCTGGATTCAACACGACAAACGCGCTGTGTGTGTCGTTCGTGCCCTGACCGTCCGCGATACGGAACACGGTGCTTTTCTTCCCGATTCGCCGACGCAAGGCGCATGCATGTCGCGTGTCGTTCGATCGGCGAATCGGGAAGAAAAGTACCGTGTTCCGTATCGCGTGAAACTCGACTCGGCCGCTCGTCATGGGCGGCCGAGTCATTTCCGTTCGAGGAGAATTGCGAGCTTCGCCATCGCTCGGGACAAGAGTGCGCGCGTCGCGAGTTCGGTCTTGTCCATCGTCCGTGCGACCTCGGCGTGCGACAAACCCGCGACGCGCGAGAGCAGGATGACGCGGCGATGATCGTCGCTGAGCGTCGCGAACGCTTCCTCGAGCAGAGCCAAATCCTCGCGAGCCATCGCCACGCGACTCGGCGTCAAGAGCGAGCGACACGCTTCGATCACTTGTTCGTCCTCGTCGCGCACGCTCGCTGTCTCGCGCGTCGATGTGCGCCGATCGCGTCCCCAGAAACGTGCTCGGTCGCGGATCTTGTTCTCGGCGCGCTTCATCAGCCACGCGCGCATGCCGTCGTCGCCGCCTTGGAATTGCCCTTGATCCTCGAGCGCTTCACGCACGACGGATTGCGCGATGTCGATGCTTTCCTCACGCGCTCGCAGCGAGCGGCCAAGACGCAGACGAACGTACGCGTGCAGCGCGCCGACGTGCGCCGCTATACGCTCGGACTCTCCGGATCTCGAAGTTTCAGGCCTGTTCATCCCTACGTAGAGCGTATCTCGTTCGCCCGCGTCGAGTACCTTGGGATGAGCGGTAAATGACGAGCGAAAACGATTTCGAGAGCCTGCTCGCCGAGTGCGTCACACGCGTCGAGACCCAGGGCCAGAGCGCGCTCGAAGCGATGTGCGCCGACCATCCGCAAGCGGCCGAGCGTTTGCGCAAGGGCGTCGAGCGGTTGCGCTCGATGGGACTGTTGAGCGAAGGTGGTGCGCCGATGCCGCAGCGGATCGGTCCTTTCGTGATCGTCGCGCGACTCGGACGCGGCGGAATGGGCGTCGTCTACCTGGCGCGCGATCCGGCGTCGAACTCTGTCGTGGCGATCAAGATGGGACCCGCGGCTCTCGAGCCGGGTGATCGCGCGACTGCACGTTTCGAGCGGGAAATGCGCGCGTTGAAGGGCATCGAGCACGCGAACTTGGTGCGCGTGCTCGACGTCGGGACGGTCGACGGGCGGCCTTACTACACGATGGATTTCGTCGCTGGCGCGACGCTCGCGGAGATCCTCGATACCGCTCGTGCCAGCGGCCGGGGACTGCTCGCGCGCGATGCTCGGGAGGCGGGACGCACAGTGCGAGCGGGCATCGTGCGCATCGCGCCGGACTCGATCGTGGTCGAACACGCGGCTTTCAGTCGTACGTGGATCGAGTTCGCCTGTCGTCTCGTCATCGATGCGGCGCGCGCGCTGGCGCACTTGCACGCGCAGGGCATCGTGCATCGCGACGTGAAGCCGGCGAACATCATCGTCGACGGAACTGGACGCGCTCTCGTGTTCGATCTCGGCCTCGCGCACGTCGAGGACGAGCAGAGCCTCACGCGCACGGGCGACTTCGCCGGCACGCCGCATTACGTCGCGCCGGAAGTCGCGCGCGGCAACGCTAAGGCCGCGACGGCGCAATCGGACGTGTTCGCGTTGGGCGTGACGCTGTTCGAATTGCTGACCCTGCGAACTCCGTTCGACGGATCGAATGCGGCGCAAGTTCTAGCTGCGATCGCCGATCGCGAGGCTCCTTCACCGCGCCGCTTCGATTCCGAATTGCCGCGAGATCTCGAAGCGATTTGTGCGACCGCGCTGGAGAAGGATCCGGCGCGGCGCTACGAATCGATGGACGATTTCGCGGCTGATTTGCAGCGTTTCTTGGAGTTCAAGCCGGTTCGAGCTCGCCCCGTCGGCGTCACCGAGCGCGCGTGGCGTTTCACGAAACGGCGACCGGCTCTCGCGTCGGCGATCGCGCTGGCGGCGATCATCGCGATCGGCTTGCCGACAGGACTCGCGATCGCGAACAAGTCGATTCGCGGCGAGCGCGATCGCGCCGAGTACGCAGCGACGGAAGCGCTGAGCCAAGCGCACACGAGTCGGCGCGTAACGGATTTCCTCGTCGACTTGTTCCGCACTGCCGGACGGGAATCCGACTCGATGCGCGCCGCCGAGATCCTCGAACGCGGCTCGCGCAGAGCCGACGGCGACTTCAACGATCGTCCGCTCGTGCGTGCGGCGCTGCTCGAAGCTCTAGGTCGCGTGTATTCGAACTTCGGCGCGAGCGACAAGGCGATCGCACTGATGGATCGCTCGCTCGCGATTCGCCAACGCGAGCTCGGCGAGCATCACGCCGACACAGCGCGCACGATTCACTCGATCGGCTCGATGCATCTCGAGGGCGGCGACATCGCGCGAGCGCGTCCGATCTTGAAGCGCGCCTTGGCATCGCTCGCCGGTTCGAAGCTCGCCCCCGTCGGCGACCAGGCCGTGATCCGCGCGTCACTCGGTGAAGCGGCCTTGCGCGGCGGTGACTTCGCTTCGGCCCGCGACAACTTGGAACGAGCGCACGATATTCAGCTGAAAATACCGGACTTTGCCGGCTATTCCGCGGAGCGCGTCGTCGAGAACTTGGGTCACGCGCAGTTCGGCCTGGGCTCGCTCGATGGAGCCTCGCAGAGTTTCGAGAGCGCATTGGCTCTGCAACAGAATGCGTTCGTGCCCGATTTCGACGCTCGCCACCGAACGCTGACTGCCCTGGCCGAAGTGCGCCGGCGACAAGGCCGCGCTGCCGAAGCCGAAGCAATGCTCGTAGAAGCCGGCGTCGCGCCGCTGCCCGCGTCGGAAGTGTCACAAGCTCCACCCACGGTCGAATGGTCGCACGCGGAAGCTCTCGAATTGCTCGCGCTGTCGCAACCGATGTGGAGGCCCGACTACGAGCGCTCGTTCCAACGCGGAATCACCGCGTTGCAAGCGAACGACCTCGTCGCAGCTTCGAACGCGTTCCAGACCTGCCTGTCCTCGCGTCCGCGCGACGCGGTCTGCGCGTACAACTTGGCCTGCGCGCAGGCGTCGGCGGGTCAAGTCGACAAAGCGCTCGAGTGGCTGGCGCGCGCAGCGGATTTCGGCGCGGGGTCCTCGCCGACGTTGCTCGAAGTGATCGAGCACGACACGGAGATCGCACTGCTGCGCGTCGATCCGCGCGGCGCGGC
This sequence comes from Planctomycetota bacterium, assembly GCA_034440255.1. Lineage (GTDB taxonomy): Bacteria > Planctomycetota > UBA1135 > UBA1135 > JAEUIA01. The sequence goes on along the minus strand of JAWXBU010000187.1, from coordinate 3,991 downwards.
ACTGCTCGAACGCATGCGCGCCGATTCGCGCCGTGAATCGGCGCCCGCGCGCCGGTACGTTCCGAGATCATCGGGCACCGCGCGCGGACTGGCTCTCGTCGTCGTCTTGCGCGACGAAACGTACGGCGATCCGCTCGCGATCGATTGGCAGGGTCTCGCGGACGAAAACGGCTTCGCTTTGCTCGAACCGACGCCGCACCGATTGTCCGGTGAAGCGTCCTCGAAGCGCGCTGTGTGGGTCGACTCGGTCGCCGATTTCGCGAACCGCCCCGGAACGTACGAATCGTCGTTGATCGCAGAAATCAACGCTGCATGCGAAGATGGCGTCGTCGATCGCGAGCGCGTCTTCTTCGCCACGCAACAGACCGGTTCCTGGCTCGCATTCGACCTCGCGTCGCGCGCGCCGGGAATCATCCGCGGTGCTTTGATCGTCGAAGGCCGCGTCCATCCGACGCTCTCCGCAGACAGCGCTCGCGCAGCAGCTGCGACCGGATCGATCGTGCGCTGGGTGCTCGAAAACGCTGCGGACGAGCGCACGAAACGTCGCGGCGACCTCACGCTCAAGTTCCTGGCTCACTCCGGTTTCGGCGACGACGCCGTCGTGTGTCCGAATGACGACAACCGCAGGACCGAGATCGAGAAGGCACTTCTCGCGGTCATGCGTGCTCCGCCGGCGCGACGCTGACCCGGCCGGATCGGCCATTCGCGCCTTCGCATCCGTGCTCGTTCCGAGTATTCTCTTCGGCCCAATCGATCGGGGCAGGCACTCGTGGACAGCAAATACATCCGCAATTTTTGCATCATCGCGCACATCGACCACGGCAAGTCGACGCTCGCCGATCGCATGCTCGAAGTGACCGGCGCGGTCGACAAGCGCGACATGCGCGCTCAACTGCTCGACTCGATGGATCTCGAGCGCGAGCGCGGCATCACGATCAAAGCGTCGGCCGTCACCGTGTACCACGAGTACAAGGGCGTGAAGTACGAGCTCAATTTGATCGACACGCCCGGTCACGTCGACTTCAACTACGAAGTACAAAAGTCGCTGCAAGCGTGCGAAGGCGCGCTGCTGCTCGTCGATGCATCGCAAGGCGTCGAAGCGCAGACCGTCGCGAACGCCTATCTTGCTGTCGAAGGCAACCTGTACGTGCTGCCGGTCATCAACAAGATCGATCTGCCGCACGCGCGTCCCGAGATCGTGTGCGAAGAGATCGAGAACGCGATCGGCATCGACGCGTCGGATGCGATCCGCGTGTCGGCTAAATCCGGCATGGGCGTACCCGAGCTGCTCGACCGCATCGTCGAAAAGATCCCCGAACCGTCGGGCAAACCTGATGCGCCGCTGCGCTGCCTGATCTTCGACGCCGTCTACAACGAGTACCGCGGCATCATCGTGTACTTGCGCGTCGTCGACGGCACGATCAAGGAGCGCGAGCAGATCCACATGCTCGGCACCGACAAGGTGTACGAAGCCGTCGAGCTCGGTCGCTTCACGCCGTCGATGAAGCGCGCAGGCGTGCTCGGGCCGGGCGACGTCGGTTACTTCATCTCGAACATCAAGCAGCTCGGCGACGTGCGCATCGGCGACACGATGACGCTCTACAAAGGGCCGAAGGTCGCGATGCTGCCGGGCTATCGTCCGCCGATGCACATGGTGTACGCGGACTTTTTCCCTACGAATACCGGTGATTTCGAAGGTTTGCGCGAGGGCCTCGCGACGTTGTCGCTGTCGGATTCGTCGTTCTCGTTCGAAGCGGTGACGTCGGAAGCGCTGGGCTTCGGCTTCCGCTGCGGCTTCCTCGGACTGCTGCACATGGAGATCGTGCAAGAGCGCCTCGAGCGCGAACACGATCTCGACATGATCCAGACGGCGCCGACGGTGACGTACAAGATCAGGAAGAAGGACGGCACGCTCGAGGTGATCAACTCGCCGGGCCAGCTGCCGAATCCGGATCAGTACGAAGAGATCCTCGAGCCGTACGCGCGCGTTTCGATCATGGTGCCGACGGAGTACATCGGGAACGTGATGCAGATCGGTGCGGATCACCGCGGCACGTACGTGCGCCAAGAACACTTGTCGCCGACGCGCGTGCAGTTGCTCTACGACATTCCGCTCGCCGAACTGATCTACGACTTCTTCGACAAGCTGAAGAGTTCGACGCGCGGCTACGGCACGCTCAACTACGACATCAGCGAGTTCAAGCCGAGCGACCTCGTCAAGCTGCGCATCCTCGTGAACACGAAGGAAGTCGACGCGTTGACGTCGATCGTGCACAAGGATCAGGCCGAATTCCGCGGCCGAAACGCAATCAAGAAGATGCGCAAGGAGATCTCGCGCCACTTGTTCGAGATCGCGCTGCAAGCAGCCGTCGGCTCGCGCATCATCGCTCGCGAAACGATCAGTGCGCTGCGCAAGGACGTCACTGCGAAGTGCTACGGCGGCGACGTGACGCGCAAACGCAAGCTCCTCGAGAAGCAAAAAGAGGGCAAGCGGCGCATGCGTCAAATCGGCAACGTCGACATTCCGCAGAAGGCGTTCTTGGCGGTCTTGGGCGGCGACGACGAGACGTGAGCGGAGCGAGTGTCGGGTTCGCGTCGACGCGAGTTCGAGTCACGGCGGTCGCACGGTCGCAGCTTGCAGTCTCGCCCGCGCGTCCCTCTACTTCCTGAAGCGGCGGCTGCTCGGGTCGGCGCAAGTCCCCTCCAGAGAGGCGTTGTGCATGCGCTCGCAGTCGACTGCTCTCGTTCAGCTCGTTTTCGTGATCGTGGCGTTGGGCGGATCGATCCGCGCTCAGAGCGCGAATCGGCTCCCCGTGCGTGAAGTGACGGCGTTCAAGGACGGACACGCGTACGTCGTTCGCGAAGAGGCGCTCGCGGCGGGCGCGCAGGTCGTGCTCGACGAATTACCCATGCCGGTGCTCGGCACGTTTTGGCCGTACGCGACAGGCGGAGCCAAGATCGTGAACGTCGTCGCGGGACGATCGAAGGTCACGGAGTCGGTCGAGGCACTGGACTTCCAGCAGATCGTCGAAGCGAACGTGAACAAGCAGGCGGTCGTCTACTTGAAGCCGATCGGCCTGGAAAAGGCGGCCGATCCGATCTCGGGCAAGTTGCTCGCGATACCGAAGATCGTGGACAAGAACGTCACGCAGAAGAGTGCGCTGTTCCTGTTGGAGACGGGCTCGAGCACGCGCGCGATTCCGTTCGATTCCGTGCGCGATCTTTCCATCAACGGCGTGTTCGAGAACAAACTCCTGCGCGAAGTCGAGCGCGAACGACTCACGTTGCGTGTCGACGGTGCCGGAGCAGATGCGCGCGTCGGCGTCGTGTACGTGCAGATGGGTCTGCGTTGGATTCCGTCGTACAAAGTCGACATCGACGGTGCCGGCAAAGCGAAAGTTCACCTGCAAGGGACGCTCGTGAACGACTTGATCGACCTCGCGGACGTCACGGTGAACCTCGTGATCGGCGTGCCGAAGTTCGAGTTCAAGGGACTGAATGATCCGATCTCACTCCAGAACGAGATGGCGCAGGTGAGCGCGCATCAGCGCGTCGACATGCGTATCTCGAACGGGCTTTCGAATTCGGTGATGTCCCAATCAGCAGGTTTCGTGGAAGAAGGCGGGCCGTCTCGATCAGGGCCGCAGGTCGACGAAAAGGGCCAAAACGCTGAAGATTTGTTCATTTTCACAGTGCAGCACGTGACGCTCGCGAAAGGCGAACGCATGGTCCTCCCCATCGCGACGTACGACTGCGAGTACCGCGACATCTACCGACTCGACGTGCCGCTCGCGCCCCCGGCGGACGCGAACTTGGGCCTTCAAGACGAACGCGCAGTCGACATAGCGCGACAACTAAACGCACCGAAGGCACGCCATGTCGTGCGCCTGAAGAATGCGTCGACGGCTCCATTCACGACGGCTCCGGCGCTGGTGCTCGCAAACGGTCGCGTGCTCGCGCAAGGTCGCATGACCTACGCGCCGATCGGAGC
>JAWXBU010000186.1:0-10268 GCA_034440255.1 Planctomycetota bacterium | reverse complement strand
TCGTGCTCGAGCACGAAGGCACGTCGTTCCCAGCCGAAGTGACAGCGCTCGACGGCGTGACGCTCGCGCAGGGCCGCGATTTCGGGCCCGACGGCAAGCTCAACGCGAATTCGAAGGCGCAAATCCTCGACGAGGCGCGCGCACAGAAACTGGCCGCGGGTTTGAACGGCGCGGTCGCTCTCGCGACGTCCGTAGAAGAAGACGAATACGGTTCGAAGCCGAAAGCTCCGTTCACGACGTCGACGTTTCAACAAGAGGCCGGTCGCAAGCTCGGCATGGCTGCGAAACGCGCCATGCAGGCCGCGCAGCGCCTCTACGAAAACGGTTACATCACGTACATGCGTACCGACAGCATCTCGCTGTCAGCGCAAGCGATTCAAGCAGCGCGCGAACTCGTGACGCGCGAGTACGGCAAGGAGTACTTGCCTGCGACTCCGCGCACGTGGACCGGCAAGTCGCGCAACGCTCAAGAAGCGCACGAAGCCATCCGTCCGGCCGGCGATCACTTCCGTTTTCCGAAGGAAGTCGGAGCGGAAGTCGGCGGCGACGAATCGGCCGTGTACGAGCTCATTTGGAAGCGCACCGTCGCGTCGCAGATGGTCGACGCGCGCATGAAGAGCGTGACGGCGCGCTTTCAAGCGCCGCTCTCGAACGGCGGCAAAGCGGATCTCGTCGCACGCGGGAAAACCGTGCTTTTCCCGGGCTATTTGCGCGCCTACGTCGAGGGCACCGACGAGCCCGAAGCCGAGCTCGAGGAGAAAGACGTCGTCCTGCCGCCGCTCGTGAAGGGCGACCGCGCGAGAGTCGAATCGAGCGAGCCGCTCGGTCACACGACGAAGCCGCCGGCGCGTTTCACCGAAGCTGCGCTCGTGCAGAAGATGGAAGAGCTCGGCATCGGCCGTCCGTCGACGTACGCGAGCATCATCGGCACGATCACGGATCGCGAGTACGTCGTGAAGCGCGGTCAAGCGCTCGTGCCGACGCCGCTCGCGTTCGCCGTCGTGCACTTGATGCAGGATCTGGATCCGGCGCTCGTCGACTACGGCTTCACGGCCGAGATGGAAGAGCGACTCGACCAGATCTCGCGCGGCGAACTCGACCGCAACGTGTTCCTCGCGAACTTCTGGTCCGGCAATCAACCGGGTCTGAAGAACATCGTCACGACCCGCGCCGAGAAGATCGACCCGCGCGTCGTGAACACGATTCCGCTCGGTGTTCACGAGGGCAAGCCGATCTCGCTGCGTGTCGGTCGCTACGGCCCGTACATCGAGTGCGAGGGCGTGCGTGCCAGCGTTCCCGAAGGTCTCGCGCCGGACGAGATCACGATTCCGAAGGCGCTCGAATTGCTCGCAGCCGCGGGCAAAGCCGAAGAGCCGTTGGGTCAAGGCCCGGACGGCTCGTCCGTGTATCTGCGCATCGGTCGCTTCGGTCCGTACGTGCAACTCGGCGAAGATCCCGAGGAGAAAGACGGCCCGAAGCCGAAGCGCGCTTCACTGTTCAAGACGATGTCGCCGAAGACGGTGAATCTCGAGCAAGCGCTGCAACTGCTGTCTTTGCCGCGCAAACTCGGTGTCGAAGAGGATGGCTCGATCGTCACCGCGCGACCGGGGCGCTTCGGCCCGTACCTCGAGAAAGTCGTGCCCGGCCAAGAGAAACCCGAGACGCGCAGCCTGACGAACGAAGATCAGTTGCTCACGATCACGCTCGTCGAGGCACGAGCGATCTTCGCCATCCCGAAGAAGGGTCGCGGCCGTGGACCGGCTGCGCCGCCGCTGAAAGAGCTGGGCGTCGATCCGACGAGCGGCACGCCGATCGTCATCAAGGACGGCAAGTACGGTCCGTACGCGAGCGACGGCGAGACGAACGCGTCGCTGCCGAAAGGCACGAGCGTCGAAGATTGCACGCTCGCACACGCGATCACGCTGCTCGCCGATCGTCGCGCGCTCGGCCCGAGCTCGAAGAAGAAAAAGCCGGCGCGTGGTGCGAAGAAGGCTCCGGCTGCAGCGAAGGCTCCGGCCGCCGAGAAAGCGCCCGCGAAGAAAAAAGCGACGCGCAAGAAGGCGCCGGCTGCATCCGACGACGAGTGAACGCGTCGCTCGTGGCCACGATCACTGCCTGAAGTAGTCCATCACGACCGCAGGCCCGCGCCCGGGGAGGTGTTCTGCTCGCGCGCGAGCAAGCCAGTGGGCGGCACGCCGAGCGATGGAGCCCGAACGCTTCGCCGGGCGCGAGCAGATTCGGAACGATCGTCGGCACCGATGTGAGTTCCGGACGGGGGATCGCCGGCAATCGTCAAGCCGACGAAGAGATCTGTAATTCACTGTGCGGAGAAGCGTGTTCGCTGGCGAATCAGCTTTCGCCTATGCGCGGAACCGCACGAAATCAGGGTGTTCGAGCACGCGGTACCGTGCGCGCGGTTCGATCCGGGCGCGGTCATCCGCTCGATTTCACGGCCCGATCGTGAAACGAATCGCGTTCGAGAGATTGGTTCCGAACGGCGTCGCAAGCGCGTCGCGCGTCCACCATTGAGCGAAGATCGTCGCACCGACGTGCAGGCGCGGGTCCACACCGGCGGCGAGACGTGCGCCCATGTCGAACGCGATCACGCCCGTGCAATCGAGTCCACTCGCACTGCCGCCCGAGTTCGCGATCGGCGTGCGCGTCAGGGGTGCTGCGACGCACAACGTCCCGCCTTGGAAGGGTTGGAGCGCAGAGTTGATGCCGTAGAAGAGGAGGCCACTCTGTTGATTGATCACGCTCGTCGCACGGATCGAGAAACTGCCCGCACCGCCGCTCACGCGCGGAATACCGATCGCACCGATCTGCGGCGTGCATCCCTGTGAATTCACCTGGGCGTTGCAGGTCGTGCTCCACGTGCCATTGCACGACAGGACGCCGAGCGGATTGTTCAGCGCCGCATTCAGCCCCGTGTTCGCCAGCGAGGTGCCGTAGTTGGCGTTCGTGAATCCTACGTCGCACGCGCCGTTCGTGTGGATCGCGATCACCTTGCCGTTCGCTTCGAGGATCACCGGCGAGCCCGAGTTGCCGCCCGTCGTGTCGGCCAGGTAGCGCACGATATTGCCCGACACGTTGAAGTACGGACCGGCGTGCGTCTGTTGCGCGAAGTTCGCGCTCGGCGGCGTGAGATCGTTGCCGAAACCGGTGACGCGCATCTGCAGCGTCGCATCGAAAAGTGGCGGGTTTTGCCGCACGAAAGCCACTTGCTGAGCCTCGAACGGCGTCTTGCCGGTGTTCGGATTCGCGAAGCAACCGAAGATGGCCCAATCCGATCCGGTGGCGACGACGCTCGATTGCAGCGAAACGAAATCGACCGCGTACTGATCGGACGGCGGCGGATGAACGGCGTTGCCGCCAGCGCTCGAGATGGGCACGTTGAATTCGACGACATTGTAACCGCCGGTGCAGTGACCGGCCGTCATCAACGCCCGACTGCAATGGTCGACGAGGAACGCGGTGCAAGTGCTCGGTTGCAATCGGCCGACGCGCGGATCGCTGGAGAAAACGCGATCGTCCGTGGGGCCGCATTGCGAAGGAGCCGGAGGAATCGGGATGCCGCTCGTCACCGACTCGAGTCGGACGCGCGAGGATCCCGAGTTCGGCTGCGCGAGCACTTCGACCCACACGGACGAGCCGTTGAAGTAGGCGCTGGTGAAGTTCCATTCCTCTGCCGTGCGCTGTGAGTGCGTTTGCACGGCTCCGTCTGCGAGCGAAACGATGCGCAAGCTCGCACTGCTCGCGATGTCGATGTCCGAGAACCGCAATCGCAACCAACTCGCGTTCGGGATCTCGACCTCGAATCCGATCGTGATGTCCGCCGAATCAAGTGGGTCAGCGACGAAGCCTGAGTCGACGACGTAGGCGTGTTCGAGGCTCTGAGCTCGTGCACCGGCTGCGATCAACGCGAGGACGAACGCAATTCGAGTGGCTTTCATCGCCGCCAATCTACGCCGAGTCTCGCAAAGGCGCCGAAGCACCTACACTCGGGGCCCGTGATCCACTACGAAGGCACTCTCTACCGGCCGCCGTCCGAAGCCGACAGCCTGATCCTGCAGGCGACCATCGGCTGCAGCTACAACCGCTGCACGTTCTGCGCGATGTACCGCGACAAGCGGTTTCGTGTGCGGCCGATCGACGAGCTCGCGCGCGAGATCGAATGGGCGGCGCAGCACCTCGCGCCGGTGCGCAAGGTGTTCCTTGCGGACGGCGACGCGTTGATCGCGAAAGAGGCCTTTCTCGCAACACTTTTGGCGCGTTTGCGCGCGTCATTGCCCGACTTGCAGCGCGTCAGTTGCTATGCGTCGCCGCAGGCGCTGCAAGTGCGCAAGGTCGACGAGATGAAGCGTCTGCGAGATGCAGGCCTGTCGCTCTACTACCTCGGGATCGAATCGGGTCACGACGCAGTGCTCGCGCGACTCGAGAAGGGCGTCGACGCGGCCGAGATGATTCGTGTCGCCGGCAAGGCGCACGAGGCCGGCGTCAAGCTGTCGACGATGATCCTCCTCGGCGCCGGCAATCGAGCGGGAAGCGACGCTCACGCGCGCGCGTCGGCTGACGTCGTGAACGCGATCCAGCCGCGATTCGTCAGCACGCTCGTGATGACGCCGGTCGAAGGCACGCCGCTCTTCGAAGAGGCCCAGCGCGGTGAAGTCGACGACTTGTCACCGCTCGAGCTGGCACGCGAGCTGCGCACGTTCGTCTCTGGGCTCGAACTCGAAGGCTCGGTGTTCCGTTCGAACCACGCCAGCAACTACTTGGCGCTCGCCGGAAACCTGCCGCGCGACAAAGTGAAGATCGTGGCCGCCCTCGATCACGTGATCGCTGATCCGAAGAGCGCCGCGTTCACGCCCGAGTGGCGGCGCGGACTGTGACGCCGACTCAGTTCGCAGCGCTGTCGACGAACGTGCGAAAGCTCGGCTCCCAGTGCGCGACCGTCGCCGCTGGCCCGATCACCTTGACGTAGTAATTCCCGGTCGGACTCTGGATCCACGACATGAGCATGCGCCAGTTGGGCTCGTTGTACGTTTTCGTGCCGCCCATCGCGCGCTCGTCGAGCGCGTACGTTCCGGTGATGTCGAGGTCGATCACGTTCGCGGGGCCGAGCTTGCGATTCGATTGTTTCATCGCGTCGCGCGGCGCTTTCCCGTCCGGCTGTTTGAACTGACCGGCCCAACGATCGAGGTTCGCTTCGAGCGCGCCGCCGTCTTTCACGCCGAACACTTGCACGGTCACCGTCGCGTCGTTCGTGTCCGCGCCTTGTTTCTCCAATCGATACTGCTCGCGCCGCATCGCCGAACCCGGCGTCTCGGACACCCACCCCGTGGGCACCTTGAAGACGAGTGGCTTCAGCACGCCGTCGATGGGCGGATGAGACGGCGGCAGCGGCGCTTTCTCTGCACCGGGCGCGAGCGGCGGAGCACTCATCGTGCTCAACGGATCGGTTCGAGCGGTCGCAGAGGTAGAAGCCGCCGTCGGGGCTGGAGAAGTGATCACGCGCGGCGGTTCACCGCAGGCGATGCAGAGGAAGACCGGAAGCGAAAGGATGGCGAATCGGCGCGATTTCATGCGCGCATGGTAACTCGATCGAACCGATGAGTCTCGAACTCAGCAGCTTGCGCGAACTGCACTTTCGAATCGGCCGGAGGTGCTGGCGACAAGGGGCGCGCCACTCTGTGTGCGCGGGCTTCGCGCCCGAATCCGCGACGCGGCAACGCGCGTCTTTCTCGTCAGCCCGCGACCGTACTAGGCAAGGTCCCGAGCTCTTCGGCTTCGTTGCGAGTGGGCATCACTGAGCTCCGACTTTCCAGAGGATCACGAAGAGCGCGATCCAGAGCAAAGCTCCGAGCAGGCGTTGCGGCAACTCGCGATCGCGCACCCGAAAGGAAGCGGGGGGCAGTTTCTTGAGTTGGACGGGAGGGTCTTGGGTTCTCATGGCGAGCGGGCTTTCGTCGGATCTAGGCGCGGCTCCGTAGGGAGTTACGGTTGCCGTCCCATGCAGATGAGAGAACGTGCGATGGACGTAGAAACGTCAGGCAAAGTTCGGGAAACTCGTATCCGGCGCAAAGGTCCTCGACGATTCCGGTGATCCATGACGAACAAACAAATCGAAGTGACGTGTCCGTGCTGCTCCGCGAAGTTGACGGTCGACGTGTTGACGTCGCGCGTGATGCGTACCGAGCAGTCCGAAACGTCCGTAGGTGGCGATAAATGGGCGTCAGCACAAAAGAGAGTGAGCGGACGCAATCAGAGTGGAGCGGAAAAGCTCGAAAACGCGTTGGAGGAAGAACGCGGCAAGAAGTCGCGCCTCGACGACCTGTTCAAGAAGGCGCAAGACAAGCTGAAAAAGGGCCAGGACGAGGACTGATTCGCGCTCAGCAATTTTTCGGTAAACGCAAGCTGTCGAGCACGACGGCCAAGCTCGAGAACGACATCGCGTCGCCGGCCAAACCTGAAGGCAGCGCCCCGCCGAGCATGCGATCGAAGGCTCTTGTCGCGATCGGGATCGCAAGCACGTTGTAAGCGAGCGCCCACGTGAGGTTTGGGCCGATGATACGCAGCGTCGCACGGGCGGGCCGCATGCGGGGGAGCACGGCCTCGGGGTCGTCGCGCAGGATCGTGCTGCCGGCTGTGTGGACGGCGACGTCGGCTTCAGCGCCGAAAGCGAAACCGGTGAATGCGGTGGCGAGTGCAAGCGCGTCGTTGATTCCGTCCCCGATCATCGCGACGCGGTGACCGGCACGCTGGAGTGTGGACAACTCGCGCCTCTTGCCTTCGGGCGAGAGTTCGCTACCGGCGCAATCGATCGCCAGCGTCGTGCGCATGCGCTCGACGGGGGGCGCGGCGATCACCGACCGGACGAGCACCTGGAAGCCTTGTTCGCGCAGTGTGCGTACTGCGGCGGCGGCGCTGGTCGGCGGCGGTTCGTCGACGAGGCCCAACGCGGCGGCGATGTGACCGTCGACGAGCACGAGGACGGCCGATTCATCGCGCGAATTCGAGGTCGTTCGCGAGGCTCGCCGACGTGTCGGCACCCTCGGGAATTCGATATCCGAGTGGTGAAAGCACAGCTGCGATGCGACGCGAGAGATCTGCACGCGATAGGCGCTCCGGGTCGATCGCGACGCTCGAGCTGCGTGCTCCAAACGAATCTTCCGCGCGCAAGACACCGTCGATTTCGCGCACCGCCGCCTCGATCGAGTTCGCGCAACCTTGGCTCGTCATGCGGCGACGGGCATTTCGACGTCGACGTGCTGCGAATCCGTCGTGTGACTCATCGTCCCAACTTTGCGAAGGCTAGGATCTCGGCCCTTCGCGGCGCCTGAGTAGACCACGCGCTCGCGTCGATGAACCCCAGTCCGCCGTCCCTCCGCTACGAATACAGAGCGTCCATGACCGAGAGCCGCTTCCGCGCCGTCAAGGCGTACAAGAACGAGAGCTTCATCGAGAGCCCCGAGGCGCGGATCCTGCGCATCATCTCGGAGTACGTCGAACCGCAGGCGCGCTTCGCCGAGTTGCGCGTGAAGGACACGATCGTGTTCTTCGGTTCGGCGCGCATTCCGTCACGCGAGGTCGCGCTCATCGAGCTCGAGGCCGCGAAGAAGGCGAACGCGAACCTCGATCGCGCCGAGATGCGTCTGAAGATGTCGCGCTATTACGAGGACACGCGCGAGCTCGCACGACGCTTGACGTTGTGGTCGAAGAGTCTGTCCGGTACCGACCGACGCTTCGTTGTGTGCTCCGGCGGCGGTCCGGGGATCATGGAAGCTGCGAACAAGGGAGCTTCGGAAGCCAAGGGCGAGAACATCGGTCTCAACATCTCGCTGCCTTTCGAACAGCAGGACAATCCGTACATCACGCGTCGCCTCGCGTTCGAGTTCCATTACTTCTTCATGCGCAAGTTCTGGTTCAGCTACCTGGCCAAGGCCATGGTCGTGATGCCCGGCGGCTTCGGCACGTTCGACGAATTCATGGAAGTCGTGACGCTCGTGCAGACACTCAAGATCAAGAAGCATTTGCCGATCGTCATGTTCGGCACCGAGTACTGGGACGAGATCTTGAACCTCGAGCCGATGGTGAAGTACGGCACGATTTCGCCCGAGGACGTGAATTTGTTCTTCCGCACGGACTCGGTCGACGAAGCCTACGACTATCTCGTCAAGGATCTCGAAGCACACGCGCTCAAGAAACCCAGCGTCGGCTACCTGGCCGATCACAAGTGATCGATCAGCCGTCGACGCTCGTGTGATCGTGCACGATGCGCCAGCCGTCGCTCGTGCGCCGGAAGACGAGTGAAAAGAGTCCGCCGACGTCTTTTTCGGCCGCGAAATCGAGGTCCCAGCGACCGCGTGCGAGCGCAACGTCGTCGGCGAGAGGCAGGACTTCGAGCTTGGTGAAGGCGAGCTTGCCCATCTCTTTGCCTTCGGACTTGTAGCGTTTCGTGTAGCGCGCGAGCACCGGATCGAAACCGTGCGTGACGGAGCCGCCGGAGTAGAAAGTGAGTTCAGCTGAGCGCAGATAGCCGGCGCGCATGAACCCATCGATGTCGCCGCGATTCCACGCAGCTTCTTGCTCGCGAACGACGTGTTCGATCGAGCCGGTGTCGACGGAATGTGCCGCATCGTCGGTGCAGACGGTTCGGCAGGCAGAGCACAAGACGATCGCGAGCAAGGCGGCAGTTCTCATTCCTGAATCGTTCGGTGTGCGCGTCGCGAGGTCAACGATTAGTGTGGGCGCCTCCACCGACTCCTCTCGAGTAGGCAAACATGCTCCCCCTCGCACTGGCTCTGGTCGCTTCGCTCACTGAACCGACCCAACAGAAGCCGACAACGAAAGACGCGAAGCCGAACTTCGAGGCCGTCTTCGCGGCACCGCGCTTCGGCAGCAACTTCGATGATCTCGATGCGCGCATTCGCGAGCTCGAAACGATTTCTCTCGCGTCCCCCAAAGACATCCAATCTGTGACCGCGAAGCTCTTGGACGTCGCGAAGAAGGGCCGCAAGCTCGAGAAGAAGAGCGGCAGCAATTGGTGGTTCGAGAAGGAAAAACGCGGTCTCTTCATCGTCGGCGGCGAAACGGGCAATCCGAAGGGACTGCTGCTCGCGCTGCACGGCGGCGGCAAGGGTTCCGGTGATGCGTCGTCTGCCCAAGGCGTCTATTCGGGTGCCGCGAGTAAGCTCGATTGGTTGATGATCTGTCCTGAAGTACTGGAGAAGACAGAACACGGTTGGACGGATTCAGGCACCGAGGAATTCGTCGTGCAGCTCGTCGAGGCCGCGCTGCGCACGTGGAAGATCGACATGGATCACGTGTATTTCTCGGGCCACTCGATGGGCGGCTACGGCACGTGGACGATGGGCGCACATCATGCGGATCGTGTCGCGGCGTTGGCGGCGTCGGCCGGTGCTCCGACGCCGTACATGGGCACCGACGGAAAACCAACGGACATCGCGCCCGGTGTCGTGCCCAACTTGCGCAACGTTCCGATCGTCATCTACCAGAGCGATGACGATCCGAATGTGCCGCCTGAAACGAATCGCATCGGTGCGCTCAGATTGGGTGAGGCCCAGAAACGTTGGGGCGGATTCGTGCACGAGTATTGGGAAGTGCCGTCGCGACAACACGATCTTCCGCCGGGCGGAATGAGTGCGCTCCTGGCCAAGATCGAGAAGCGCGTGCGCGACACGCGGCCGACGAAAGTCGTGTGGCAGCCGGCGCTCGCGTGGAAGAGGCAGTTCTACTGGCTGTGGTGGGATCGGCCGGTCGTGGGCGCGATCGTCGTCGCGGATGTCGACAAGACGAAGAACGAAGTCGTCGTGACGTGCGACAAGGACGCGAAGGGCCTCGAAGTCTTGCTCGACGAGAAGTTGGTGGACTTGAAGAAAGAGGTCGTCGTCAAGCTGAACGACAAGGAAGTGTTTCGCGGTTTGCCCAGTGCAGAGATGGGCACCTTGGCAAAGACATCCTTGTCAGGCGATGCCGAATTGATGTTCGCGGTGCGCGTGAAGCTCGCGCCGTGACACTGGCCAGAAGCCGAGCCAAGACCACACGACATTCCTGCGCACGAGCACATTCGATTGCTGCGCCCAGTACCATCGGAACCGACGTTTCCATTCCGACATCGAGCCGCACTTGGCCGCCGGGCCAGCACACTCGGCCGCCGGGCCAGCACACTTGGCCGCCGGGCCAGCACACTTGGCCGCCGGGCCAGCACACTTGGCCGCCACGCCCCTTTTCTTCTCTTGACAGAATTC
>JAWXBU010000185.1:0-12383 GCA_034440255.1 Planctomycetota bacterium | reverse complement strand
GGCGTGGCGGCCAAGTGTGCTGGCCCGGCGACCGAGTGCGGCTCCAGGTCGGAATGGAAGCGTCAGTTCCGGTGAGGTGGGCGTGGCGGCGAAGTGTGTCTAGTTGCGCGGAGTGGAAACGTCAGTTTCGATGCAACTGCAGCGTGGCGGCCAAGTGTGCTCGAGCGCAAAGAGGGATGGGGTCGTTCCAGCGAGTAGGTCGCAACTTCATGCGATCGACTCCTGCAGCACAACGGACCCGCGACTACTTCGTCAACTCGGGCGGCGTTTTGAGCGTGCATACGTACGCAACCAGATCGCGGAACTCTTCGTTCGTGAGCGTCGCGGCCAGCCCATTGGGCATCGCGGATACGCTGCTCGCGGAATTCGACTTGACGAGATTCCTCGGAAAAACGCGCGCCGTGCCTGCGGAGTCGACGAGAGTCGCAGCTTCAGGCGTCGTACGAACGACGCGACCGAACACGCTCGTTCCGTCGTTCAACTCGAGAGTCGTCGCACCAAAGCCGTGCGTGATCGATGCCGACGGTGCGAGGATCGAGTCGACGATGTCTTCGCGCGTCAGACGTCGCCCGACGGATGACAGGTCCGGCCCGACGCTCGCACCTGCACCATTCACGACGTGACAGCGCGCGCACATCGGGCCCGATTCGCGACTGAAAATCGCGTGACCTGTGCGCGCATCACCGCCGACCTCGAGCGCACTCTCGCGGCGTTTCTCGTCGGCCGCCTCCAGCTTCACGCGCGGTTCCGTGCGCAGTGCGAATCGCAATCCCCCGACGACGTGAGCTTCGAATCGCGGATCACTCCACACTTCCTCGCGATGGCCGAGGGCCGTGTAAAAGACGCGACCGGACCCGAACGGCTTCGTCCACGCCAGCGCGAAGTCTCCATCGCTGCGCTTCACGCCGTCGCGCTTCGCATCGACGCGAGTCGCATCGAGCGACAGCAGGACGTGGCAACCTGACCGCGCGAAGGGCGCTTTGAATTGGTATATCTCGTCGACGATCTCGAAGTTCTCGCCGAAGTGCGCCGTCGCTGCGTGCGCACGATCTTCGACGATCACGCGCACGTTCTCGTGCCACGGGTGTCCGTCGAAGTAGGCGCCGATCATCTCGCCGTACTCCGGCATCGAATAGAACGTGTCCGTCGCGCTGTGGATGCCGACGAATCCGCCACCGCGACGCACGAACGCGAAAAGCGACGCACGCTGCTCATCGGAGAGCGGCAGCTCGCCCGTCGTGTAGAAGAGCACGGCCCCGAACGTCGCCAAATTCGCCGCTTCGAATGCGCTCGCGTCACGCGAGACGACGGCCGTGAAGGCCTGACTCTTCGCCCCCCACCGAACGAGCGCTCTTTCGACCAGCGACGGCTCGTCCGGCCCCGGGCGCTTCACGACCGCGTGCTCGAAGCCCGCCGAGACGGTGTAGACGAGCACCCGCGGCAGTGCCGGTTCGCCCGGAAGCGATTGCGTCGCGAGGTAGAGCGAGAGGGCTGTGAGCAGCATCGAGTGTCAGAGGATAGCGCTCCCTCGCGGCCGCGCTGGATCGGTCCGAAAGAAGCCCGCCTGTTCGCCGGATTCCGTGAATCCAGGACCCACTGGTTCGCGAATACGATCCCGAGCAGTCGCTACGGACTCACCCTCTCACAAGAGTCCTCTCCAACGACGACTGCCAGTGCAAACGCAGCCGAAGGAGGCTCCCTTGTTGTCCAGGTCCAACGAGTACGCGATCCGCGCACTCACCTATCTCGCCCGCAGCACCGACAGTCGCCTGTTCCTCGCCCGCGAGATCGCCGAAGAGCTCGGTATGCCGGCCCCGTTCCTCGGCAAGGTGCTCCAGCCCCTGGTCGCGAAGGGCATCATCCAGAGTCAGCGCGGTCGCTCGGGTGGTTTTCGATTGGCTCGGCCGGCTTCCGAAGTGCGCCTCATCGAGATCGTCGAAGCCCAGGAGTCTCTCGGGCCGGAGAACGTCTGCCTGCTCGGTCAGCACACGTGCGACGACGCCACCGCCTGCCCGATGCACGAGTATTGGAAGAAGGCTTCGAGCGCGTTCCGCGAGCGGATTTCGAAGACGACGCTCGCCGATCTACTCCGCTTCGCCGATACGCATTCGAACTGCGCTTACCCGCATCAAGAGGAAGGTTCGACGACTGCTCGCCCCACGTTGATGATGGGCGCGCGCACCGCAGTGTAGGATTCGTGCGCGTTGCGAGCCTCTGCAACGCGCCCAACCATGAATTCCGAACTCGCGTTCCTCGTCGGCCACGATCTGGCCGTGTACTCGTCGCGCACTTGCCCGGACTGCTCACGACTCGATCGTTGGATGCAATCGAAGGACGTCGCTCATCGCAAGGTGTACATCGACGAAGACGCCGCGGCGGCGGACAAGCTCGAGAACGAGACCGGCAAGCAAGCGGTGCCGTTCATCCTGGTCGACGGCAAAAAATGGGTGCGCGGTTATCACAAAGAAGAGCGCTCGCGCTTGTCCGAAGCGCTGTTGCTCGCTGAATTGCGCGAGGCGATGAGCGCGCGCTGATACGGATCGCCCGCGCGCTATGCGCTCGCTCCTGACACGGAGGCAGCTGACGAATTCGTTAGTACGAGCGACACCTTCGGACAGGTGTCCGGTAACGCCCCCTTCAGTAGGGCTCGGATGAGTGTTTCCGAACTGTCCGGCGCACAGCGGGGCTGCTAGCCTGCCGACTCACTTCAGAGTTCGACATCGCGAAACGCATCCTCGGTGACCACCTCCACTATGCCGGCCCTGAACGTTCGAGTGCTCATCGTCGATGATGAACCCGACGTTCGTCAGTACATCTCCGCGCTCCTCCACTCCGTCGGCGTGGAATGCGCCATCGCCAAGGACGGTGCGCAAGCCATTCAGCTCATGAACGAGCAGCGCCCCGGTTTTTTCGGGATCGTGCTGCTCGACGTCACGATGCCCGTGAAGAACGGCTGGGAGATGCTTGCAGCGTTGCGTGAGGCGGGCGATGAAGTCCCCGTCATCTTCGTCTCAGCGCGCGACGCGCCCGAAGAACGGGTGCGCGGGTTGCGCCTGGGTGCAGATGATTTCGTCGTCAAGCCGTTCTCGTTCGATGAACTGCTCGCGCGCATGGAAGCAGTGCTGCGTCGACGTCGCTCGCTCGCGCCCCTGTGCGTCGGCGAGTTGAAGTTGGATTTGGCGCGGCGCAAGACGCAGCGCTGTGGCCAACCTGTCGCCCTGTCCCCGCGCGAGTTCGATCTGCTGCTGGCGTTGGTCAAGGCGCCCGGCGCCACGTTGTCGCGCGCACAACTGCTGTTCGACGTGTGGAACATGCGCGACGATCCGGGCACGAATCTGCTCGACGTGCACCTCGGGCGTCTGCGCAAGAAGCTCGACCTGCATGGTCGTCCCGCGATTCAGACGGTGCGCGGAGAAGGCTATCGCTTGGCGCTCGAGAATCTGCAGGCCTGAGTTCGCGTCCGCTCGCGCGCCACCGCGAATCGTTTCAGAGCGTGGCCCAAATGGGCAGCTTCGCCTCGTGCACCAGGTGGTCGAGCCACAGGTTCGAGAGCTTCTCCGAGATCGAATTCGCCTTCAGGCGCTGCATCAAATTCTCGAAGTCGACGTTGTCGAGCTTCTGATCCTGGTTGAAGCACGAGAACACCGGCGGCAATTCCTTGCCGGTCTCCGGATCGATCTGCTTGCACAGACACTGCGCGCAGATCTCCTTCATCATGCACTGCATCGGCGAGTTGATCGATCCGATCGCGATGTGATCGGCCTTCAAATAAGGCTTGAGCACGCCGTGGCGCGACTCGCGCAACGCGTTCATCATACGGTCGGAACCGATGACGATCATGCGATCGCATTCGACCAAGCCGACGCGCGTTTCGTAGAGCTCGCCGCGTGAGTACGCGAGCATCGCTTGCACGACGTTGCCGCGGAAATGCTTGTCGTACGGACGCAGACGGTTCGGTTCGATCTCGTGACCGCCGTCGGTCGACCAGATGACGACGTCGGCGGCGGCTTCGATCTCCTCGCGCTTGAAGAGGTCCTCGCCTTTGCGGAACGCGGCGAAATAGATGACTTCGTTGCCGCGCGCACGCAGCGCTTGCCCGATCGAGAACAGGACGGCGTTGCCGAGTCCACCGCCGGCGAGGATCACTTTTTCGCCTTCGGGGATCTCGGTCGGAGCTCCCGTCGGGCCCATGACGACCACTTTTTCGCCGGGTTTGAGCAGTGCGCACAAGCGCGAGCTCGCACCCATCTCGAGCACGATCATCGACAGCAAGCCTTTGGCCGGGTCGGTCCACGCGCCCGTCATAGCGAGACCTTCGAGCGCGAGCTTCGAGCCAGCGACGACATCGGCGTTCACTTCGAAATTCTGCAGGCGGTAGAACTGGCCCGGTTCGAAACGACGCGCGGCGGCGGGCGCGTGCACGACGACTTCGGTGATCGTCGGCGTCAATCGATTGACTTCGTGCACGACCGCTTCCAGCTCGAAATCGAGCTTCTGCGTGAGCTTGCGCCAGGCATGGCGACGCTCGGCGAGCGCGGCCGGCGTGTGCGACAGTCCCGCGATGCGACCCGCGAACCCATGCACGACGCTGGCGTAACCGTCGCGCGCCGACGCCATCGCCTTGACGACGTTACCGGCGTACGCGGGATGGTTGTCGCCGTACACCGACACGGTCTTCGCGCCATTGGCGTACGACGTGAAAAACGCGGCACCGCTCGTGTCGCGGCCTTTTTCGACGGGCGTGAATTGCCCGGCATCGACGCGGCCGACTTTGAAGAAGCTCTTCCACTTGTCGAGCTGGAACGTACCCGGACGTTCGTGCTCGTACGTGATGTTCGGACTCGTGCCGGCAGCGACGAGGACGCTCGCGGCCTTCATCTCGACGATCTCGCCGGTGCCCTTCCACTTGCCGTCTTCGGTCTTCTTCTGACGCTCGAAGAGCAGCGCGCGCACGGCGCCGTGCTTGTCGAGCAACGCTTCGGTCGGCGCCATGCACTCGACGAACGTGATGCCTTCTTCGAGCGCTTTCGCGACCTCTTCGTGGTTCAACCGGTAGGCCGGCGAATCCTCCAGGTGCTTGCGATAGACGAGCCGCACACCGCCCCACTTCTGGACGAGAGTGATGAAATCAGGCTTGTTTCCAGCCCTTTGGGCACGTTGGCGCTCGGCGATGACCTCGTGGCCGTGCGCTACGAACTCATCGAGATGGACTTGCTCCTCGTCGCTGAAGAAGCGTCTCACGATCGGCTCGTCGAAACGCTTGCACAAGACGTCGTAGCGCGCCGCGATCTTCTCGACTTGCAACGGGTAGTACGCGAGCGACTCGGTCGCCGTGTCGACGCCGGTCAATCCGCCGCCGATCACGATGACGGGCAAGCGCAGCTGCAGACTCGCCATCGAGTCGCGCTTGAAGGCGCCCGTCAACTGCAGCGCCATGAGGAAGTCCGACGCCTTGCGGATGCCCCGCGACAGATTGTTCTTCATGTCGACGATCGTCGGCTTGCCTGCACCCGTCGCGATGGCGACGTGATCGAAGCCGAGCTTCCACGCATCGTCGAGATCGAGCGTGCCGCCGAAGCGCACTCCGCCGTAGAGCTGGAAGTTGCCGCGGCGCAAGAGCGACAGGTACGGGAGCGTGAGGAAGTTCTTGTCCCAGCGCACGGTGATGCCGTACTCGGAAACGCCGCCGAAACCGAGCAAAACGCGCTCGTCGAGCTCGGCCTTGATGTCGGTGTAGTGCTCGACCGGAATCGGCGGAACGTCCTGCGCGCCTTCGCCGAGGACACCGGTCCAGGCGTGCGGCAACGGCTCGATCTTGAGCCCGTCGACGCCGACGACGCCGAAACCCTCGTTCGAGAGATAGTGCGACAACGTGTAACCCGACGGACCCATGCCGACGACCATCACGTTGATGCCGTTGTACGGCAGCGCGAACGGTCGCTTCACGCGCAGCGCATTCCAACGCGTGAGCAGGAGGTAGATCTCCGGCCCCCAGGGCATGTCGAGTGTGTCCGTCAGCGTTTTCGTCTCGATCAACGGGATGTTGACCGGTTCCTGCTTCTGGAAAATGCAGGCTTTCATGCAGTCGTTGCAGATGCGATGGCCCGTGCCCGGACACATCGGATTGTCGATCATCACGAGCGACAACGCGCCCAGCGGATCGCCTTCCGCGTAGAGCGTGTGCATCTCGCTGATGCGCTCGTCGAGCGGACACCCGTTGAGGTCGATGCCGAGCGGATTCTTCGCGATCTGGTTGGTCTTCTTGTCGAAGAGGCCGCGCGAGCACGAATCCTTCTCGCGCACGTGACAGAAGATGCACTGATGCACTTCCGAGAGCACTTGTCCGTCGGTGCCGCGCGGATCCGTCAGTTTGAATCCGTCGCGCAAGCGCCGGTGTTCTTCGAGGCCTTCGATCGCCTCGTGCAGGCCCGCCATCGGGCGCGTGTGATGCACGAGACCGTGCTCGAAATCGAGCTCTTTCAGCTCGCGCAAACTGCGCCAACCGTCGAGTTCGGGCGCCTTCGCGTCGCGCTTCAGCTTCAACGACAGGGCCAGGACATCCAGCGCTTGCGCGACGGTTTCGCTCGCACCCGGCGCGAGCGGTTCGGCGGTCGGACGCTCGAGCAACGCGAACACGCGCGAACAAAAACGCTCCTCGGCGTCAGCGTCTGCCGTCCCACCCGGCACCGCGGCGAGGATTTTCGATGCATGAGTGTGCACGGATTCGGCCGTCTGTCCGGCTGCGAGCTGCACTCGCCGCACCGCCTTCTTCACGAAGCGATCTCGCACTGTGTAGACGAGCTGACGATCGAGCAGCGCTGTTTTGCGCGCTCCGACCGCCCCTTCGATCGCGAACAGTTGAGCGATGAACGCCGACTGATGCCGCGCGACCGCGATCAACAATTCGGATTCCTTCGGACCGGTCAGCGGCGCGCTGCCATCCGTGTGCGCGCTCCATGTCGCCGACAACGGCGCGTCGCGGCGCTCGACGAACGCGAGGAAAGTCGCGTGCAAATCGGCGAGGCGCTCAGGTTCGTGCAGATCCAGAAACGTGTACCCCGGGATGCCGAGGACGAGCTGGCGCGCCGATTTTTTCAGTTCCGACGTGGCGTTCTTGGTGGTGATGTCCATGGGTGCCTGAAGGGCCTACCGGTGCGCGAAAAGGGCCGACAGTCTACGCGATAGCCCATGGACTTTCGAAAGAGCAGGAGCCCCGTCCGATCGGATGGAAACCGCGCCGCGACGGGCGCCAGCTCGCGGACTCAGGGCGCTGAATCGGAGCGGCGTGTCGGCCGGGGCCCAAGAGCGCCTAGAGAAAACGGGCCGCACTCAGCCTCCACTGCCGAGTGCGGCCCTCGAGAATCGGGTGCCCTCGCTACAGGGTCGCCCGAAATCCTTTCTTGACTCCGGTCGGACGCGCGGGGCGTCCGATGAATCGACGGGACCTAGGCGGCGCTGCGGCCGCGGTTTCGTTTGCGTTCGGCAAGGATTGCGCTCACTGGAGAGCGACGTCGCGCGCGAACCCGAGGTACCTAGAGCGAGAGAGTTCAAGCCGATGTCGATTCAACTGCGTTTCGTCTTCCTGGCGCTGTCCGTGTGCGCCACCGTCACCCCTACTCTTGCGTTCGAGTCGGCACCGGCTCGAACGGCCGAATCGCCCGCGCAGACCTTGGCGGTCGGCGACGCTGCACCGGCGCTGGTCGTGGAAACTTGGTTGAAGGGCACGCCCGTCGAAGCGTTCGCGCCGGGCAAGGTCTACCTGGTGGACGTGTTCGCGACGTGGTGCGGACCGTGCATCCGCTCCGCACCGCACCTCGGCGAATTGCAGGCGAAGTACGAGGATCAAGGGCTCGTCGTGATCGGTTTGAGCTCGGTCGACAAGCGCGGCAACACGCGTCGCGCGGTCGAGAAGATGCTCGCGGACAAGCCTGAGCTGATGGAGTACGCAGTCGCGTGGGACAAGGAGCGTACGACGACGAATGCGCTGATGACGGCCGCGGGTCGCACATCGATTCCGGCCGCGTTCTTGATCGATCGCAACGGCAAGATCGCGTTCATCGGGCATCCGGATCAAGTCGACGGCGTGCTCGCGCAAGTGATCGCGGGCACACACGATCTCTCGCGGTTGAGCAGCGATTACAAGACGCGCTTCGCGAACGAGACTCGCGGAGCGGCGCTGCAACAAGAGTATGCGGAGGCCTTCAAGAAGAAGGACTGGCCCGGCGTGCTCGAAGTCGCGGACAAATTGCTCGCGCTCGACGCGGCGAAGTTCGGCGTGATGGCCGCGATGAAGTTTCGCGTGCTCGTGCGCGAGCTCGACGCGTGCGACAAGGGCTACACTTTCGTGAAAGCGCACTTCGCCGGTCCCGGCAAGAACGATTGGATGGCGATGGCGGCTGTCGCGTTCGAGATCGTCGATCCCGGTTCGAAGATCAAGTCGCGCGACCTCGTCTACGCGCTCGAGCTGTGCAATCGCGCGAACGACATGGCGGGCGGCAAGGAAGCGCCGGTGCTCGACACGATCGCGCGCGTCCACTACATGCAGGGTGACCTCGAGAAAGCCGTCGAATACGCCGAGAAAGCGGCCGCGCTCGAGAAAAACCTGGTGCCGACGCTCGAGCGTTATCGCGCCGAGCTCGCCGAAAAGAAAAAATGACCGCGCGCGAAACGCGGGGCGAATCATCGGCAGACGGAGCCTGACTCCGTTTGTCGACGAGCCGCCTCGAACTCACTTCGAGAACAGGAAATCGCTCTCGGCCGACCAGGCTGTGAAGCGGTAGAGCGGCACGAGGCGCAGCATTTCGCCGACGATTTCGCGCGGCACGTGCGGTTCGAACAGGGCTGCGCGCAGACCTGGCGTCGCAGGCCAACGACGCTCTACGACGAGCGCGTGCTCGGCCGGTTTGTAGTACTTCAAGAACTCGGCGAGCTTCTCGCTGCCGAGAGCACCGCACGGCCATTCGCCTTTCCAATCGGCCAGACGCAAACGGTAGCCGTCGAGCGCGTTCAACTGCTTCTTCCAACCGTCGAAGCCTTCGCGCTTCACGCGATTGACCAGATTCGCGCCGTCGAACCACGCATCGGCGTGGATGCGCAAGCTGACTTCGAGCGCATCGTTCTCGACGGCGGCGCACACGTAGGCGTTCCTGTACGAAGCGTCCAAATCCTTGGCGAGGTCGGCGCCGAGGACACTCTTCAAGCGCTTCTTCTCGGACTTGGCGCGGACCGCGTAAGCCCAGATGCGCTTGACCTGCATGCCGTTGAACGAACTCGGGCTGTGCAAACTCGTGCGTACGTCGAACTCGACACCCAGCGCCTGCGCTTCCGGCGCGAAAACTTTGGCGAGCGAAAGCAACTTCCGCCGCAGCACGAGTCGCCGGTCATTGTACTGGGGATCGCGCGCGAGCGACGGCGACAAGCAATGGAAGTCGCCGTCGTCGAAAGGCAGCAACTCCGCCTTCGCTTGGGGCTCGGAATCGGGTCTCTTCGCCTCAGCCATGCCCATTCTTGTGCCGGAGGCGGGACGAAAGTGCCAGAGAGCGTGTCGATCCGGCGGAGTCGGGAAGTCAGAGCGCAACCGCGACCGATCGTTCCGATAGGATCTGTCGCGCCGCTCCGCGCTCCCCCCCCACCGCCCGGCCGTCATGCACTTCGCGCACTTCGAATTCGATCCCAAGAAAGACAAGCTCGGCGAAGGGCCGTTGTCTGAGGTCTACAAAGCGGTCGACCTGCAATTGGGCCGCACCGTCGCGCTGAAAATCTTGCGCGCGCACGTCGAGATCGATCCCGCTGCCGACCACCGTTTCCTGCGCGAGGCGAAGCACACCTCGAAGCTCGCGCATCCCTCGATCGCGACGGTCTACGAGTACGGGCGCGACCAGAACACGTCGTTCATCGCGATGGAGTTTTTGCAGGGGCGCACGCTCGACAAGATCATCAAGGAGCAGACGCTCGGCTACGAGGAATGTCTGCGCATCGCGCTCGCCGTCACGAACGCTCTGACGCTCGTGCACGAAGAACGGATGATCCATCGCGATCTGAAGCCGGGCAACATCATGGTGCAGGACGACGGCGCCGTGAAACTGCTGGACTTCGGCATCGCGCGCGCGAACGACGAAGCGAACATCACGCAGCACGGCATGCTCGTCGGCACGGTGCTGTACATGAGCCCCGAGCAAGTGCGCGGTGACGAGCTCGACGTGCGTTCGGATGTGTACGCGCTGGGCTCGGTTTTCTATCACGCGATGACGGGCTCGCTGCCGTTCCCGGGCAAGAGTTTCCCCGAAGTTTGCATGGCCATCCTCGACGGCAAACCGCGCCGGCCGAGCGAAGTCCGCCTGGGGTTTCCGCCGGCACTCGAAGCGTTCATCCTGCGTTGTTTGATGGCGCGACCCGAAGATCGCTACGCCGACGCGAAGGCTGCCCACGCGGCCTTGAGCGCGATCGCCGACGGCATGGGCTCGGCGAATGGTGCGACGACGAGCGCAAATTTGTCGGGCGCGATCGTGATTCCGCGCGTGACGTGCGGCGGCGACACTCCCGACAGTTGCAGCGTGCTCGCCGGTTCGTTGCGCCGCGATTTGGCGAGCGAACTCGGCCGCGTGAAGGGACTGTCCGTGTCGACCTCCGACAAGGAAGAGCTGCCCACTGAGGTCCCGTTCGACTATGCGCTGCGCTTGAGCTTGTCGGTGCTCGGCAACGCGGGCGAACTCGAGCTCTACCTCGAACAGTACGAGACGAAGAACGGTTCGGGCCCGCGTCTACGCGACATGTGGAAAGACCGCGTCGCGTACACGGGCGGCGACGACTGGGACCTGCAAGCGGGATTGGTGCGCGGCGCCGTGCGCACCGTGCGCAAGCGTCTGACCGACATCGCGCGTCGCCCGATCGAAACGGTGAAGCGCAACGTCGAAGTCAGCGTGCAACAAGCGGCTCACGCTCACGAGATCCTGCACCGCGGCACGACGAAACATCTGTTGGCCGCGATTTCGAGCTTCCGCCGCGCGATCGACGCCGATCCGCACTGCGCGATCGCGTACGCCGGCATGGCCGAAGCGATGGTGCGGAAGTACCTGTACTGGGACGGCGACAGTACGTTCCTCGACGAAGCGCGGGAGAACGCAGCGCGCGCGTTGGCGCTCGATCCTGGCTGCGCCGAAGCGCACACGTCGCTCGGTTTCGCGTGGCATCTGTCGGGTCACGCCACGGATGCGCAGCGTGAATATCGTCTCGCGCTCCAATTGAACAACGACGAGTGGCTCGCGCACCGTCTGCTCGGCGCCAGCCTCGCGCGCGCGGGCAATTTCAAGAATGCGTCGCCGCTCTTGCAGCGCGCGATCGCACTCAAGCCGATGCACATCGCGAGCTATGACCATCAGTACTCGGTGTTGCAGCGCCTGAATCGTTACGAGGAAGCGATCGAGATCGCCGACCAAGGCATCGGCGCCGCGCGCGCGCATCTCTCGAAGGTGCCCGACAGCCAGGAAGCGCGCTTGCACCTCGCGATGCTGCAAGGTCGCATCGGCCTCGGCGACGACGCTCGCGAACACGTGCGACAAGCGCGCGAACTGGCGCCGAAAGACGGCTACACCGCGTTCCATGCCGCGTGCGTGTACGCGATCGTCGGTGACTTGCCCGAAGCCGTCGAAGCGCTGTCGCAAGCACAACATCGCGGGTTCTACATCCACAGCGAGTTGGTGCGGAACACGGACCTAGACGTGTTGCGCGGAATGCCCGAGTTCCAACAGCTCGTGACTTGATCGCCGACACGTCGGCGGACTCGATCCATGAGACGAATTGCACTCGGGTTGATCGTCGTCGCACTCGCTTGGATCGGTGGGCACGCGCTCTTCGACGTGTTGCGATCGCACGAGGACAAGATCCGCAACCGACTGGAAGCAGCGTGTGAGGGCTTCGGCGAGGCGCGCATGAATCCGATCCTCGAGTTCTTGTCGCGTGACTTCGTCGACGAGACCTCGGGGTTCCATCGCGACGACGTGCGCGCGGCGATCGCGAGTGCTTTCTTCAGTGAAAAGGACCCTGAAACAAGGGCGTTTCCGTATCGAGCGGGCGTCGTTCCGGACACGCTCGTGATCCAAGTCGCGAAGCCCGAAGCGCAATCCGCCGAAGTTCGCTTCACGATCCGCATCACCGACACGCGTGGCGGCCAAGAGCGCGTCGCGTGGGAATTCGCGCTCGCGGGAACGATGTCGAACGGCGACGACGGTTGGCAGCTCTCGCACGCCACGCACGGCACCTCGAGCGGCAGTTGGAAACTGCGCTGACCCCCGTTCGAATCGATCGTACGGTGCCAGGGACAACCACGACGGTTCGCGCTGGGCGCTGATCGTGTGTGTACCGAGCCAGAGCAATTTTTCCCCGAT
>JAWXBU010000184.1:0-18649 GCA_034440255.1 Planctomycetota bacterium | reverse complement strand
TGAGTGGCGGAGTACCGCCATTCACCTGCCAGGAATTCTGTCAAGAGAAGAAAAGGGGCGTGGCGGCCAAGTGTGCTGGCCCGGTGGCCAAGTGCGGCTCCATGTCGCAATGGAAACGGTCAGTTCCGGTGAAGCTGGGCGCGGCGGCGGAGTGTGCCGAGTTGCTGAGACTGGGAGCGGCGGTTGCCGTGAAGCTGGGGATGGCGGCCGAGTGTGCCGAGTTGCTCGGAATGGAAACGTCCGTTCCGGTGATGCTGGTTGTGCCGACCGAGTGTGCTGATCTGCTCGAGTTGGGCACTGCCCGATCGCTCGAAAACATGCAGCACGCGCGAGCGTGTCGGTCGAGCGCACTCCGCCAATCGAAATCACCCCATGACCCACGCGCCAGCTCAAGGCCCCCAAGTCAAAGATACCGACTGCGTCAAATTGAACGTGGACACCGAGCAGAACGCTGCCGCATCTCGATACCAGCACTGGTAATTGCGCACGTCTCCACTCGCGGTCCCTGCTGTGACATGGATCGGATTTGGATTCGAGCCACCCGGCACCGACGCCGAATTCACTGTCGGAAACACGACACCAAGTCGGGTGATCGTTCCTCCGGAGCACAACAGTCCATCTCCGAAGACGAGGCCCGCTCCACCCGCAAAGTTGCCTGTGCCTTGGAAGAACAGCCCCGGCCCCGGAATGTTCGTCGCTGTGATGACGAGCGTGTCCGTCGCATTGGAGGCACCCGCCACTCCACTCGTCACGAGTTGCGCGCCCAGCGGGAAAGTCGAGTTCGCGCATCCATGACCCGCGGCACCCGAGTTCGCACACGGGCACGCTGTTCCCGTGCCGTCGCCGAAGCAAAACGGCGTCGAGGGTGTGTTGCTACTCGAGACCGTGAACGTGCCCCAGGCGACTTCGAACGCGTTCACCTTCGTCGCCGCAACACTCGTCGTCGTCACTCCGTCCGAAACGGCAAATGCGACATTCACTCCAGCCGTCGAGCTCGTGTTCGCGAGCGCATTCGGGAAATCGATCACGCTACCTTCTAGCCAGTCCTCGCCCGGAGTCGCGTCCGAGAGGTTGTTCGCCGTATTGAAGTTGCTCGACGCGACGTAGTACGTGCCCGGCGCAAGAGTGACCGTCACGGTCGACGAACTCGCGATCCCGTTGACCAGATCGTCGTTGTGCGCGAGCGACACGGGGACCAAGTTCGCGTCGTAAACGTAGATTTCGGTGTCCGTCGTGTGACCTTGCGCCGCTGTCGTGACCGTCACCGGCCCCGCGATGAAGACACCGCTCACGACGATCGGTGACACAGGTGTCGTCGCAAGGGTGGCCGAGTACCCGGCTGTCGTCGATCCGCTGCCCGACACGCGGTAGTACAGCTCTTCCTGCTGGCCGAAGCCGTACCACGAAGCTGCTCGCTCCGAACCGACCAAGGTGACACCGGTTTGGAAAGTCGTGTCGACCGAGCCGATGACTCCGCCGGTTTGCAGCAGTCCGCGCACCGTCACCGTGTGTCCGCTCGTCGCCGAGGTGAGCGTGAGCGTGTGTTTGTAGATGCCGACCGGGAGCGTGCCTGTTTTGACGCGGAACATGTCGACCGTCGCCGCAGTCGTCGTGTTGGCGCTCGTCGTCACACCCGTCGTCGTGCCTGTGATCCGGTCGCCACCGTTCATGCCGTTCAAGAGCGTCGCCTCGGCCTTCAATCCGTTGGGTTCGACCTCGGGAAAGTTCGTCTGCGCGAGCGAGGCGCTGCACAGTGTGAAGCACGCGAGGGCGCGGGTCGTGAGAGAGGTGCTGTGCATGAGATCGTTTCCTGCGGCTGCGATGGAGTGACTGTGCGCTCTCGCCTGCTGCGTGCGCGCGCTCGTGGCTAATTGTCCAACGATGTCGCTCGGGCCGAAAGGTGGCGCGTGCGATTCCTCGTCCGAGCGCTCGACGACCTGAGTGATCGGAGAGCTTCACGCGAGGCGATCGAGATTCGTGTGTAACGCAGCAGCAGGCCTCTGGATGGCTCCAGACGTAACCAACAAACCCGACGGGCGGGGGCAGATCCTCCCGTCGGGCGCGAGTCGGAGGCCTCGCGGAGGTCTTTTCGCAACGGCCGCGTCCAGTCTCTCCACGGAAACAGTGAATCTCATGAAGCTTCGAACATCCTCGCTCCTCGTCGCATGCGCGGCACAACAGCTCGTTGGCGTCGCCGCAGCCCTTCCCATCCAATCGCAAGAGGGACCGAAGTGGGCGCCGCTTCCCTACGAGCGCGAGGTCGACGCACAGCACCCGAGCCGGTCAGGCGACGCGTCGGTGCGTTCGACGGCTCCCACGCTGTCGCGCGTCTCGCAACGACTCCAGTCGCTGCCGCTCTACGACGTCGACGAAGCGGGCGCGCTCTGGGCGGTCGGCGAGACGTACAAAGCGAGCTTCGGAACCGCAGGCGCCACGTACGTGCCGTTTTTCGGCAGCCGCGCGCCGCGCAATTTTCCGATCTCGATGCGCACGCAGTCGATCCACATCGACGGAGTTTCGGTGGCATTCGCGGCCGAAGTCGCTGCGCGGCGTGATGGTTCGAACGTGTCCTTCGACCGCGGTTTCGTGATGGAGACCTATGCCATCGCACGCGACGGCATGGAGCAGCGCTTCGTGTTCGAGGCGCTGCCTGCGCGCGGTGAGATCGTCGTCACGATCGACGTTACGAGCGAACTCGAAGCGAGCGTCGCGACCGAAGGCTTCCAATTCGCGAACGATCTCGGGTTCGTGAGCTACGGTCGCGCGTACGCCTTCGACGCACGCGGCGAGAAGATCGAAATCGAGTCGCAGCTCGTCGACGGCGACATTCGACTCGTCGTTCCGGCTGCGTTCGCCGAGCGCGCGGCTCTTCCGCTCACCATCGACCCGTACGTCGCGACGTTCGCGGTCGACACCGACGCACAGGACGACACGAATCCGGACGTGGCTTTCGAACCGGGCTCTTCGAACGCGCTCGTCGTGTACGAGTACGCTTTCAGCGCGACCGACGGCGACGTTTACGCCGAGCGTTACGCGGACCAACTCTTCCAATCCAGCGTCGTGATCGACGGCACAGCGACGAACTGGACCGATCCGCGCGTCGCCGGCAACTTCGACACGGCCAACTGGCTGTGCGTGGCTGCCGCCGGCGCCTCGCCCAATCGCATCATCCGCGGTCGACTCGTCGAGTTGAGCCCGTTCGGTGCGAGCGCTCAGTTCACGATCAGCGGTGTCGAGTCGGGCGACAAGCACGATGCCGATGTCGGCGGCGACGTGACGAACAACGTGCTCGGCGTCACGAACTACTGCGTGGTCTGGCAGCGCGATCTCTCGGCGAGCGACACGGACATCCACGCACGCATCGTCGAGAACGACGGCACGGTCGTCGGCGGGACAGTGATCTTTCTCGTCAACAGCGGCGCAACGCTCGACTCGAATCCTTCGATCAGCAAGACGAACGGCCGCGCGCCTTCGACGGGACGCGATTGGAACATCGTGTTCGAGCACGAAGTCACGTCGTCGGACAGCGACATCCAAGGCGCGCGCATCCACTTTGACGGCACGGTGACGAACGCGCTGTTCATCGTCGCCTCGACCACGACCGACGAGCGCGACCCGACGGCGTCCGAAGTGCTCGACGACCACGGCGCCGGTCGCCCGTGGCTGTGCATCTACGAGTTCGGTTCGGCGCTGCGCACGCGCACGATTCTCGGCACCAGTGTGCAGCTGACCGACACTCTGACGCCGAGTGTGTTCGTGTCTTACGGTGAGCCGGACGTCACGACGGACGGGCGCTTGTGGCACTTCGTCTACCGCAGCGCGGTCAACGTCTTTCCGTTTCCCGACAGCGACGTCATCGCTGCTAGTTTGTCTTCGATCGACGGGGTTCTCTACTACTCGGCTGCGCCCCAATCGATCGCGAGTTCGAGCACGTTCAGCGAGACTCGCCCGCGCATCGCGAGTTTGTTCGGCAGTAACAATCCCTACCGCACGTACATCGCCTTCCAAACGGAGAGCGCGTCGAACCTCTACGACATCCTGGTCGGCGTGTACGACAGTCCCAGGAACGCGGGCGGCTTCGCCTATTGCCCAGGCACGGTCGCTGCGTGCCCGTGCGGCAACGGCGGCGCTGGGATCGCCGGCTGTGAGAATTCTGCGGTCACCGGTGGTGCACTCTTGACCGCGGCGGGGGACTTCTTCGTCTCGGCGGACCACGCCGTCCTGGCGCTGACCCAGTTGCCGCCCGGTGCGCCGGCGCTGTATTTCCAGGGCACGGCCGCGAACTTGAATGGATCGGCGTTCGGTGACGGTCTCTTGTGTGTCGCGGGCGCGATCACGCGCATGGCGATCAAGTTCGGCACGAACTCGCACTTTCCGGAGAGTGGTGATTCGGCGCTGCATGTCGCCGGTGGAGTTCCTGTGGTCGGTGGCTATCGCTACTACCAGGCTTGGCATCGGGACGCGATGCCGTTTTGCACGGCGTCGAATTTCAATTTGTCGAATGGGGTGGCGATGTTGTGGGCCCCGTGACGGCGAATTCGCCGTCACCAGCCAGCGGAGGATTCCGTGCCGGTCTCCAGCCGCGTGGAGCGCCCTGACGCGTCCGCTCCGGTCAAGGCCCACATCCAACCGCGATAGCTTGCTCCGGCCGCGTGACACACTGTCCCGCGGCTGGTTTCAGTTCGTGTCGAACTGAGACGTCCCTCGCGTCTCGAGTTGAGTAGATGCGTGCCGCTATTTGGTAGCCTCATGCTGTGGGCCTTGACCGGAGCGGACGCGACATGGCGCTCCACTTGGCGCGAGACCGGCGCGAGACCGGCGCGAGACCGGCGCGGGACCGGCGCGAGACCGGCGCGAGACCGGCGCGGAGTACTCGGCTGGCGGGACGTGGCGAATGCGCCGGCATGTGGGCCTTGACCGGAGCGGACGCGACACGGCGCTCTACTTGGCGCGAGACCGGCACAGAATCCTCCGCTGGCTGGACGCGGCGAATTCGCCGCGTCATTCTCCCCCGACGAAACTCCGCGCAAGTTCGTCGCTAGCCCCGAGTCCCGAGCCCCGGCTCCCGAGAATCCGCCCCCGATGCCCACGCCCCCTCCGCGCAACTTCGACTCGACGCAACGCTTCATCCACGACGTGCGTGCTCGCGTCGCAACCGTCGTCGTCGGACAAGACGTCGTCGTCGAGCGCCTGCTGATCGGCCTCTTCACCGGGGGGCACCTCCTCCTCCAAGGCGTGCCCGGACTGGCGAAGACACTCCTGGTCTCGGCGCTTTCCAAATCGATCGATCTCGATTTCGCGCGCGTGCAGTTCACGATCGACTTGCTGCCCTCGGACATCCTCGGTTCGCAAGTCCTCGACCAACGCACCAACGAGTTCGTCGTGCGCAAGGGCCCGATCTTCACGAACCTCCTACTCGCCGACGAAATCAACCGCGCCGCGCCCAAAGTCCAAGGTGCGCTGCTCGAAGCGATGCAAGAGCGCCGCGTCACGATCGGCAACGAGACCTTCCGTCTGCCGGCACCCTTCCTCGTGATCGCGACGCAGAATCCGGTCGAACAAGCCGGCACTTTCGAACTGCCCGAAGCGCAGCTCGACCGCTTCATGCTCGTGCACCGCCTCGGTTATCCGACTGAAGAAGAAGAGCGCTTGATCCTTTCGCGCAATGCGGCCCTCGGAATCGAAAAGCAGGACAAGGGCGCCGTCGTGAAGACGGAATTCGACGTGCTGAAACAAGAGCCCGTCGGTTCGAACGCCGAGATCGTCGCCGCGATGCAAGCAGTCAACGAAGTGCACGTCAGCGACACGTTCGTGCGCCACGTGGTCGAACTCGTCAATCGCTCGCGCGTGCATCCGGCGATCGAACTGGGGTGCTCACCGCGCGCGGGGATCTCGCTCGTCAAAGCCTCGCGTGCGCGAGCGTTGATGCACGGACGCAGCTACGCGATCCCCGAGGATCTGTTCGCCCTCGCCGAAGACGCGATGCTGCACCGGATGCGGCTCAAGTACGAAGCGATCGCCGAAGGACGCACGGGTCGCGACGTGCTCGAAGATCTGCTCCAAGGTCTCGGTGCACCGCGCCTGATCGCGGTGAGTTGAGCGCGGCACCGATGCATTTCGCGGAGGGCTATCTCGAGGACTTCGCGACGCTCGACGCGCGCCAGTTCACGATCGCGATCAAGAAACTCGCGACGAGCCTGTCGTACGGAATCGATCGCTCGCCGTTCCTCGGGTCAGGCACCGAGTTCGTTCAATCGCGTCCGTACCAGCCGGGTGATTCGGTCAAGTCGATCGACTGGCGCGTGACGGCGCGCACGAAGCAGTACCACGTCAAGCAATACGAGGCGCCGAAGAACGTGCCGTGTCTGCTCTTGCTCGACACATCGGCGTCGATGACGGTCGGCTCGACGCATCAGAGCAAGTACGCGTTGGCTTTGTTCGTCGCCGGCGGCATCGCCTTGGCCTCGCTCGATCGCGCCAGTCCGGTCGGCGTGATCGGCGTAGGCGAGCGCAATCTACGCGTCGAACCGACGTTGTCGCGTGCGCGAGCTCTCGAGTGGATCTTGCGCCTGCGCACGTTCCGGTTCGACGAGAAGACGACGCTCGCGCGACGCGTGACCGAACTCGCGCCGACGCTCAGACAGCGCGCGCTCGTCGTCGTCTTGAGCGATCTGCACGATCCAGAGGGAAGTGCGGCGCTCAAGAAACTGGCTCACGTGCACGACGTGGTCGTCTTGCAGTTCGTCGATCCCGCCGAGCGCGGTCTGCGCGGATCGGGCTTCGTGCGAGCGCGTGAAGCCGAGACGGGGCGAGAGTTCGTGACCTTCGGCAAGCGCACGTGGCTCGATGAAGAATCCGTGGCGCGCGCGTGTCGCTCGGCCGGCATGGACCATCTGCCGATCGAGATCGGCCGACCGTACGAGGTCGCGTTGCGACGTCTGTTCAAGCAGCGCGGCTTCGCGGCGCGGGGGACGCGCTGATGCTGCGCGCAACGTTTGCTCTCGTGTTCGCACTGTGCGCTGTGTCACCACTGTGCGCTGTGTCCCTCTGCAGTGTGTCCCTGTGCAGTGGGGCGCCGGCGCAGAGCGTCCGTCGGGCGACGATCGGCCTGCCGATTCGCTTCGACGAAGTCGTGATCGCCGGCAGCGAGATCGAAGGTGTGCCGCTCGATCCGCAGTCGCCGCTTCACGTCCGCATCGTCGCGACGAGACCGCACGGCGACGCGCTGCGCTACGACATCGAATGCACGGCGTTCGAGGCGGGGGAATTCGACGCGCGCCTCGGTTTGCGACGCAAGGACGGTACGGCCTTGTCAGGTGCCCCGGAGCTGGCGTTTCGCGCCGAATCGCAGCTCGAGTCGGGACTCGTGCGTCCGGCGACACCGCGCGCGGGACGCGTGCCGAATTTCGGTGGCTACACCTCGTGGATGATCGGCGCCGCAGTCGTGTGGGTTCTAGGGCTGGCGTGGTACTTCCTGTCGGCCGCCAAGAAAGCGCGCGCAGGCGATGCAGCCGGTGCGGTGTCCGCTCCGACGTTGGTCGAGCGTTTGGGCGTCCTCGTCGAACGCGCACGCAGAGGTGAATTGAGCGAAGGCGAGCGCTCGCAACTCGAGATGTCACTCGTCGCGTACTGGCGCAAACGCCTGGCGCTGGAGTCGAAATCATCGAGCGAGCTGCTGCCCTTCCTGCGTGCGCACGCCGAAGCCGGCCCGCTCTTCGGAGGTCTGGAGCAGTGGCTCCACGCGCCCGATGGATCAGGCTCGGTCGACGTCGAGTCGCTGCTCGAGCCGTACCGCGGACTCGCACCCGACGCGATCGACTTGCCGAGGAGCGCTTGATGGAACCCTTCGCGATCTTCCGTCATCCGTCGGTGTTGTTCTTGCTCGTCCTGCCGGCAGCGCTCCTCTTGTGGACGTGGAACCGACGTGGCGTCAGCGTGGCCTTGCCCTTCGACCATGCGCGACACACGACGCAAAGAAAGTTGCTCGCGTTGCTCGCGAGCGTTGCTTCGTTGCCGGCTCTGGTTCTCGGGATCGCCGTCGTACTGCTCGCCGGGCCGCAGGCTCTGTCCGAGCCGAGTTCGAAGCGCGCGCTCACGAACATCCAATTCTGCGTCGACGTCTCGGGCAGCATGATGGAGAAGTTCGGCGCGCAGGATCGCTACGAAGCGGCGATGGACGCGATCAACGGCTTCCTCGATTACCGCAAGGGGGATGCGTTCGGATTGACGTTCTTCGGCAACACCGTCTTGCACTGGGTGCCGCTCACGACCGACGTGTCAGCGTTTCGGTGCGCTCCGCCGTTCATGCATCCGCGCAATCTGCCCAATTGGTTCAGCGGAACGTCGATCGCGAAAGCCCTGCGTGCGTGCCGCACCGTGCTGATCGAGCGTGAGGAAGGAGATCGCATGATCCTCCTCGTGAGTGACGGATTCAGCTCGGACTTGTCCGGCGGTCAGGACGAAGTCGTCGCACGCGAACTCGCCGCCGACGGAATCACGGTCTTCGCCGTGCACATCGCCGAGGGCGCGATTCCCAAAGAGATCGTGCGCATCACCGCACTCACCGGCGGCGAAGCCTTCAAGCCCGAGGACAAGGACGGGCTCGCGCACATCTTCGAGCGCATCGACCAGATGAAGCGGGCACGCCTGGAGAAGACGCAGCCCGAGGCGAGCGACGCCTTCGCGCCGTACTGCCTGGCTGGGCTCGCGATCCTCGTGTTGATGCTGCTCTCGGCCTTCGGGTTGCGGTACACGCCGTGGTAGACGGCACGACATACGCACTCTATGCGGCGGGCATCACACTCTTCAGCGCAGTGTGCGCCGAGTGGTTGCACGCCGCGCGGGTCGAGCGAGTCGCACGTCTCGCCTTCGGGGCGAGCGCGAAACCGGCGTGGTGGGCGCGATCGGCTCCGACACTGCGTGTGCTCGCGGCCGGCTCCCTCGCGTGGGGACTCGTCCTGCTCTTTTTCTTGCCGCCGACGCGACACGACCGCAACGCAGGCGCGAGTTCCAGCGTCACCGATCCGAAACACGTGCTCGTCGTGCTCGACGTTTCGCCGAGCATGCGCCTCGTCGACGCCGGGCCGAAGCACGACCTCAGTCGGATGCAGCGCGCGCGCGAAGTCCTGTTCTCGTTCTTCGAGCGCGTGCCGTTCGAGCAGTACCGCGTCAGCATCGTCGCTGTCTACAACGGCGCGAAAGCCGTCGTCGTCGACACGCGCGATTTCGAAGTCGTGCGCAACATTCTCGGCGAGTTGCCGATGCACTTCGCCTTCAAGTCGGGCAAGACGAAACTCTTCGACGGCCTCACGGAAGCGGCCAAGATCGCGGCTCCTTGGAATCCGGACAGCACGACGCTCGTGGTCGTTTCGGACGGCGACACGGTGCCGGCGACGGGCATGCCCACGATGCCGGAGTCCGTACACGCGACCGTCGTCATCGGCGTCGGCGATTCGAAAGCGGGCAAGTTCATCGACGGGGCCAACTCGCGCCAAGACGTGATGATGCTGCGCCAGATCGCGACCCGACTGGGCGGCTCCTTTCACGACGCGAACGAAGCGCACTTGCCGACGAGCCTGATCGGCTCTGCTTTCGAGCTGGAGGGAGAATCGCCGCTGCGTCGCTTGACGGTGCGCGAATACGCCTTGATCGCAGTCGGAACGGGTGCTCTGGTGCTCGCGCTCCTGCCCCTGCTGCTCCATTTCTGCGGCTTGCCGCGGAAAAGGGCGCGTATTTCAGCTGCAAAACAGCCGAATTCAAGGGGGGCGCAACTTGCGAGCGCTGGGGAGATAGGATGATCGGGCCGTTCTGGCGCGGAGGAAAAGCATGAGACGATTGTTCCTGTTGGCGTGGCTCTTGGTTCCGGTCGCAGCCGGTGCGTACCACTTCGGACCTGGGCAAGATCGATTGCGCGGAGACGAAATCGCCGCTCTCGTGTCGACGGCGCGACTGGCGGCCGACAACGCGCGCACCATCGCGGCTGCCGAGGGCGACGAGGCAGCCCGGGGAGAGTGGACGAACGCGGACGAGGCGTTCACGAAGGCGCTCGCGCTACTTTCGGCCGAGCAGAAGCACGAGGCGCGCTCGCTGCGCGTCGAACGCGCGAAGGCGCGCGAGTTCACCGGCAAATTGTTCGAAGCGAAAGCCGAGCTCGAACAGGTCGTCGCCGAGATCACGAGCGACAAGGACGCCGACCGAGCGCTGCTCGCCGACGCGCGCAACGCGCTCGCCAACGCGCAGTACTACTCGACGTGGCTCTTGCGCCTCGAAGGCGCGCCGCGGGCGGAATGGGGGCCGGTGATCGACGCATCGCGACAGAACTACAAATTGCTCGCGAGCGAAGCGCAGGATCGCAGCGAGGTCGAAGTGGCGCGCGTCGCCGAAAAGGATCTCGAAGCGGCCATCCGACTGGAGCGCATGTCGCTCGAAGACTTGCAGGGATTACCTCTGCCGTCACAGTGAAAGGGTTGCGGAACCGGTCGCGGTCGCGGCCCGAACAACCTAGGCAAACAGAGCCCGAAGTCGAAGGACGCGCGCGGCGCGAGCGCAGGTCCGGCGCCGGATGGCTCGGGATCGTAGTCGCGGAATTCCTGAGTGCGGGCGGTGTCGGATGAGTGTGTGTGCTCACTGACAGCCGGACCGACTCGGATGCTCTTCGCAAGCATCGTGTCGTGAGGTTTCGTGACGCGCGCGGCGTGTTCCCTCCGTTCGTGAGCACGGGGAGAGCGCAGACGTCCCTCACGTTTCGATGTGCGCCGTTCTCGCAGTCGTTTATTCCTCCGTCGAGTTCGTGGCGAGATTTGGATTTCGTTCGCGCGTCGTTTCCCCACACAGGTGTGAATCGCACACCGTGTTTTCCCATCGAAGGCCTGCTTTCATGTCGGCTCGCACAGTCATTCTGACCCTCATCTCCGCAGCGTCACCGATCCTTGGTGCGCGCGCGCAAGTCACGGTCATCCAATCGATCGGGGGCCAAGCGATCGAGATCATCGAAATGGGCCGCGAAGATCCGCCGCCTCCGATGGACGAGCCCATGGTGCAGGGAGACGCACCGAAGCCCGCCGCGACCGCGCCCGGTCCGCGCCTCGACAAGTTGAAGAAGCTCGAATTCGACCGGCGTCCTTCGGCCATTCTCGCCGCGTGGTCGAAGGGTAACGCGCCGGATGAGCCAGCCCCCGACGAAGCGGCGGCGACGACGTCGGCTCCGCTTGCGCCCGCAGTGAAACCTGCGCAAGCGCCTCCGAGTTCCGAGCCCGAAGTTCCGCTCGACGAAGCCGCGCTCGCGAAGAAGAAGGAAGCCGAGGCGGCTTCGAAGAAGAAGGCCGACGAAGCCAAGAAAAAATCCGACGAGGCCGCGAAGAAGGCTGCCGATGCGAAAGCACTCGAAGCCGAACTGAAACTCTTCCAGCGCCATGTCACGCTCGGCGATTGGAAGTCCGTGGATGCGTACTTGGCCTCGCTCACCGAGGCGGAGAAGAAACCCGCGTACGAGCGACTGCTCGCGAACCTCCAACAGGGTCCGCAGAACCGGCCGAGCGTTCCGCAAGCAGGTCAACCGTACGTCGAGAAGAATCGTTTTTCGCCGGCCGACGTGCTCGCGCTGGCCGAGGCGGCGCCGCTCGCGCTCGCGAAGGAAAACCTGGAAAAACTGGGCCAGATCCTGCGCCAAGCGCTGGACTCGGGGCACCAGATGGAGGACTTCCTCGCCGCGGCGCGACCGGCGCTCGACTCGCAGGATGCAGCTCTCGACCGACGTCGACTCGCGCGCGTGCTGGTCGCGGCGAACGAGCCGTGGCACATGGGCGAATTCCTGCCCAGCCCAGAAAAGGCCGAGGCCGACGGAGATCGCGAAGCGCTCAACTTGATCGCGCGCCATCGCATGGCGTGCTTCGACAAAGACCAGAAAACGACGTGGCTCGTCGACGCGTGGAAAGCGACGCAAGCCGTGCTCGCGGAGGGCGACGTCAAGGCCGAAGCGAAGACGGAAGCGCTGACGCGCGCAGTCGACATCGCGCCGAAGTTGCAGAAAGAGCTGGGGCAAGCCTGGCTGGACGAGAGTTTCGCGAAGCGACCCGAGCGCGGCATGGAGATCTTGTCGGCGATCGGCTCGTCGACGTCGTTGGCGCTGTCGGCGCAACCGTCGGACGGCGAAAAGCGCTTCAAGTTGTTGCAGTTGCAGACGACGGCGGCGGACACGCTCTTGGCGGTCGCGCCCGAACGAGCGGCCGAGTGGCGTGACTCGCTCGAAGTGCTCGCCACGAATTGGTTGAAGGAGGCGCTCGTCACCTACCAACTCGACGATTCGACGTCGCTCGGTCCGCGCATGCAGCGCGACACTTACGGCAACGTCTTCTACTACGAGAACAACGTGCGCTTCGGCGGGAACAACGGCGCGAAAGCGATTCGCGCGGACAAAGTGCTCTCGATCCGTCCGAGCGACGCCTGGCTCTCACATCTACAGCCGACGTTGCGGCCGCGTTTCGACATGGTGCTCGCGCAGCTCTACTTGAAGGTGGCCGAGGATCGCACCGCGTTCCCCTACATCGAAGCGCTCGCGGCTTCGCACCCGCGTCAAGCGCGCGAACTCGGCGCTGAATTCTTGCGCGTCTGGACCAAGAACCACGACCCGAACGCCGACAAAAACCTCACGAATCGCTACATGTTCATGTACGGATTCGACGAGCGCGCCAACAGCATTCCGGTCACGCGCTCGAAGCAGGATCGCAATCTCGCCGAGTTGCGCGAGTGGAACGAACGGCTGACGAAAGTCGGCGTGGTGCTCGAGCCCGATCAACTGGCGAACGCGTTCATGGGCGTGCACAGTCAGGCCGAGGTCTACAAGATCGAGACCATCGAGGGCATCTTCGGATCGCTGGCCGGTCTCGACACGAAGATGCTCGCGGCGCTGCTCGAGAAGATGCGCCTGAATCTCGCGACGGTGTGGCGCGACCCGGCCGTGCAGGATGAAAAGAAGACGAAGCGTCGCGAGAAGGACATCGAGGCCGAAGTGATCGCTGGGTACGAGCGCGGTTTCGCGACGATCGAGTCGGCGCTCGCGAAGCACGCGGACGATTGGCGACTCTTGCTCGCGCAGGCTTCGTTCGCACACGATGCGAACGAGTACAAAGCCAGCATCGAGAAAGACTCCGAATACTCGAGCCGACGTGGCGCGGCCTTCGCGTCGTTCGCGCGTGCAGCGCAGGCTTACGCGACCGTCCTGCCGTCGCTCGCCGTCGAAGACGAGACGACGACGGTGTACGAGATGTGGTTCTACGCGGCGCTCGGTGCGTGCGATTTGAAAGCTGTCGACCACAAGAAGGTCCTCGCCGCTGGAGAGATCGCCAAGGTGCGCGCAGCACTCGTCTCTGTGCCTGTGGACCGTGCCGAACGCCACATGGCCGCGTTCGTGAACTCACTCGTCACGCGCGTCGGCAGCGTCTCTCCGTCGGTGAAATTCCGCTACGTGCGCGAAGGCCTTGCGATCGTCGGCGAGCACGAGCGTGCGCGCGAAATCCGCGAGATCTACACGTACTACCGTGACCTGACCTCTGAGATCCAACTCGAGGCGCGCCTCGAAGCGGGTGAGCGAGTCGGTCACGAGCGTCCATTCGGATTGCGCGTCGATCTGCGGCACACGAAGGAGATCGAGCGCGAGTCCGGTGGCTTCTCGAAGTACCTGCAGAATCAGAACAGCCAGAATTTTTCGTACAACTACGGGCGTCCGCTCGAGGACTACCGCGACAAGTTCGAGACAGCTCTGCGCGAGACCTTGTCGGAGCATTTCGAAGTCGCGTCCGTGACGTTCAACGATCCGGCCGTGCGTTCGAAGCCCGAGGCGGAGGACGGTTGGCGGCGCACGCCCTACGCCTACGTGCTCCTGAAAGCGAAGGGCCCCGAAGTCGATCGCATTCCCGCGTTGCGCCTCGATCTCGACTTCCTCGACACGAGCGGCTACGCGGTCGTTCCGGTCGAGTCGGCGGCGCTCGTGATCGATGCACGCGCCGATTCGGATGATGCGCGACCGGTCACCTTGCTCACGCTGACGCAGACTCTCGACGAGCGTCAAGCCAAGGACGAGAAGCTCGTTCTCGAAGTGAAGGCAACAGCGCACGGACTCGTACCGACTTTCGATGCGATCGCGACCTTTGCGCCGAGCGGATTCGACGTCGCGCGCGAGAACGATCACGGCCCGTCGATCGTGAAGTTCGACGAGGACGGCGTGTCGATGCTCACCGAGCGCTCGTGGACGATTCAGCTGCGCGCCAAGGACGGCCTCGCCGAGCGCCCGAGTCGTTTCGAGTTCGCCACCGCGCGTCTCCCGGTCGCGACGAACGAGCACTTCCGCTACGCCGACGCCGACTTGGCCACGGTAGGTGCGGTGGTGGATCTCGAGGCGCGCTACGGCACCCCGCGCCGCGTGTGGCCGTGGGTTCTGTTGGGTGTGATCGTGGTCGCGAGCCTCGCCTATTTCGGCTTGCGTTCACGCCCGCGGACCGTTGCTGTCGAGACCGCTCGCTTCCGCGTGCCCGAAATGGTGACGCCGTTCACCGTGCTCGGCCTCCTGCGCGAGATCAAGACCGAGAACGGGCTCGCACCCGCCGATCACGAAGCGATCGCGCGTGAGATCGACAGCCTAGAGTCGCATTACTTCGGCGAAGCCCGTGCGCCCGAGCCCGACTTGAAGGCCGTGGCGCAGCGTTGGGTGACAGTCACGAGCGCGCGCGGGTAGCATCGTCGCCCGATGAAAGCACGTGAAGCGCTCGAACTCCTCATCGCAGGCAATCGCCGCTTCGTCGACCACGTCAACGGCGGCGAGCCCGTCGGCGGACAGATGCGTCTGGGTGTGCCGTCCGCAGCCCAGCGGCCGTTCGCGATCGTGCTCGGTTGTTCCGACAGCCGCGTGCCGGCCGAGATCGTCTTCGATCAAGGCCTCGGCGACCTGTTCGTCATCCGCGTCGCGGGAAACATCGTCGCGCCGAGTCAGGTCGGCAGTGTCGAGTTCGCGGCCGAACAGTTCGAGACGAAGCTCGTCGTCGTGATGGGGCACACGGAATGCGGCGCGGTCAGTGCGACGCTCGACGCGCTCGGCGGATCGGCGGCGCCCAGCACGCACAACGTGATGTCGATCGTGAATCGCATCCTGCCCAGCGTCGAACCGCTCTATCAAGCCGGTGCAAA
This sequence comes from Planctomycetota bacterium, assembly GCA_034440255.1. Taxonomy (GTDB): domain Bacteria; phylum Planctomycetota; class UBA1135; order UBA1135; genus JAEUIA01. The sequence continues at coordinate 3,472 of JAWXBU010000184.1, read as the reverse complement.
GCGCGAGCGGGCCGAGCTCTTGGCGTTGGCTACGCGCGCCAATATCCGCGCGTCCGTGAACCAGTTGCGTCACGGGTCCGAGTTGATCGAGAGTCTGATCCTCGGTTCCGGGCTCCTCGTCGTGGGGGCGGAGTACGATTTGAGCACGGGCCGTGTCGAGTTCCTCGACTGAGTGCGCCACCGCCCGATAGCGCACGGCGCCGGCCCGGGAGCGTTTCAGCCGCAGGCTCGGACACTTTGAAAAATGCTGCGTAGCCGACCTGCGCGAGCTCCTCTAGAATGAGTCGCAGTCGGCCCACTCTCACCTTCATCCGTCGAGGTCCCATGTCACCGCTGTTCCGCGTCGCTTCGATTTCGTGCGCAGTCGCGTCCATCGCGCTCTCGGCATCCGCTCAGTTCAACAACAACTGGGCAACGTTCGTCCAGCAGAGCTCTCGTCTGAAGAATCCCGACGGCTCGCCCGCCACGCACATCACGGGGGACACGCAGGAGAAAGACATGGCCTGGGGTGACCTGAACAAGGACGGTTGGACCGACCTCGTCATCGTCCGCAAGCAGCCGGCGACCAGTGGGGGACGCTACCCCAACTTTCTCCTGATGAACGAGAACGGTCAGCTCGTCGACCGCAGCGCGCAGTACGCGAGCGCGACGGACGTCGTGGGCGACATGGGCTTTCTGACGGCGACCAATGACCGCGACGTGGTCTTCGTCGACGTCGACAACGACACCTGGCTCGACGTGGTGACTTGCACGACGCGATCGGCCGGTCAACCGAAGCACATCAGTCATCCGCGCGTGTACAGGAATCTCGGCAGTTCGGGCGGTGTGTGGCTCGGACTGCGCTTCGAGAACAACCGCATCCCGACGTTTCCGATCTCGCCCAATTTCTGCGGGGTCGACGCGGGTGACGTGACCGGCGACGGCTTCGCCGATCTCTACTTCTCCAATTACGACGGCGAAGGCGCGGGCGAACTCTACGACCGCTTGCTCATCAACGACGGGGCTGGCAACTTCACCGACTCGGTGTTCACGCGGATGACCCAGTTCATGATGGACGTGCGTTTCGGATCGGCGGTCAACATCGTCGACATGAACCTCGACGGGTTGAAGGACATCGTGCGCGCTTCGGGCGTAACGGGAACCGGTGCCGGATCGCTGATCTCGGTCGCGTACAACGAACCGACGAACGTCGGCTTTTTTCCGCAGGGCAAGTACGCAGGGCAAGTTGGCAGCGCGGCGAGTTACCACGTCGACGTCGGCGACCTGAACAACGACAATCGCCCCGACATCATCATGAGCGACGACGGGCAGGACGGGTACCGCTTCAATCTGAGCACCGATGCGCTCGGTCGAGTCACTTGGGGCGCCTTGCGCGTGTACGGCTATGTGAACGACACGGACGGTGGTTTCTCGGGCACGAATTTGATCGTCGATCTCGACGGCGACGGTTGGAAGGATTCCATCCACGCGGACTTCGACGTCGACGTCTTCAATTGCGGCGGCCGCAGCAACATCTTCCACAACTTGGGCGGCACTCCCGGCACCGAGATCCTGATGAAGGAAGAAGCTGGCACCTCGGGTTGGTTCGGCGTCGTCGGGATGAACGCGAGCGATCTGACCGGCACGTTCGACGTGGCTGCGTTCGACATCGACAACGACGGCGACAACGACATGGTCTACGGGCGCTGCTCGGGCACGTTCGTGTGGATGAACCAGAAGTTCCAACCGACGACGTTCACGGGCTTCTGCTTCGGCGACGGCTCGTCGGCTGCGTGCCCGTGTGCGGCGGTAGGCGGAGCGGGCAACGGTTGCCCGAGCTCGGTCTCGGCGGTCGGCGGCAAGTTGGCGGGATCCGGGATCGCGCGCATCGCGGCGGACTCGCTCACGCTGACGAACACGCTCGTCCCGAATGGTCCGGGGCTCTATTACCAAGGTGCGGGTCAGACGGAGATTCCGTTCGGCGACGGCAAGTTGTGCGCGGGAACGGGCATCGTGCGCTTGGGCGTCGTGTTCGCGAGCTCGGGCACGTCGTCGTACCCGGGCGGGTTGACGCCGGCTCCGATTCACCTCGCCGGTGCGACGAATGCAGGCGATGTGCGGCACTATCAGACGTGGTACAGGGATTCGGCCATGGGGTTCTGCACTGCGTCGCTGTTCAATTTGACCAATGCGGTTACGTTGACTTGGGCCCCGTGACGGCAAATTTGCCGGCATCAGCTAGCCCGCCGCGGCGGATTCGCCGCGGCCAGCCAGCAGAGGATTCTGTGCCGGTCTCCCGTTGCGTCGCGTCTGCCTGACGCGTCCGCCCCGGTCAAGGCCCGCATCAGACCGACAGCATCTCCGGCCGCGTGACCTTCTGTCGCGCGCCGGAGTCATTTCATTGAGACGTTCAACCAACCGAGGATTCTGTGCCGGTCTCCCGTTGCGTCGCGTCTGCCTGACGCGTCCGCCCCGGTCAAGGCCCACATCAGACCGACAGCATCTCCGGCCGCGTGACTTTCTGTCGCGCGGCCGGAGTCATTTCATTGAGACGTTCAGCCACCAGAGGATTCCGTGCCGGTCCATCGTTGCGCCGCGTCTGCTCGACGCGTCCGCTCCGGTCAAGGCCCACATCCGACTGACAGCCTCTCCGGCCGCGCCGACACCCGTGTCACGCGGCCTGATTCCTTTTCATCCCCATCTCGCGAGCGAAATCCACCCCGATCTCTCCCTCAGCGCGCTCTCCGACCCGGACCTCGAAACACATACGCATTCCGACTCCCGCCCACGAGCACATCCGCCGCTCCATCCCCGTCGACATCGGGGAGTGTCAGCACCTCCGCTCCCACTCCCACGAAGCCCGACCCCACACCCCACACTCCAAAAATCGCCTCACGCGTGCGCCCCGAGTACACGACCGCCGCACCCGCCTCCGGTCCCATGTGCCACGGATCGGATTCGATCCCGAGAGCCTCCGCGATCGTCATCGCACCGATATCCGGCACCTTCGTCCCCGGTGGCACATTCGGATGGTGAGCCGGCAACCCGAAGTTCGGCTCGCCGACCACGACCTCGTCACAACCGTCGCCGTCGAGATCGCTGATCGCCTTCGCGATCTCCGTCGAAGACGGACACCAGTCGAGATTCGGAAGGGAGAAGAGTGGCGTTCCATCGAGCCTGCGCCAGAGCGGTCCGTCCCCGGATCCGAGGATCTCCGGCGTTCCGTCTCCATCGACGTCGCCACCGGCTCGAATGCCGCGACGAAACTCGAACGGCATCGGCCGCGACGTTCCGTCACTCCCCGAGAGGATGTGCGCCGCTTCGCGCGAGAGTGCGTCGCCGCGCACCCAAAGTTCGCGACAGCCATCTGCGTCGAGATCGTCCAATGCGCGCGCTTCTGCACCGAATCCTCCGCCGCGCACCGCGCCTGTCCGGCGCCACATTTCGCGTCCGCCCATTCCCGAGTGCAACGTCACCCGTCCGGCGCCGGACG
>JAWXBU010000183.1:0-9775 GCA_034440255.1 Planctomycetota bacterium | reverse complement strand
CGCGCGCTTTCGCGCGACATTCACGACCGCCGCGCGCTTTCGCGCGACATTCACGACCGCCGCGCCCTTTCGCGCAACATTCACGACCGCCGCGCGCTTTCGTGCGACAGGCTACGGAGGGGAAAGCTCTCCAGCCAGACCGACATCGCCAATTCGACCGGATCGTCGGAGACCGGCTCGCAGGCGATCCCCTGCGTTGCTGGTCGCGCGAAAGCGCGCGACGGGAGACTCACTCCTCGTCCGCGCGCAGGCGAGCGAGGATCGAGAAGTCCTCGAGCGTGCTCGTGTCTCCGACGGTTGCAACGCCGCCCGCGATGTCGCGCAACAAGCGCCGCATGATCTTGCCGCTGCGCGTCTTCGGCAGCGCGTCGGTGAAGCGGATTTCGCTGGGGCGCGCCAGCTTGCCGATCTCCTTCGACACGTGTTCCAACAGCTCGGCCCGCAAAGCTTCGTCGGGCTCGACGCCGGCGATGCACGTCACGAACGCGACGATCGCCTGCCCCGTGATCTCGTCCGGCCGTCCGACGACCGCGGCTTCGGCGACGCACTCGTGACTGACGATCGAACTCTCGACTTCCATCGTCGAGAGCCGGTGTCCCGACACGTTGATCACGTCGTCGACGCGACCCAGTATCCAGAAATTGCCCTTCTCGTCGCGACGCGCACCGTCGCCCGCGAAGTACATCGTCTTGAACTTCGACCAATAGCCTTCGACGTAGCGCGCCGGATCTCCCCAGATGCCGCGCAACATCGACGGCCACGGTTTCTTGATGACGAGGAAGCCGCCTTGATTGGGCCCGAGTTCGCGACCTTCTTCATCGACGATCGCAGCGTCGACGCCGAAGAACGGTCGTGTCGCCGAACCCGGCGTCGTCGTCGAGACGCCCGGCAACGGCGTGATCATGATCGAGCCCGTCTCGGTCTGCCACCACGTGTCGACGATCGGACAGCGCTCGCGACCGATGTTCCTGTGGTACCACATCCATGCTTCGGGATTGATCGGTTCACCGACCGAACCGAGCAAGCGCAGCGTGGCAAGGCTGTATTTCGCGGGGAATTCGTCGCCCCAGCGCATGAACGTGCGGATCGCTGTCGGTGCCGTGTAGAAGATCGTGACCTTGTGCTTGTCGATGAGCTCCCACATGCGGCCTTGGTGCGGCGCGTTCGGCGCGCCCTCGTACATCACGATCGTCGCGCCGTTCGCGAGCGGACCGTAGACGATGTAGGTGTGCCCGGTGATCCAACCGACGTCGGCCGTGCACCAGAACACGTCGTCGTCGCGCAAGTCGAACACGTACTGCGCCGACAAATACGCGCCGACCATGTATCCGCCGGTCGTGTGCACGATGCCTTTCGGCTTGCCCGTCGAGCCCGAGGTGTAGAGCAGAAAAAGCAAGTCCTCGGAATCCATCGCTTCCGCTTCGCACTCGGACGAGACGCGCGCTGCGAGATCGTGGTACCAGTGGTCGCGGCCTTTCGTCCACGCGACTTTGTTCTTGGCGCGCTGCACGACGATCACGTTCTTGACCTGCGGCAGGCTCTCGATCGCTTCGTCGACGCTGGGCTTGAGCGCCAGCACCGCGCCGCGGCGGAAACTACCGTCGGCGGTGATCACGGCTGTGCAATTGCCGTCCTGGATGCGGTCCTTCAACGACTGCGCGCTGAATCCGCCGAATACGACCGAGTGCGCCGCACCGATCCGCGCGCACGCGAGCATCGCCATCGCGGCTTCGGGGATCATCGGCATGTGGATCGCGACGTGATCGCCGCGCTTGATGCCGCGCATCTTCAACACGTTCGCGAAACGGCACACCTCGAGGTGCAGTTCGGCGTACGAGAGCGTGCGCGTGTCGCCCGGCTCGCCCTCGAACACGATCGCCGGTTTGTCGGCGCGTTGCGCAGTCAAGTGTTGATCGAGACAGATGGCGCTGGCGTTCAATTTTCCGTCGACGAACCACTTCGCGAACGGAGCACCGCTCCAATCGAGCACGCGCGTGAATGGTCTCATCCACGGGAGTTCGCTCGCGACACGGCCGAAGAATGCTTCGGGATCGTCGATCGAGGCTCGGTACATGCGCTGGTAGTTCGCCTCGCTTCCGAGCCGGCTCTGCGCCTGGAACTCGCGGTTCGGCGGAAAGAAGCGGTTCTCGCGCAAGACGTTTTCGATCTGGCTCATGGAGTGTGCATCTCTTCGGTGCAGAGTAGCGACGCACTCCGGCCTATCCAACGAGTAGCGCCGACGATTCGACGTCGCAGTGAACTCAAAGCCGCTCGCACACCACGAGCATCTTCTCGGACAAGCCCGGTGCGAGCCAGACGCGCCTCACCAGGCGCAGTCCGGCCGCGGCGATGTCACGGTCGATCTCGGCCAAGCTCGAACGGTTGGAGGGAGCTCGTCGACCCAGGAACCAGGCCTTCAGACGCTTCGTATGCGTCGACCAGCAGTACTTGTGGCGCACGTCGACGACGACGAAACGGCGCGAAACGCGGCTGAATTCGCGCAGGATGCCGACGCGCAGTTCCGGCGGAACGTGAAACAGGAAGCGGATCGACAGCACGAGGTCGAAGCTCCGATCGGCGAACGGCAAGCGCTCCGCATCGCACTGCAAGGCGCAGCGAAAGCGCTGCGCAGATCCCGCCTCGATCTGTGCTGCTTGCAACATAGGGAACGAAAGATCGGCGCTCGTGAGCGCATATCCGGCGGCCAACACGCGGCTCGAGAAACGTCCGCGTCCTGCCGGCAGGTCGAGGACTTCCGCGCCTGTGGAAAGCTCACGTCCGAGGACGCGTTGAAGCGCGCGCCACTTGCGTTCGGTCGAAGCACGCTCGTGACGCGATCGAAAGCGTTCGGCGTCGTAGCGAGCCACGACGGACTCGTCTTGGTAGTGAGCCTTCTTCGCGGCCCAGCGCTCGAGACGCTCGCGGTCCGGTTGCGTGTTCACGGATTCGAATCCGAACTTGCGCGTGACAGCAGGCGTCCAGTTTCGACGATGCCCTCGTGCGATCCCGTCAAGCCGATGACGTCCCCGGCCGCGAGCCGTTCGTCGCCGTCGGGCACGAGAATGCGCGTGTCGCCGCGTTGGATCACGATCACGTTCGCACCGGTCAAGCTGCGCAAGTCGAGTTCGGCGAGCGTGCGCCCGACGCCGGGATCGCCCTCCTCCAAAACGATTCTGGCGATATCGCCGAGCCCCGGCAAAAGGGCCTGGATTTCAGCTAGTTCTTCGACGCCGCGCTTGGGAGGAGTGCGCCGCAGAGCTTCGGCGACGATCTCGGCGCCGGCGCGCACATGGCCGTCCAAGTTGCGTGCGGAATGCCACACGAGGAGCGCGAACGGCAAGAGCACGATCACGATCACGAGCGGCGTGACGAAGCGCGGGAAGAACGGTCCGGTCACCGCGACGAGCGCGATAGTGACGCACGCGAGCACCGCGAATTGCAGCCCTGCGACGAGTGCCGTGCGCGGCGCACGCGCCATGTCGACGCGGCCGGCGACGACGCTCGGCATGCCGATCTCGGCCAAGTTGCGCGCGAGTTCGCGCGATCCGCGCACGATGCCGACGCAGAATGGGACGCAGACTCCAGCGACGCCGGTGACGACGAGCGCGAAAGCGAGTCGCGATCCGACGCCGGCGCGCTCTTCGAGCGCAAGGCCGATGCGGACGGCCAAAAACGACCCCGCGATGACGACCGCGCCCAAGATCACCGTGTCGAGGAGCACGACTCGCACGGCACGGCGGACAGCGACCGAGCGTTCATTGCGCGGACCGTGCGTGCGAATGTCCTCGATCCACGACGTGTACAGCGTCGCGTAGATTTGGAGTCGCTGCGGAAGCGCTCGGTCGATGGCCGCGGCGAGCATGTCGGACCGCGCGATGAAGTACGGCGTCACGAACGCCGTCAGTGTCGAGACGCCGACGGCCGCTGCCGCGATCCACGTCGGGATCACGCCCGCCGCGACGCCGATGCCGCTGATGATGAATGCGAACTCGCCGATCTGCGCCATGGAGAGACCCGAGCGCAACGCGACGCGTCGTTCCGCGCCGACGAGGAACGCTCCGAGCGCTGTTCCAAAGAGCTTGCCGATGATCGTGACGAGCGTCAGCACCACGATGGCGACCCAGTGCTCGGCCATCAACGCGGGATCGATCTGCATTCCGATCGACACGAAGAACACGGCAGCGAAGACGTCGGCGACTGATCGCGTGCGCTTGTGAACCGTGTGTCCGTGCCCCGACTCCGCGATCAACGATCCCGCGAGGAACGCGCCGAGCGCCGTCGAGTAACCGAGGCTCTGCGCCGCGAGCGCGAGCGCGAAACACAGCCCCAAGCTCGCGATCACGAGCGTTTCGTTGCGTCCCAGCGCGATGACGAAGCGCACGGCTCTGGGCACGACGAGCAGCCCCACGCCGATCGCGATCGCGAGGAACAGCGCCAATTTCCCGCCAGTTGCGCCGATCGCGGCGACGTCGACGGTTTCGCCCAGAGTCAAGGTCGTGAGCCCCGCGATGAGGAGGATGCCGACGATGTCCTCGTAGACCAGCACGCCGAGCACCATGTCCTGGATCGGCTTCTCGACTTTCGCCTCGAGGAACACGCGCTGGATGAGCACGGTCGACGAGATCGAAACGATGCCGCCGACGAACAAGCTCGAGCGCCAATCGAGACCCAGCAAGCGCCCGGTGAGGAACCCGAGCCACAGCATGATTCCGCACTGGAATGCTGCGACGAACGCGGGCCGCGGACCGATCTCCCGGAGTCGGCGCAGACTGAACTCGAGTCCGATCGAGAAGAGCACGAGGATCATGCCCAGCTCGGACAATTCGTGCAGTCGACCGACGTCCTGAACGCTCGCACCGGGAGTGTGCGGGCCGACGATGATGCCGGCGAGCAGGTAGCCGAGAACGACCGGTTGCTTCAGCCGCTGGAACACGACCGTCGTGATCGCGGCCACGCACAAGACGATCGCGAGATCGCGCAGCGAAACATGGGAGGCGGCGACCTCGGCGAGTGCGAAACAGTTCATCGAGGGGCCAGGATGGACTCGCGCGCGCGCGCGTCAACGGCGAGTCGCGGTTTATGTTCGAGAAGCAGGGCGCGTGTAGTGCGCGCACTCACGCACGATTCACGGCGCCAGGAGCGGCCAGAACTTGGGGATCAGCGCGAGCGCGACGACGGCGACGAGGACGTCCAGCAACAATCCGACGCGCACGAAGTCCTTGAAGCGGTATCCGCCGGGTCCGTAGATCATGAGGCTCGTCTGATATCCGATCGGCATCGCGAACGCGGCCGAACAACCGAAAGTCACGGCCGCGAGCAGCGTCATCGGTGCGATGCCGAGACGCTCGGCGACGGTCAGCGCGATCGGACACAGCAAGGTGGCCGCACCGCTGTTCGACATGAACTCCGAGAGCAGCACGGCGATCAGGAAGAAGCCCGCCAGCACGTAGAGCGGATTCGATCCTCCGCCGACGGAGGCCAGGATCGTGGCGAGGCGCTCGGGCACGCCGGTGACTTCGAGCGCCGTGCCGATGGCGAGCGCTCCGGCGAGCAGGAACACGACCGAGAGATCGAGCGCTTCGTACGCCTCGCGTGGCTTCAAGCAACCCGTCAACATCAACAGCGCACAACCCGCGGTCGCCGCCGCCACGATCGACATCCAACCGAAGGCGACGGCCGTGATCACGGCGACGAGCGTTCCGACCGCGATGAAGATCTTCTCGTGGCGCACTTCCGGCGGCGTCGGAGTGCCGACGACGAGGAATCCGTGTGCTCGGCTGAGGCGCGTCAAAGCCTCGTTCGATCCTTCGAGCACGAGCACGTCGCCGGTGCGCAGTCGCGTCGTCGACGGCCGACCGAAGGCGCGACCACGTCGGCGCAGAGCCACGACCAGGGCGCCGAACGTCTGCGCGAATTCGGATTCCTTCAGCGTGCGGCCGACGAGATCGTTGCCGGGCAAGAGCACGACCTCTGCGAGGCGCGGAGCTTGCGTCTCGATCTTCGGATCCGCTTTCGGCGCGGCCATGGGATCGAGCTTCGCCGCGAGAGGAGCGGCGGATTTCGTCTCCGGATCAGCAGACGCGCCGACGGCATTGCGCTCTGCATCCGTGTCGACTTGCTTGACGATCTGCTCGTGATCGTGCGGCTTGTGCAGTTCGATCCCGCCGCGCGCGGACAACTTCAACACGTCTTCCAGTCGGCCGCGCACGCGCAGCGCGTCGCCTTCGGCCAGGGCTACACCGGCGTCGGTCACGTCGATGACGTCCGTGCCGCGCGACAGAGCGAACAGTTCGAGGTCATGGTCGCGCGACAGCGTTTTCGCGCTGATTTTCGTGCCGATCCACGTCGAGCCCGCCTTGATCACGAGTTCTGCGACGTAATCCCCCGCGCGCGCCAGATCGTCCTCGACGACGCGATTCTTCGGGAGCATGAAGCGCGCTCCGAAGAGCAAGTACACGAACGCGATACCGGCGATCGGCAAGCCCACGGAAGCGAGCTCGAACATCGTGTAGCCGGGCAAACCGTGCGCGCGCGCGTACTCGTGCACGACGAGGTTCGTCGACGTGCCCATCAGCGTGCACATGCCGCCGAAAGTCGCCGCGAACGCCATCGGCATGAGCACGCGACCCGGACTCGCGCCCGTGCGGCGGCACGCCTCGAGCACGACCGGGATGAAAATCGCGACGGCGGCCGTGTTGTTCAGGAATGCCGACAGCACTGCGATCGCCAGCATGACGACGGCCGTCAACATCCATTCGCTCTTGCCGAGCGGCGTCAGCACGCGTCGCGCGACGAAGCCGAGTGCTCCCGTGCGCTCGATGCCAGCCGACAACACGAGCACGGCCGCGACCGACACGACGGCCGGATGGCTGAAGCCCGCGAACGCTTGGGCTGGAGTCAGAACTCCGAAGAGGAGCAACGCGAGCAACGCCAACAACGCCGTCAGATCAGGCGCCAATTTCTCGGTGACGAAGAGCGTAATCGCTGCGACGAGTACGAGAAGCGTCAGCGCGAGGTGCAGGTCGGCGGTGTCGAAGGCGAGCGCGAACATGGGGACCCACCTTAGCGCCGAGCGCGGTGACTTGGGCGTCGGCTGCCGGACGATCGTGGCGCGCGCGCACGGGTCTCAGGGCGTTTCGACACGACCACCGCTGCATCCCCGGAGCCTATGCCGAGCCGCGATAATCGAACAGGGTCGGTTTCGGTCGGCGGAATTTGTGGGACACTGACTGTGCGCGGCTCCACTCCATTCTCGGGCTCGCACTTCACCTCCAGAACCTCCAGTGAGTCTCCCATGCAATTCCTACAACGCACGCTAAGCCTCTGCGCCGCTGTGGCGCTCGCGCAAGGCGTGTACGCTCAAGTCACCTTCCCCGAACTCGAACCCAACAGCCAACGGCCGGAAGCGAACGTGGTCACGGGCATCCTGCCCGGCGACTTCATCACCGGCACGACGACGGGAACGGTGACCACGCTCGGCTCGACGTTGCTCACCAGCGTCGATCTCTTCCGTGTGCAGACGACGGCGCTACCGCTCGGAATCTACAAGCACACGCTGACGCTCTCGACTTCGACGACGACTGGAAACACCGGGACGATCCGCGGACTCAATCAGACCGGCACCGCCGGCACCGCCTCGACCGGCGGCACGCCGGGCACGACGGACAGCACCATCCAGTTGACATCGACCTTGACGGTGCCGCCGCGCTTCAATCAGTGGTACGCCTTCGGCAAACAGGAGGAGATCTACTACCGCGTCTCAGGAACGACGGCGACGACGGCGACGTACACCGCGACGTTCGCGACCGCTCCTGTCACGGCCACGCCGATCGCGGGATTCTTCGAGAGCGGAGCTCCCATCACGATCACGACGATCGGCGAGACGACGGCGAACACGGATATCGCCGTCTACGACGCGAACCTCAGCGCGATCAACGGATTCAACAACGACGACGAAGGTCCGGCTGGCGCGACGACGCAGTCGCGTTTGACGCGCACTTTTGCGCCGGGCACGTACTACGTCGCCGTTTCGAGCAGCAACACAGCTTGGAATTTCCCGGCGGCTCCCGACGAGGACACGTTTTCGCTGATCATGGATTTCCCCGACTCGCTCGTGCGGAGCTCGACCACCACGGTCGCGGCCGACTGGGATTTCCGTATCTCGGCCTGCAATGGCGACGTGCGCGTCGTCAACCAGTTGCCGGCCAATGCGCCGTACGAGATCACGTGGTTCCAAATCAACGTCGCTGCTGGAGCGCCGCTCCTCTCGCCGCCCCCGAACGACGTGTGCGCGAGCGCGACGCTGCTCCCGGGCACGAGCACCGTGACAGGCAACCTGGCAGCGGCGACGAACGACGCTCTCGCGAGTTGTGATGCAGGCGGGACCGGTTCGCGCGATCTGTGGTACTCGATCAGCGGCGGCGCGAATGGCGGACTGTTGAGCTTGGCCACGTGCGGAACGACTGCCGTCACCGACACGGTCGTGACCGTCTACAACTCTTGCGGCGGTACCGAGCTCGCGTGCAGCGACGACTGCGGCGGAACGCCTTGCACCGGTCCGACTTCGTGTCTATCAGGCATTCCGCTCGCAGCCGCGCAGTTGGTTTCGATTCGCGTCAGCGACAAGGGCCTCGGCGGCTGTGGTGAATTCGTGATGGCCGTCACGTTTATTGCGACACCGCCGCCCAACGATGATTGCAACACGCCGATCGTCTTGCCCGGTCCGGGCCTCTACGCCTTCGACACGACCTCGGCAACGACGGGTACCCAAGGTCAGGGCTTGACGATCCCGTGCGCGACGACCTCCTCGATCAAGAAAGACATCTGGTACACGTACACCGCCGCGAGCACGGGCACGCTCACCTTGACGACGTGCGGTTTGACGACGAGCACCGACACCGACACGAAAATCACCGTGTACAACGGCGCGGGTTGCCCAGTGAGCCCGAGCGGGTACGCATGTGACGACGACTCGTGCACGACGCCGTTCCCTGAGCTGAACACGAACCTCGTCGTGCCGATCACGTGCGGTCAAGTCATCACGATCCAGCTCGGCAACTACAGCACGGCGTTGACCGTGAACATCGTCGGCAGCATGGGCGTGACCGAGAGCGGCACGCCGTGCGCGACTCCGTCCACGACGTTCTGCACGGGTGATGCCGTCGGTACGACGTGCCTCGCCTGCGGCAACAATGGCGCGGCGGGTCGGGGCTGTGCGAACTCAGGGTTTGCGGGCGGGACGCGCCTCGCGAACAGCGGCATCGCCTCGGTGAGCGCGGACACGCTCGTACTGACGACGACGGACATCACCGGTCCGGGGTTGTTCTTCCAGGCCAACGGATTGGCCGCGAACCCGATCACGTTCGGGGACGGCATGTTGTGCGCGGCGGCAGGCATCTTGCGACTCGGTGTCGTGTTCCCGACCGCGGGCTCGTCGTCGTATCCGGGCGGATTGACACCGAATCCGATCACGATCGGCGGAGGGCCGATCTTCGCGAGCGACGTCAAGCACTATCAGTGCTGGTATCGAGATGCGATCGCGTTCTGCACGGCGAGTACGTTTAATACGTCCAATGGCATTTCGTTGACTTGGGGGCCGTGACGTTCGCAGCGAATTCGCCGCGGCCAGCCAGTGGAGGATTCTGTGCCGGTCCCTCGTTGCGTCGCGTGTGACTGACGCGTCCGCTCCGGTCAAGGCCCACAACACTCCGACCTAATGCAACTCCGGCCGCGTGACGCAGTGTCACGCGGCCGGAGTTGCATTGCGTCGGAGGGG
>JAWXBU010000182.1:0-10273 GCA_034440255.1 Planctomycetota bacterium | reverse complement strand
CGATCGGAGCAGACGGATCGATACTGCGCGCGAGCGCTTCGAGGGGTTTCGGATCGACTTTGGCGACGTCGATCAGCGAACTGCCGGGCAGGCCGGACATCTCGAATCCGAGGCGCATGCTCTCGCTCGCTCCGTGCAGCGTGAGTCCGATCGTCTCCATCGAATCGACGAAGTCGAACATGCCGTCGAGAGCACTTTGCGCCGTCGTCGATTGCTCGTCGTTCAACGCTGACGGCAATCCGCCTTCGAATCCCGACTGAACGCCTTGTCGGAATTCCTCGCCGAACTGTGCCATCACCTCTTGGACGTCGACGCGTACGGAGACATCCGACGTGGCGAGTCCCATGAGCAGCGGAGAATCCTGCGCGAGCAGCGCATCGCTCGGTTCGGTCGTGATCGTGACGAACGAGCTGTGCTGCGTGCACGTCCATCCACTGTGTTTCCATTGCGGATCCGCGGCCAGCGCCGCTGCATCCTTCGCTGTCGCGATCACGGTGAAGGCAGCCGGCTGATTCAACTTGCTGCTCGACACGGCGAACACGAAAGGCTGGGTGTGATCGATCAACTCCCACTGCGCTTGTACGCCGAACATCCCGCCGAGTTGCGCGAGCACGTCGAGCGGTTGTGCGTGCTCGTCCTCGATGCGCTGGAAAGGCAAGGCGAGTTCGCTCAGTCGATCCAGCGACTTCACGCGCAGTACGGCGAACGAGTGTGCGGGGACGAACGACTCGGCCGTGGCCGGAACGGTCGTGACGGGTGCCGCTTGTGCGAGCAGCGCGAGAGCGAGGGGGGCGAGTGTGATCATCGTGATTTCTCCTTGAGCGGCGGAGTCTACCCATCGAACGTGCAGGCGTACGCGCTGGAGCGAACTCTCTTCGGAATCGATTCGATCCACCAAAACAGCGAACGATTCCGTTCGGCGATTGCGAAACCGCGCTGCGCCCGTACGCTCTTCGCCCAGTGACGACCGCCAAGACCAAAAAGGCCCAGGGCGCAGGCTTCAATCCGCTGTCCCGCGAGAACATCGAAGCGCTGACGATGGCCATCATCATGGCGGTGATGCTCAAGTACTTCATCGTCGAGGCGTACAAGATCCCGACGGGCTCGATGCAGCCGACGCTGCTCGGCAACGAAGACACCGGGATCTTCGACCGGATCATCGTCGACAAGGCGAGTTACCACTTTCGCGATCCCGCGCGTTGGGAAGTCGCAGTGTTCAAGTACCCGCTCGATCGCTCGAAGAACTTCATCAAGCGCATCTGCGGCATGCCGGGCGAGCACTTCCGGATCGACGGCGGCGACTTGTGGACGCGGCCCGACGAGGCGAGTGACTGGATGATTCTGCGCCGGACGCGACCGATTCAGTTGGAAGTGTGGAAACACATCAATCCGGCCGACGCGCGTTACGCGGCGTGGAAAACGCTCAGCGACGCGAAAGGTTGGACGATCGAAGGCCGAGCCAAGATCGCGGCACGCGGCGACGGCGCTGTGCGTCTGCCCATCGACGGTGGCCCCGTGCTCGACATGTATTCGGACGGCTATCCGTCGAACATGGGCGCGAAACTGACGCGTGCACGCAGTGCGCCGGGTCTGAATGCGTGCAGTGATTTGTGCGTCACTGGCAATGTCGAGGCGTTGCCCGGTGCGAAGCGCGTCGTCGTCGAATTGTCGGAAGGCACACGTCGCTACACGTTCGAATTGCCCGGACCGGCTGCGCCCGCGGACGCGCGCGCGAAGATCACGGCGTCACTCGGGAACGAGCCGTGGCCGGGTTCGACCGAAGCGAGCGGCTCAGCACCGTGGAAACTGTCGGCTGGCAAGAACATCTCGTTCGTCGCGCAAAACATGGACGACCTGCTCCAACTCGAGATCGACGGCGACATCGTCGCGACGCTCGAGATCCCGCGCGCGACCGATCAAACCGCGTCGTACGTCCTGCGCGTCGAGGGCGAAGGCGCAGATTTCGACGACGTCGAGATCTATCGCGACATCTACTACACGCCCGGCACCAAAGGTCGCGACTTCAAGATCCCGCTCGGCAACTACGTCATGCTCGGCGACAACACGCTCGATTCGCACGACAGTCGCGAGTGGATGTTCGCGCACTACAGTTGGCCCGGTCCCGGATCAGAAGGCCGCGACGTGCGCGGTCAGTACTACGCCAACTCGAATCCGCAGCGCGTTCCCGACGCAGCCGGCTCACTCATTTTCTTCCGCGACGAGTGGGGCGAGCTGCACGACTTCCCCGAACGTTCGGCGACCGAGGGACAGCGCACGGCAGCTTCGTTCGTGCCGCGCAATCTGATCACGGGTCGCGCCGTGATCGTGTTCTGGCCGCTGACCTGGATTTGGCCCGGGGACTGGAACAATCCGCAGGTTCCGAAGGTCACCCGGCTGCGCTGGATCCGCTGATCGGATCCGCTGGGAGCCCCTTCTGGGCTTCCAAGTTGTCCACACTGCCTCGCGAGCCAATCACGCTCGGAATGTGCCCTGCGACCGATCGGTCCAGAGATCAGCCACTCGGTGAGCCGTCCACGGAGATCAGGTCAAGATCGTGTGGTACCGTCCTAAGCCATCCTTGCTGGCGCACTTGCAGCAGCAATCCGCTTTGCAGAAACTGCAACTCTTCGCGAGATCCGGTCCGCATGCACTCAGGAACTCTTTGAAAGTTGCTTGACGGTCATGGGGTCCACCGCACTATCCCCAAGTTCTCCACACCTTCGAAGTCGCATCTGGAGCCCGAAACAGAGCCCCCTTTTCCCCGCGACACGACCACCTTCGTGGGCCTAGTCGAGCCTGGCGTGTGCCGAAGGTTTAGAGTCCCCACCCATGGTCCTGCTGAACGCGAAAAAACGCGGCGATCTCCTGCTCGAAGCGCGCGGGCTGGTGAAGTCCTACAAGGGTCGTGGACGCGTCGTGGACGGCGTTCACTTTCGCATTTTCGCCGGAGAAATCGTGGGTTTGCTCGGTCCGAACGGCGCGGGCAAGACGACGGTCTTTCGCATGACGGTCGGGCTGGTGAAGCCGGACGCGGGCGAGGTGCACTTGAACGGTGAGGAGTGCTCGACGCTCCCGATGTACAAGCGCGCGCGGCTCGGCATGGGCTATCTGCCGCAGGAACCGAGCATTTTTCGCCGCATGAGCGTGAAGGACAATCTGCTCGCGGTGCTCGAAGCGATGCCGCTGCGTCGCCGCGAGCGCATGCACGAAGCCGAGCGCTTGATGGCTGATCTCGAGTTGACGCACCTGGCGAACAACATCGCCGAGACGTTGTCGGGCGGTGAAAGACGGCGGCTCGAGTTGTCGCGCGCGCTGGCGACGCGGCCCACGATCTTGTTGCTCGACGAACCGTTCGCCGGCGTCGATCCGATCAACGTGGAGGAAATCCAAGGCCTCGTGCGTCAGATGCGCGATCGCGATCTCGGCATCCTCATCACGGACCACAACGTGCGCGAGACGCTGCAGCTGACCGATCGTGCGTCGATCATCCACGAAGGCCGCATCTTGCGCGAAGGCAGCTCGAGCGAACTGATCGCCGATCCGCGCGTGCGCGAGGTGTACTTGGGTCACAGTTTCGACGCACCGGTCACGGGCATCAGCAACCTGGAAGAACGTGAGCTCTTCGATCGCGGCAAGAGACCGGACGGCGACGAGCCCGAGCCTGAGCGCCCCTTCGGTGAGGACGACGTCGAGCCGCGCCCGAAGCGTTGACGGCGTCGCACTCGAATGACGCCGTCCGCGAATGCGTCAGGTCGCGCTCGGATCGTGCGCGGCCACGCGCGCTTCGCCCCATGCTGCGACGAGGATCGCACGGGCCGCATCATGAGTACCTTTCGGGACGAACAGATCCGGGTGCCGCAGCATTGCGTGCGCAGCGCCGAGTTCGGCCGTGTCGAAGTCATCCCCGTTCAGCATCGACGGAATGCCCTCACCTTGGAGTAGATCGCGCGCGAGTGCGCCCTCGATCGGGTCGACGGCGGCGAGCAGGAGATCGAATTCGGGATGGAGCGTTTTCATGGACCTATTCTCGCGTGAATTGCGTAGATCGTTCGGTGATTCCGGTCAGCTTGTCCTCCATGGACCGCGCGAGTAACGTCTTCGCCCTCGAAACACGCGAAAATCCGCGTGGATTCGGCCGCTGGATCCCTCTCGAAAGCCACCGATGAAGATCGTCGCCTGCATCAAGCGCGTCCCCACGACCGAAGCCCAAGCGAAGGTCGCAGGCGACGGAAAGAGCCTCGACACTGCCGGTTGGCAGTACATGGCGTCGTTCTACGACGAAATCGCTGTCGAGGAAGCGCTCAAGACGAAGGAGAAACTCGGCGGCGACGTCACGATCGTGACGCTCGGTCCGAGTGAAGCGTCGAAGGAAGTGCGCGAGTTCCTGGCGCGCGGCGCGGACAACGGCGTGATCTTGAAAGACGCCGATCCGGCGGCGCGCGATCCGCGCTCGACGGCGAAAGCGCTGGCTGCGAAAGTGAAAGCGATCGGCGCCGACCTCGTCTTCGTCGGACGCGTCGCCACCGATCGCGACAATGCGGCGGTCGGAGCGATGCTCGCGACTTATCTCGACTACGCGTGCGTCACCGAAGTGATCGCGCTCGACATCAGCGGCTCGAGCGGCGTCGCGAAACGCGAGACCGAACACGGCGTCGAGACGGTCGAGTTCACGCTCCCCGCCGTCGTCACGTGCAACAAGGGTTTGAACGAGCCGCGCCGCGCGAGTTTGAAGGGCATCATGGCCGTCAAGACGAAGCCGATCGCCGAAGAAGCGTTCGAAAGCACTGCAAATCAAGCGCTCGTGACGAAGGTCGAGCTCCCGGCTGCTCGCAAAGCCGGTCGCATCCTAGGTGAAGGGGCAGCCGCCGTGCCGGCGTTGATCGAAGCGTTGCGCAACGAAGCGCGAGTCCTCTAGAGACACCGGAAAGAACCACGCTCATGTCGCAGACAATCGTCTTCGTGGAACATCACAACGGCACCGCGCGCGCAGCGAGTGCTCAATGCATCGGCGCCGCGTTGTCCGCGGGCCACGGCGTCATCGCCGTCATCTCCGGATCGGGCGCGGAACAAGCGGCCGCAACGCTCGGAAAAGTCGGCGTGACGAAGGCGATCGTGCTCACAGGTGCGCCGAATCACAGTCCAGACGCGATCGCGCGCGACATCGCCAAAGTCGTGGCCGACAACGACGCGAAGGCGTTCTTCGCCGCGGCGACTTCGACGGGCAAGGACATCGCTCCGCGCGTCGCGGCGTTGCTCGATTCGACGTTGTTCAGCGACGTCACGGGGCTTTCGACAGAAGGCGGCTCGCTCACCGTCGTGCGTCCGTGGCTCGCCGGCAAGGCGATCGCGACTCTGTCGAGCAGCGCTCCCGTTTTCTGCGCGACGACGCGCCTGAACGTGTTCGCGGCTCAATCCGCCGACAAATCGTGCGAGGTCGTGAAGATGGCAGCCGGAAGCGGCGGCAAAGCCGTCGTGACGTCCGTGGCCGCGAAAGCGACTGAAAAACTCGACGTGAAGGAAGCTCCCGTCGTCGTCTCCGGTGGCCGCGGCATGAAAGGCCCCGAGCATTTCCACCTCATCGAAGAACTCGCTGCCGCGTTCGGCTCGGCTGCGACCGGTGCTTCGCGCGCCGTCGTCGATGCCGGTTGGCGTCCGCACGGCGAACAAGTCGGTCAAACGGGCAAGACGGTGTCTCCGGGCTTGTACATCGCGGTCGGTATCTCCGGCGCGATCCAACACTTGGCCGGCATGCGCACGGCGAAAGTGATCGTCGCGATCAACAAAGATGCGAACGCGCCGATTTTCAAAGTCGCCGACTACGGCATCGTCGGCGATGCGTTCGAGATCGTGCCCGCGTTGACGGCGGCGGTCAAAGCGGCGAAGAAGCACTGAGAGCACGAGTCATGAAACCGAAAAAACTGAACGGCGCGCAGATCGCAACACGCAAGAAGTCGGTCCCGAACTGGAAGGTCGTGCGCGGCAAGTTGCATCGCGAATTCAAGTTCGACTCGTTCGTCGACGCGTTCGGTTTCATGTCCTCGGTCGCGTTGCTCGCAGAAAAGCGCGACCACCATCCCGACTGGTCGAATGCCTATTCGTCGGTGGTGATCGATCTCGTCAGTCACGATGTCGGCGGGCTCAGCGCGCGCGACTTCGATCTGGCTGAAGCCATCGACGATCTGCTCGCTTAGTCGGTCGCGTCTTTCGGCCGATGAAGGCCCGAGCTCGAGACGGTTGCACGTCGTTCTCGTCTAGAATCGCGGCATGATCGACGAAATCAAACTCGACGCGATCGAAGCCCGCGTCCTCGGCGTGCTCATCGAAAAGGCGCTCACGACTCCCGAGCAGTATCCGCTCTCGCTCAACGGCGCGACGCTCGGCTGCAATCAGAAATCGAATCGCGATCCTGTGCTCGAGCTCATGGAGGGCGAGGTCAACACCGCGATCGGCAAGCTGATCGTCAAGGGTCTGGCGGGTTCCGTGCATCCATCCGGCGGACGCGTCGAGAAATTCAGACACAACGCCGAGGCCGTGTTGAAGGTGACGACGCCGCAAGCCGCTTTGCTCGCAGAGCTGTTGATGCGCGGGCCACAACAGCCCGGCGAATTGCGAGCGCGTGTTTCGCGGATGGCGCAGCTCGACACGCAACAAGCTCTGACGGACTTGTTGCGACCGTTGACGGAGCGCGGACTGGTCGTGCGCCTCGATCCGACTCCGGGTTCGCGAGCCGAACGTTACGCGCAGACGCTTTCGCCGACGTCGCACGTCATCGAGACGAAAGCCGCGGCACCGGTGCGCGCGTTTTCGTCCTCGGCCGCAGCGACAGCCGCCGCGATCGCGAGCGAGGATCGCGTTGCTGCTCCCGCGTTCGATCCGGCGCCCATGCAGAAACGCGTCGACGATCTCGAACACGAAGTGCGCGTGTTGCGTCGCCAACTCGATGCGCTCGCGTGGAAGCTCGGGCACAAGTTCGACTGACGCGGCCGTACTGTGCCAGGCTCGATCACGACAGATGTGATCGAGTGCCGCGGCCAGCTGCGCAACGTCGAAGTGTCATGATCGAGCCCGGCACCGTAGGCATCAGGATGTCGGCGACTTAGCGAGCACATCGAGCAATTCGGCCGCGACCGAGATCGCGATCGCCGTCGGTTCTTTCGAGTTCTTCGAGACGCCGATCGGGCAACGCACTTTGTCGATCTCGTTACGCGAAAAGCCCCTTGTTTCAAGGCGTTTTTGAAAGCGAGACCATTTGCGCTCCGACCCGATCAATCCGAGGTACGCGAAGTCGCGCTTGATCGCGCGCGCGATGATCTCGAGGTCGAGCGCGTGATTGTGCGTCATCACGAGAACGAGCGTGTCGTCCGGCAAGGTCGCGATCTCTTCCTCGGGCGCATCGACGAGCACGAGCTGAAACGGTCGCGTGCGCGGCAACGCCGGTTGAATCTCTTTCTCCTCGCGCGGATCGATCAACACGAGATCCGCCGACAGATAGCTCGCGAGTCCGCCGATCGCTTGCGCGACATGTCCGGCGCCGAACACCGCGATCTTGCGGCGCGTCCACGGAAACGTCTCGAAGAACAGCGTGACTTCGCCACCGCAGCATTGCCCAGCCGCTTCCGACAACGGATACGCGACGCTCTCCGACACGCTTTTGCCGCTAAAAACGAGTTCGGTTGCGTGTTCGATCGCCAATTTCTCGAGGTTCCCGCCGCCGATCGTGCCGAACGCGAGCTGTCCCCCGCTGACGATCATGCGCGCCCCAGGTTCGCGCGGTCCACTGCCCTTGACGTTCGTGACGACGACCAGAGCACACGCTCGGCGCTCGGCGCGGAGCTCTGACAGTCGCTCGATCCAATCTTGAGGACGTTCCATGCGAGCTTCGATGATAGGCGCGACGCTATCCTCTCGCACCATGAACATCGCGAGCATCGGCGGCGGACCGGCGGGACTGTACTTCGCCATCTTGATGAAGAAGGCGTTCCCGGACGCGAAGATCGAAGTGTTCGAGCGCAACAGGTCTGACGACACGTTCGGTTGGGGCGTCGTGTTTTCCGACGAGACGCTGTCGAACTTCGAGGAAGCCGACCCCGAGAGTTTCGCGGAGATCAGGCAGCAGTTCCGCTACTGGGGCGACATCGAGACGTGGTACGGCGATACGTGCGTGCGCTCGACCGGTCACGGTTTCTGCGGCATGTCGCGCAAGAAGCTGCTGCAAATTTTTCACGATCGGTGTCGAGCGCTCGGCGTCGAGCTCGTGTTCGATCGTGACGTCAAGGACGACACACAAGTCGGACCGCGCGACTTGATCCTCGCGGCGGACGGATTGAACTCGCTCGTGCGCACGAAGTACGAGCGACACTTCGAGCCGTCGATCGATTGGCGCAAAGCCAAATTCACTTGGCTCGGCACGACGAAACCGCTCGAAGCGTTCACGTTCATTTTTCGCGAGACGCGCTTCGGCATCTTCCAGGTGCACGCGTATCCGTTCGAAGCGAACCTCTCGACCTTCATCGTCGAGTGCCACGAAACAACTTGGAAAAATGCCGGCCTCGATCGCGCGAGCGAAGCCGAGACCGTGAAGTTCTGCGAGGAATTGTTCGCCGATCACCTCGACGGGCATCGCTTGATCTCGAATCGTTCGATCTGGCGCACCTTTCCGACCGTGCGCAACGAAAAGTGGTCGTACGCGAACATCGTGTTGCTGGGTGATGCTGCGCACACGGCGCATTTTTCGATCGGCTCAGGCACCAAGCTCGCGATGGAAGATTCGATCGCGCTCGTCGAAGCGTTCGAACTTCATGGGACCAGCGACGTGCCGCGCGTGCTCGCTGCATACGAGGATTCGCGCAAAGTCGACGTCATCAAGACGCAGAAGGCCGCGCAGACGAGCCTCGAATGGTTCGAACATTCGTCGCGTTTCATGCGCCAGGATCCGCTGCAGTTCTCGTTCAACTTGATGACGCGCAGCAAGCGCATCACGTACGACAACTTGGCGAAGCGCGATCCCGAGCTCGTCAAGCGTGTCACCGATTGGTTCGGCGAGACGCATGGAATCCAGCGCGACGCGCGCGGCGTGACGGCCCCGCCGATGTTCGCGCCGTTCACGTTGCGGTCGATGAAGCTCATGAACCGCATCGTCGTCTCGCCGATGTGTCAGTACTCGGCACAAGACGGCGTGCCCAATGAATGGCACTTCACCCACTTGACCAGTCGTGCGATCGGCGGCGCCGGACTCGTGTTCGCGGAAGCGACGAACGTGTCGGCGGAAGGCCGCATCACGCTCGGTTGCACGGGCATTTGGAACGACGTCCAAGCCGCGGCGTGGAAGCGCATCGTCGACTTCGTACACGCGAAAACGGCGGCGAAGATCGGCCTCCAGATCGGTCACGCCGGCCGCAAGGCTTCGTGCAGTCTGCCGTGGGAAGGCGACGACGCCTTGGTGAACGAGCGCGCGTGGAAAACGCTCGGCCCGTCAGCCGATCCGTTCTATCCGCACTGGCCGGCGCCGCGCGCGATGGATCGGCTCGACATGGATCGCGTGCGCGACGAATTCGTCCGCTCGATCAAGTTGGCGGAGCGCGCAGGCTTCGACATCGTCGAACTGCACATGGCGCACGGCTATCTGCTGTCGAGTTTCCTCTCTCCGAAATCGAATCTGCGCACCGACGACTACGGCGGATCGCTCGCGAATCGGATGCGTTATCCGCTCGAAGTCTTCGCTGCGGCGCGCGCGACTTGGCCGGCTGAGAAGCCGATGGCTGTGCGTATTTCGGCGTCGGATTGGCTCGACGACGCGGGTGGTTGGACGATCGAGGACTCGATTCAGTTCGCGCGCGAGCTGAAAGCGCGCGGCTGCGACATCGTCGACGTTTCGTCCGCGGGCAACACGCCTGAATCGAAGCCAGAGTACGGCCGCATGTACCAATTGCCGTTCGCCGAGCGCATCCGCGCCGAGGCCGACGTGCCCGTCATCGCCGTCGGCGGCATCCAGGGAGCCGATCACGCGAATACTATCTTGGCGGCGGGGCGAGCGGATCTGTGCGCGCTCGCTCGACCGCACTTGGCCGATCCGTACCTGACGAGCAACGCGGCGATCCGCTACGGAGTCGTCGATGTGGCCTGGCCGAAGCCCTATCTCGCGGTCAAGCCGCGGCCGCGCAGTGATCGCGAGGAATGAGTTCGCCAGTCATACGGTGCGCGGTACTTTTCTTCCCGATTCGCCGATTGCGGACCGATCGTACGGTGCCAGGGACAACCACGACGGTTCGCGCTG
>JAWXBU010000181.1:0-4423 GCA_034440255.1 Planctomycetota bacterium | reverse complement strand
GTTCCGTGTACCGGATCGGTCGGCAAATCGGGAAGAACAGTTCCGTGTACCGGATCGGGCGGCGAATCGGGAAGAGCAGTTCCGTGTACCGGGTCGGTCGGCGAATCGAGAAGAGCAGTTCCGTGTACCGGATCGGGCGGCGCATCGAGAAGAGCAGTTCCGTGTACCGCATCGGAAGCTCACTTCCGCGTGCCGTATCGATCATTCGCCCCTGTCGACTGACTTCGATGCGTTTGCACTTCCAGCGCCGCGTTTCCGCGCGCACGCCTTGCAGTAGCCGCGCAGTCGCAAATCGTGACTGACGAGTTGGAAGCCCTTCTTGCGGCACGCTTCCAGCTGCAACTCTTCGATGCGTTCGTCCTGGAACTCGTCGATTTTGCCGCACGCGAGACACACCATGTGATCGTGGTGTTGATGGCCGAGCACGTGTTCGTACACGAGCTCGCCCCGACCAGCGTCGAGCGCTTCGACGAAACCGCCCTCCAACAGCAACGCGAGTGTGCGGTACACCGTCGCGCGCGACGCTTTGTCGCCGTCCTCTTCCTTCAGCCACGCGTACAACGTCTCGGCCGAAAAGTGCTCGTGCGTCGCGAACGCGCGATCGAAAATCCGCCGGCGTTGCGCCGTCAGCTTGAGCGAGTGCCCCTTCAAGAAGCGCTCGAAGCGTTTGACGATTTGGTCGTGGTTCAAGGATCTCCTCCTGGTGCCGGAAAAGGCCTCGAGTGGCAGTCGTCTCAGCGCGGCGCGCGCCGTGGCGGTCGCGGGGATTGTCCACGGTCCGATCCCCGGTCCGATCCACGTTCGGGCCCGTCGAGTCCGTCGTAGCGCTCGACCGCCGGATACGTGCTCTCGACTTCCGAGCGCTTGCGAGCGCCGATGTCGCGTCGCGCGAACTTGCCGTCGTACGTCACTTCGTCGAACGCTGCGTAAGCGCGAGTGCGCGCCGTCTCGACGTCGTCCGCGAGCGCCGTGATGCACAAGACGCGCCCTCCGGCCGTGACGACGTCGCCTTTGGCCGAGCGCGCAGTGCCGCCGTGGAAAACGACGACGTCCTCGACGCGCGAAGCCGAAGCGAGTCCGTCGATCACGTCGTTCTTGCGCACGAGGCCTGGATAACCGTGCGCAGCCGCGACGACGCCGATGCAGGTGCGCGCATCCCACTGCGGATCGGTGATCTCCGACAATTTGCCTTTCGCGCACATGTCGAGGATCGGCAAGAGATCACTTTTCAAGCGACGCACGAGCGCTTGGCATTCGGGATCGCCGAAGCGCACGTTGAATTCGAGCACTTTGGGCCCGCTCTCCGTGATCATGATGCCGACGAAAAGCACGCCGCGGAATTCGATCTCTTCACGGCGCAACGCGTGCACGGCGGGAACGACGATGCGTTGTTCGATCTGCTTTTGAATGCGCTTCGTCAACGACGGCACCGGCGAGTACACGCCCATGCCGCCGGTGTTAGGGCCGACGTCGTTGTCGCCGAGTTGCTTGTGATCCATCACAGGCTCGAGGATCAGAATCGTCTCGCCGTCGGTGATCGCGAGCACAGAGGCCTCTTCGCCGACGAGACATTCCTCGATGACGATGGTCGCGCCGGCCGCAGCACCGAGCGTCTTCTTCTCCATGATCGCGTCGACAGCCGTGCATGCGGTTTTCGAGTCAGCGCAGATGAAGACACCCTTGCCCGCCGCAAGTCCGTCAGCCTTGACGACCTGCGGCCAACTCGTGCAGCCTTCGAGGTAACTCTTCGCCGCCCCCGACCGATCGAAACGCTTGTAGGTCGCGGTCGGGATGCGGTGCTTCTCGAGCAAGTCCTTCGCGAAGACTTTCGAACCCTCGAGCTTGGCGCCGGCAGCGGTCGGCCCGAACACGTGGATGTTGACCGCGCGCAGTTTGTCCGCGAGTCCGAGCACGAGCGGATCCTCCGGCCCGACGACGACGAGGTCGACCTTCTCTTTGACGGCGAGCTTCACGAGCCCATCGACGTCGGTGGCTTGGACAGCGCAGTTCTTCGCGTGCTCGGCCGTGCCGACGTTGCCCGGAGCACACAGGATTTCAGGCTTGAGCGGCGACTGCGCGAGCTTCCAACACAGCGCGTGCTCCCGTCCACCACCGCCGACGACCAAGACCTTCATCGTGTTTCCAGTTTCTCCCCCGCCGTGCGGAACGCGTCCGTGCGCTGATGCGGGCCGCACACGTTACCGTCGAGCGCCCAACGTGGGAACTGCGGCGGCTCGGAACTCGCCGTGCGGTGGGTCGCGCGCTACCCTCCTTCGCCCTCCGAACGAGGAACAAGGGCGGGGAGTACCTCAGTTGGTAGAGGCGAAGCTTTGGGTGCTTCGAGTCGTGGGTTCGAGTCCCATCTCCCCGACCATCTCGCTCGCGCGGTGGGAGCGGTCTTTTTTGCCTGCGCCCGTAGCTCAGTTGGATAGAGCATCGGATTTCTAATCCGACGGTCAGTGGTTCGAGTCCACTCGGGCGCGCCAGCACAGGTCGCGATGTGGGCGCGAGTTACGGCGTCGCGCGTTTTGGTGGCGCGCGATCATGATCGACGAGTCGCAACAATGTGCCACGCTTCGTGCCCGCTCGTGAGTGACGTGGTCCGCGCCTGTCTTCTTGCCAGGAAGAGTCGATGGCGAGATCTCGACGGAAGCATAGTGCAGACTTCAAACGTGTGGCGGTGCGCCTGCGCAGCGGTCGCCCACGCGATTGAGCGCCATCCCGAACTCGCGCAGGGAAGCGAACGGGCACTGCGCTCGCTCGACCATTTGCCCCCACCCCAGCGCGATGGTATTGCTTGCGCACGGATGAACGGCAAGTCGCAACATCGGTGCAAGCCACTCGGCTCCCGGGCACTCCAGAGGGTGCTGCTGTTCATCGCACTTTTGCCCACGCTCGTCTTGGGTCCGGTTCTGGGTGGCACCCGAGCGCTCTTCCACTCGCATGGCGACGAAGGGGAACATGTCCACCTCGTGTCGTCGCTGGCGGAGCACGCTCACGCGGAGAACCTCGAGGCTTGGCACGCCGAGCAACACGGGGAATCACCCGGTCACGACCACGAAGATCCGCTCCCGCCCTCCATCGTCATCCAGTTTCCTGAACTCGTGGCCGTCGCCCATCTCCCCGGGCTCGCCGCGCACGCCGACGCTTCCTTCTCCTCCTGCTGCACTTCTCCAGCGTGGAGACAGGACGTCCTCTGTCGGTTGCCTGTGGCCCACGCTCCGTCGCCACCTTCCCCACCGGGGATCACAAGGTCGGGCATTGCTCTCCTGCTGCGCTCCAGCCACGCGATTTTGATCTAGCGCCTCTCGATGCTCCGTGCCCGCCGGACGGGCAAGCATCGAGATTTCGTGGGCGGCGTCCGGACGCCCGTTGCGCAGTTCAGATTCCCCAAGGAGCATTCGTGAAGCACCGGTTCGCTGTCATTGTCATTCTGTCGACGCTGTCCGCCGCACTACTCGGCGGTTGCAAACCCGCACAATCCGGCGAGTCGGGAGCGGCTCACGCGGATCCCGAACCGACGTCCGTGACCGTCTTCGGCGAGCGCGCGTTGCTCTTCCTCGAATATCCGCATCTCGTGCGCGGGGTCGAGGCGCGCTTCTTGGCGCATCTCTCGGTGCTCGTCGATGGAGAGCCGGTGCGCACGGGTGAAGTCACGCTGCGAATCGGTTCGGTCGCACTGGTTGCGCAGGTTCCGAAGCGAGAAGGCCTCTTCGTTCCGACGGGCAGCCTGCCCGCGGCCGGACGTTTTCCGGGCACGCTCCTCGTGCGGAGCGGTCAAGTCGAGGAGACGCTCGACCTCGGTGAAATCGTCGTGCATGAAACCGCCGCAGAAGCGCTGAAGGCAGCCACTTCCGGCGGCGAGGAAGATCCACCCAATGCGGCGCCCTTCCTCATGGAGCAACAGTGGAAGGTCAAGCTGTTGCTCGCGCAAGCTGCGCCGCGGACGCTGATCGAGCGGCTGAGCGTGCCGGCACAGATCGTCACGCCGCAGGGCTCCGAGGCCGTGGTCAGCCCGCCTGCGGCTGGACGCTTTCTGGCGCCTGTGTCCGGCGAACTCCCGCGTGTCGGTGATCGTGTCAGCGCGGGACAGGTGCTCGGCTTCGTCGAACCGCCGCTCGCGGCGAGCGACATGGCTCAGCTCCGCGCGCTCGATCTGCAATACCAGTCACTCGACCTCGAGATCGACCTCAAGGCGCTCGAAGTCTCGCGCGCGCTCCACGAAGCGCGCGCGCGGCTTGCCTTCGCCGAGAAGGAGAACACGCGCATTGCGAATCTGCGCGCGGAAGGTCTGAGCACCGTCCAACAGCAGGACGAGGCTCAGCAGAACTTGGCCGTCGCCAAAGCAGACGAGTTCGCGTCGCGCTCGACACGCGAGTCGCTCGAACGGTTGCTCGCCAGTCGTGCGAACAAGGTGCAGGAC
>JAWXBU010000180.1:0-8731 GCA_034440255.1 Planctomycetota bacterium | reverse complement strand
TGGGAGCGATCGCTCCCAGACCCGAGAGCATCGCGACATGGATCGTGCTGGCTCTCGAGTACGCGATCGCGACGCCGCTGCTGATGTGGTTGGCGCCACGCGAATACAGCAAGAAACCAGGTGAAAACATGGGGTTCAAACGAATTGTGACCGCGGCTACCAGCATTCTGGGCGTCGTCTTCCTCGCAGGTGCTTTGTCGACGGGTTGCGTGAGCATGAAGAAGCAAGAGATCGAAACGCGTCTGACGGCGCTTCCGAAGAACACGATCGTGCGTGAGAACGGACTGCAACGGCGCACGACCACGGTGAAGCTCGAAAACGAACCGTGGGAGGTCGAGTACACATGGACCCACTGGACGGCACGCGACAAGACGCGAGCCGCGCGCGGTTCGATCGTGCTCGTGCACGGGACGCCGGCCTCGCTCTTCAATTGGTCGGCAATGCTCGCGAGCCCCGCTGGTCGCGCAATGCTGGAAACGACCGACGTGTATGCTCTCGACGTGATCGGCCACGGCGTTTCGAAGACGAAAGCTCCGCGCTACACGTTTCAAATCTGCGCTGATTCCGTGCGCGGTTTCCTCGAGATGCTCGACCTGCGCGACGTGACGATCGTCGGCCAGTCGTACGGGGGCGAATTCGCGTGGCGTGTCGCGCTGGATGCTCCCGACCGCGTCACGAAACTCGTCCTGATCGATTCATCCGGTTACCGCCGCGGCGACGGCGAGTGGCTGCCGGAGGAAGAAAAGCTGCGCAATTGGCCCGGTGCAGGCTTCGGCTACCTACTCAATTCGCGCGATCGATTGCGCCCCGTGCTGCAACTGCACTTCGCCGTTCCGATCACCGACGACCAGCTCGAGGAGATGTTCACGTGTTGCGAGAACGCCGACAACTGGCGTGCGATGACGCAGTTGTGCCGCGACGAGAACGGCACGCGCGAGCACGAGATCGCACAGATCCGTCAATCGACTCTGCTCGTTTGGGGCGCGAACGACATCGCCTACACGGTCGAAAAGTGCGGTCGGCGTTTCGCGCGCGACATCGCCGGATCGTCGCTCGTCGTCGTACCCGCGGCGGGCCATTATCCGCACGAAGAACAGGCGAACGCTGTCGCGCAGCACGTGCTCGATTTCCACCGAGCCGCGCCTTGAGGTCGATCGTCAGTGGGCTCGCCGCGCCGCAGAGCTGATTCAGCGCGCGCTGCCTCCTCGATCGAGATAGCCCGTTCGGGACTCGCGGCAGGAAACGAAGACGCCCCGCCGCGCATCCTCTGACGGAGCGTGGGCGAGGCGTCTTCAGAGCGGCCTCTACTTGTTGAGGTCGACCTTCGACAGCTTCACGAAGCGCTCGAGGCGCACCGAAGTCTTGGTGGACTTGAACTTCTCCGCCAGGCCTTCCGCGCGCTTCACATTCGGCATTTCGAAGGGCTTCTTCTTCGCGACGTCGCCCACGAAGGATTGGAGTGCTTTGTCGGCATCCCGCTCCGCATCGAGTTCCTTCGACGCGAGTTGAGCACGTTTTTCAGCCATTTTCGCAGCCAAATCCGCGTTGCCCTTGACAGACTTCTCGACGGCGCTGAGCGCCTTGTCGGCGGCACTCAAGAAACCGTTCTCGATCATCCACTGCGTACGAGCGACGCGCTGCGTAAGTCGCGCGACGAACTCGTCCTTGGCCTTGTTCGAATCGTCCGAGTTGAGCTTCTCGCACTCAGCGATCGCTGCTGCAGCCTCGCCCTTGTTGAAGGACTTCCACGCGCCTTCGAGACCCTTGGGTGTCCCCGCCGGAGCGGCCTTCGACTTCTTGATCTCGGCGGCGATGGCCTCTTCGAACTTCTTGCCGAAGTCACCGGGATGTCCCTGCATCAGGACTGTGCCGTCGATTCCGATCAGCGCTGTCTCGGGCAGACCTTGGCCCACCGTGGGGATCGGTCGCTCGATCGTCCACCATGCACCGTTGCCCATCCACTTCATCTTCCACGCGAATGCTTCCCACACGTCTTTCGTCGTGTTCTGGCATTCGACGAAGATGACTTGAACGTCGTCACCGAACTGTTCTTGGATCTTGATGGAGGCCGGCACGGACCCCCCGATGCAACCGGGTCAATGCTGTCCCCAGAAGTCGATCACGATCGGCTTGCCGCGCAACTCCGAGAGCGTCTTCACGCCCATCGAACCCAGCGGAAGTTCGCGGAAGGTGTAGTCGACCGTGTCGGTCGTGTCCGCCGCGACCCAACCCGCAGCAGACGTCAGGCGCGCTGCGCCGACGAACGCGACGAGGGCCAGAGGCAGGGCGAGGAATGTCAGCTTCATCGTGGGATGTTCCGTGAAAGGGATTGCGCGAGACAAAGACTCTAAGGGACGTCCGGATTCTGCACAACGCATCGGCTCGCGAACCCGTTGATCGTGAGTCGACGATCGGGAACAGTAAGGCCTGGAGCCCCTTTCACACAGCCAAACCCGAGCTCGACGCATGCCCCAGAACACGCAAGCCAACGTCAAAAACCAACGCACGATCCTCGACAATCAGCGCCACATCCGCCGCTCGATCGAGAAGGTCTTGAACAACCAGACGAGGATCCGCCGCGAGCAAAACACGATCCTCGCGAATCAGGGGCGCATCCTCGCGAGCCTCGGCAAGTTGCTCGCGAAGTGAACGACGCGCGGCGCGCTATTTCGCTCCGCTCGTGACGGCGCGCTCGGTCGGCAGCGACGGCGGTCCGACGAGTTTGCGCAGCGAAGCGGGCTCGTAGCGCATGACGGTTGCGAGCAAATTGCACGGCCACAAGCGCGCGGTTCCATCGGCCGACGCAGTCACGACCATGCGACCCAGCAGATCGATGTCCCCGCCCAACACCGCGCTTTCGTGGCCGACGAAGCAGGCTTCACACTCGTTCGCCGCGACATTCCACAGGCGTGCGCTGCGATCGAGCGACGTCGTCAGCGCGCGACCGGCGGCGACGGTGAGCGACGTCGTGCTGTTTTGGTGATAGATGCCTGCGCCCGAGCGCACGGGCAGCGGTTCGAGTTTCGCGAGGCCGACGTACCACAGGTACGACGGATTCGCGTACTTCGCCGCCACGACCAAGGTGTCGCTGGCCGAATCGAACGCGACACGACCGGGCGTCGCGCTGCGAGTCGAATCGAGCAAGCGACCGGTGCGTGCGTCGAGTAGCTGGATGTCGCCGTTTTCGCACGCGGTCGCGACCCACTTTCCGTTCTCGCTCATCGCGACGTCGAACACACGCTTCAAACGGTAGAGCTGCGACTCGAACGGTTCGCTGCGCCAGATCGGAACACTGGTTTCGCTCTCGCGCGGCGCATCGGCGGGGATCGAAGCGTCCCACAAGCACGTCGTGCGATCGTCGCCGCCGGTCGTCAATCGCTCGCCGTCCGGCGTGAACCGCATGCACGTCAGAGTTTGTGCAGGAGTGCGCAGACGGCGTGAGCGGCCTGTGTCGAGCTCGACGATCAGCACGCATCCCGGTGCTTCGGCGAACGCCAGCCGTTGTCCGCCTCGACTGAAAACAGCGGGAATTTCAAGGCTTTGGCCGCCCTGCAGCGTGGCGATCGGATCGGCTTCGCTCGCATTCCACACCACGACCGTGCCCGCTTCGTCGGTCGTCGCGATGCGCCGACCTGAATCGTCGAAGACCGCTCCGACGAGCGGAACGCGCGAGCGACCGACCGCGATCGGATCGAAGACATGCAAGGCTTCGCCCGATCGCGTGCTCCACGTTCGCGCAGTTCCGTCATCCGACGCGGTCAAGACGGTCGTGCCCTCGTGATCGAACCGCGCCGAGCGTACGGCGCCTTCGTGGCCGCGTAGTACCTGCAAAAACGGACGCTCGCGGCCGTACCAGACGTCGATGAATTGCATCCGCGTCCATGTCACGAGCGAGCTGCTGTCGGGAGTCCAACGCAATCCTTGCATCTGACGCGAATCGCCGCGCGCGTAGCGCAACAAGTGTCCGTCGCTAGCTCGGAACACACGCAGCGCATCGTCGTACGCGAGCGTCGCCAAGTGTTCGCCGTCGGGGCCGAACGCGATGCGGATGATCGCGCGGTGTTCGTGGTCGGGCAGCGTGTACAGCGTCGCGCCGCTCGTCGCATCGACGACTTTCGCGCCCGCGTCCCAACACAGCGCGAGCTTGCGCCCGTCGGGGCTGAACGCAGCATCGTGGAACTTTGCGGGCGCTTCGAAGACGAACACGGGCGCGGGCTCGCGTTCGGTCATGTCGACCCGCCACAGACGGGCCGTGTGATCCTCGGACGCAGTCAACAGCAGGCGCGAATCGGGACTGACTGCAATCGACACGATCGCCGACGTGTGTCCTCGCAAGATCGTGCGTTCTGCGCCTGAAACAGCGTCGAAAATGCGTGCGGTGAAGTCGCTCTCGACGACTGATCCGCCGGCCAACGGTTCGCCTGAGCGCGTCGCGACCAAGCGTCCTCCGTCGATGAAGCGCGCTTCGGAAACATTGCCTTCATGACCGACGAATCGCGCCAATTCACGGCCGCTCGCCGCGTCGAACACACGCGCCGTCTGATCGCGAGACGCCGTCACGAGCTGTGTCCCATCGGGGCTGAAATCGACCCAGTGCACATCCGCGCGGTGACCGTCGAGAGCGACCGGCGCAGTCGCGCCGTCCACCCTTTCGATGCGACAGAATCCGCCGCTGCCGGCGATCGCGACGCGTTGTCCATCGGGCGAAAAGCGTGCGGCGAACAGTGCTCCGACGCCGGGTGCTAATGTGTGCGTCGCGACGCCGGTGTCGACGTCCCACACCCGTGCCGTGCCGTCGATCGACGCCGACAACGCGAAGCACGACGTGGGGTCGACGTCGACTTGGCTCACCGTCGCTTCGTGCCCGACCAAGGCTTGTCGCACGTTCAACGCGTCGAGCGCCGACAACAGCACGCGGTTGCTCGCCAACCCGGGATCGTGTTCTGCGGCAGCGACGGCGTATCTCAACGCACGCGGCGGTGAATACGCGACGAGGCTGGACGCTTGGTCGCGGTACCAACCGCCTTCGTAGAGGTGGAGAGCGCTCTCCTTCCGCGCGGTCTCCTCCTTGACGCGACCGAGCAGAACGAGCGTGACGACCAGCGCGCTGGACAACGCGACCAGCGAACCGATGACGGCGGTCGCGATGACGGGGTTGCGTTGCACCCAACGTCGCATGCGCAAGAACACGCTGGCCGGTCGCGCTCGGATCGGCTCGTACTCGCGCACACGCCGCAATTCCTCGGCGAATTCGAGCGCCGTTGCGTAGCGCCGATCCACGTCTTTCTCGGTCGCGGTCTCGAGTATGACGCCTAGTTCCTCGGGCAGTGAAGGGTGTGTGCGTTTCAACGACGGAGTCGAATCCGCACCGAGTAACCGCGCAGAACTGCCCGTCGAATCACTGCTCTTCGGGCGGATCAGCGTCAAGCACTCGAACAAGACGATGCCGAGCGAGAACACATCGGTGCGGCGGTCGACGTCGCGTCCGCTGCGCGCTTGCTCGGGCGACAGATACGCCGGCGTGCCGAACACTTCATCGGCGCGCGTCAGGACGGCGCTGTCTTCGAACTCGCCCCGCGCGAGGCCGAAGTCGAGGATCACGGGCAAGCCGTCCTTCGTGACCATGATGTTGCCCGGTTTGACGTCGCGATGGACGACGCCGGCTTCGTGCGCCGCGTGGAGTGCGCGCGCGCAACGTTCGAAAAACGCCAGTGTTTCAGCCAATTCGAGCGCTCGGCGCGGCGCCAGCAAACGCGATGCGCTCGTGCTCGCGTCCGTCGACGGCACAGCTTCGTCCAACTCGTTCTCGCTTTCGGCATCGCGCACGCGTGACAACGCCGACGCCAACGTTTCTCCGTCGACGAAGCGCATCGCGATGTACGGCAGCTCGCCGTCCAGGTCCGCGTCGAGCACGGTGCACACGCCGGGGTGATCGAGTCGCGACAAGATCTCGGCTTCACGGCGAAAGCGATTGCGTCGACCCTGGCTGACGCTCGCGACCGGAAGGCTGAGCACTTTCAACGCGACCGTGCGCTCGAGCCGCGAGTCTTCGGCGCGATAGACGACGCCTTGTCCGCCGCGGCCGAGCACGTGAACGAGCCGATACGGTCCGATGCGATCGCGCGGCTGAGTGCGTCGCTCTGGCCCGCCGACCTCGCTCGCGCCTTTACCCGTCAACGCCAAGAACTCGCGCGCGACGTGCTCTTCATGGCCCGGAAAACGCGCCAAATAGTGAGCTAACGGCAGTTCGCGGCCGGCCTCGAGGTCGCCCAACAATTGGTCGGCGAAGTCGAAGAGTGCAGAGCCTTCAGAGTCGGGCGCGTCGGCCATGTGGACAGGTCATCGTAGCCGGGCAGTGACGTTCACGACGATCTACCCCGGCTGATGTCCCGGCCGCACGACTCACATTCACACGAAAGTGCGTCCCGCAGTGGGATCGGTGATCACGTTGCAACTCTACTTCGATCAGTGTTTCAGCGACCGTGTCGGCCGGATGCCGCCGTTCACGTCGCACGGGCCCAACACGCTGACCAACGCCGCCGACGGCACTTACAACCCGCCACGCAGTTGCCGCTCGGCGCACTGTCGCCCATTCCGACCCTCGAATTCACGGCCGGAATCCCTGGAGTTTCGTGGGTATCATGTCGCGTACAGCGTCATGAACGACCGAGCGCACGTCCCCGACGCCGAGCCCGAAAAGCACTCGGCGCCTACGTTCGAGAAGGCCTACGCCGAAGTCGCGCCCGCGTTGTTCGCGTGGGCCGAGTTGCGCATCCGTCCGTCGATGCGTTTGCGGCTCGAGCCCGCGGATCTTCTGCAAGAGGTTTGGTTGCGCGGCAAGAAGGCGTATCCGCGCTTCGACACGGCCAGCGGCAGTTTCCGTGCTTGGGCCTTTCGCATCGGTAAGAACGTTTTGATGGAAGCCATCCGATCGATTCGTCACGAGGCGTTGTCGATGCCGGGCCTGTCGCCGACGAATCGAATGCTGGCGTTGGAGGGCGTGCCGCAGAACGTGACGAGCTTCACGCAGCGCCTAGCGAACGAGGACTCGATCCGCGAGTTCTTGAAGCACGCCGACGGACTGGACGAAAGCGACCGCATGCTGCTGATTCACTGCGGGCTAGAAGACGAAACGTGTGCTGAAGCCGCGCCGAAGTTGGGCTTGTCCGAGGATGCCGCGATCAAACGCTGGCAACGGTTGAAGGCCAAACTGCGCGAAAAACCGTGGTCGCGGTCGCTGCTCGGGATTCAGGCGACATCGTCGAGCGATTGACGCGTGGGCTGCGCTCTCGCCTGAAAGCTCCGTCGTAAACGCGATCGCTCTCCTCGGAGCACATGCGTGCTGCGAGGAGAGCGATCGTCGCTCGGTCAACCGCTCAGAACGAAACCGACAACCCGATCCACGGGCCGTCGAAGTCCACGTCGACGTCGATCGAGTTGCCGTCGCTCTCGTACTCGGCTTGCACGTTCAAGAAGCGATACCCGAGCGCGACGTGACCAGCGAACCGATCGCTGTCGCCGAAGATGCGCAAGCGGCCCATCGTGTCGACGTCGAGGAACGACGCTTCGGTGTCGCGGTAGTCGACCTTGATCCAGTTGATGAGTCCGGAGAATTCGAACGGCCCGACGTTGACGCCGACGCGTGCGGCGATGTTCGGCACGGGCACGATCTCGTCCGTGGCGACGACTTGGCTCGTGAGCAGATCCGTGAAGCTGGCGTCGATGTCGAGTAGCGCGACGCCGAGTCCGATTCCGACTTCGATCGTGTCACCAGGAACGAGGTCGAACGTGACGGCGCCCGAATACAGGCCGAATTCGAACTCGGAACGCACAGGATCGCCGACGTTGATCGTCACGGAATCCGACGACAGCGTCGCGTCGGCGATTCCGTCGCCGTCGTGTGACGACTGCTGAGCGCTGAACGTCCAGTGTCCGGGGCCGAGCAAGTCGACCCGGCCTCCAGGAACGCTCGTGTCTTCTTCGATGCCGAGCGAATCGACCGAAGCGACCGCGGTCAGCGTCGAACCCTGCTGAATGCCGACGTCGCCTTCGATGTCGAGACGGGACACGCGCGGCGTGATGTACATAGCCGGCATGCTGCACGCGCTGAGCGTGAGTGCGGCGAATCCTGCGAGCCCAAAGCGTTGGGACATGAACTCCACCTCCAGGCAGAAGATCGACCGACGCGCGAGTTGCACTGGAGGCACGGCACGAACGGAAGGGGCTCGAAACGGCCTGAAAACAGGCCAGAAACGGCGGAGACGAAGGTTTTTCCCACTTTCGGGGCAGGGCTGTCCGGTGGGCTCACGGACAGCGCGTCGATCAGCGTTCGCGCGACGCCGAGATGCGTACGACGAGCAGCGCACAATCGGAACACGTCCCGGCGAGATCGACGTCTTCCTCGGAGCGCAATTCCGACAACCACAGACTGTCGCCGGCTTCGAGTTCGAACGCCTCCTCTTCGCCGACGGCGCGCGCGACGAGTCGACCGCGCAACACGTGCACGAAGCCGTGACCGGGCGCGAGCGTTTCGAGCGTGCGCCGCGAGCC
This sequence comes from Planctomycetota bacterium, assembly GCA_034440255.1. Lineage (GTDB taxonomy): Bacteria > Planctomycetota > UBA1135 > UBA1135 > JAEUIA01. Next base: position 181 of record JAWXBU010000180.1, on the reverse strand, counting down.
GAGCGCGAGCGTTTCGACCGAAGCCTCGACGATGTCGCGTCGCGTCATCACGTTGAAATCAGCGACGGGGCCGTGCGTGAGTTCGGCCGACGTCGGCCGATCTCCGCTGAAACCGTAAGGCTCCATTCGCCTCAGACGCACGCGCCGCGTGTCGTCGCCGTGAACGAGCACGAGTCCATCG
>JAWXBU010000179.1:0-18627 GCA_034440255.1 Planctomycetota bacterium | reverse complement strand
GGTATAATGCGCATATCTGGCTAGCCCCCCCCCAAAAAAAACCGCCCCCCTCTCCAGGAGAAGGGCATATGAATTTGCTTCACGTCGTCACCCGTCGCTTCCTCGTCCATCCATTCGTGCTCGCAGCCGTCTTGGTGTTCCTCGGCAGATCGGCGGAGGCGATTTCCTGCGATACCTGCTCCGGGCACATCGATCTAGGTCTGGGCGTGTCGACCCCAGGAGTCACCTTGACCGTGGGCTACGGATCTTCTCAGGGCTCCGGTTCGAGTGCTGTACGGCCAAATGGGAAGTGTCAGTTGACGCAGGGAATTTGTTACGGGGTCGCGCCCTGCGAGTTCTACATCCGTTTCACGCAGATCGTGATCCCCGGAATGGACGTCCCGTTGATCAGCGGGATATGGAATGCGACAACGCAACAGTGGGACCTCGTTGTTGTCTTGGCTCATTTTACAAGTGTTGACAACAACATCCACGACGAGGCGGGCGGATCGATCGACTGTGGAGGGTCCCCCCATGAAGCTGATGATCTTACTTGGGAATTCAAGCCAAGAAGACACGCTCAATTGCGATGAGTGTCCTGCTAGCTAAAGCACTAATTGTTCTTGTCCCACATACGTCCTTGTCGGGTGACAGATTGGATCAGAATGAAAGTTAAAATCGGCCTTTCGCTGTGCGTTCTGTCTGCGGCGGGAATAGTGCTGCTAGTCATGCTTCGGCAGGAGCGCAAAGGTGGTGATGTTTCTAATCCGTCGGATGGCATGGCACGTGAGGAGATAGCGGATCTGAGGATCAACGATCAGGGGCGGAGAGTCGCCGTCCCTGGACAAACTAGCAGCACACCTCGACTGACTGATCTCGTCAGCCCCAGTTTGGATGCCCGCACGCTCGACCCCAGTCAATTCTCGAGCGCAGAAGATCTGTTGAAGCAGTATTGGGGTGATCGATGGGACGCCGTGAAGGCCGAAATCGACCAGGCCGGTTTGAAACTGTCAAAGATCGAAGTCGCTCAGATTCCAGTCTGGAGCACAGCTCGTACTCAGATTCAGGAAGCCGTTGCGTCAAACGTTGAGCAGGCCAGTCTGATGGATCCCGCGTCGCAAGCCGACACACAGTTGAATGAGGAGTGGACAGCATTGATCGAATCAGAGATGGACCCAGCCGCCCGAGTGGCGTTAGCGTCTGCTCAAAGCGAGTACGAGCATCGCTCCAGGGCATTGGCGGTCAACCTCAAGTCCAAGCTGGTCGAACTGCGCCTTAACGCGCTTGACGACCCGAAGCGGTCCACCGTTCACCCAATCGTGTTTCCTCACAAGACTCTGAAGACCCCAAGCCTCCATCCCTCCGATTTCGCGGTGTGTGAGGCCATCATGATCAATGGCTGGTCGATCTACATGCTCGTGCCGAAGGCAGACGTGGCCGGATTCAGCGACTGGTGGAATGAACTGACTGCAGTCCAGGACGACGCACGTCGCTACCTGTCTCAGTTCAAGGTCCATAAGCAGTAACGCTTCGCCAAGGTCCCGTGCGATTTCAGCGGTGGTCAGCACTCATGTCGTCGCCGGTCCTGCGCGTCAGTCAAGGTGCTGACAGATGTGCGAACCGGATAGCACGACGCGCTACCCATGGATTCTTCTGCTTACCGTCCGAAGCCGGAACGTTACGACGTGGTCGACCACGCAGGCCGCAGGCAGCCCGGCGGACGTGCCAGCCTTGAAGCGCCACCGTGCCAGCCCGACACGCGCCGCCTCGTCAAGGGCGTGGAAGCCGCTCGATACGAGCACTTCGACCCTTTCGACCATGCCGAGCGCGGAGATGTGGATCCGACAACGCACGTTCCCCTCTTCGTTCGCGCGGCGCGAACGCGGGGGATAGTCGATCTCGGGTGAGGCGAGCAGCTCGGGGGCGACGAGCGCGATCGTGGGTTCGGGAGGAACGCCTCCCGTTGGATTCGCGGGCGAGCCTGCTCCACCGCTCGACACCGAATCTGCAACCGACGCAGCGCGCTTCGGCAACTTCGCGAGGCTCATCGCAGAACCGACCGAAGACGTGCGCGCACCGCCCCTGGTCGCGATCGCGTCGATCGCGTCGGATTCATTCGCTCCGTTGGCGAGCGTCGCCTCGAGGTCGTGATCGATCACATCCGGCTCGAGGAGCTCGAAGAACTCCTCATGCGGAACATAGCCACGAGCGAGGTCGTCAGTTTCGATCACGTGCTGCTCTGCACGCGCGACGAAGTTCGTCATCCGTAGATCGAGCACGGTCCTGACCTCGGGCTCGGCGTCGATCGCGGTGCTCGGCTCGGCGACGAAACGACTCACCGCGAACACCAACGCCGCGTGTAAGACGATCGAAACGAACCAACCCGACCCGATGCCGCGAGTGCGACCGGACCGGGTGGTGTGCTTCTTCGGCGAAGCCCGAGCGTTCAGCTCGGGATCAGAATTCCCAGCCAAGGACGAGGAAGATATCCGCTTTGCGCGAATCCGACCCGATTCCGATCAATGGTGCGAAGTCGATGTGCATCGCGGGCACCGGACGCCACTGCAGGGAAGGGACGATTTCGAGCTCTTTTTCGTACTAGCCGCGATCGTCGTGCACGTCGCTCAACGACGCGCGCATTTCGCCGCCGAGCGACAATCATTCGTCGATCACGGTCCTCGAGATGCCCAGCGTGACTTGGTACTCGTTCGTCAGCCCGCCACCGACTTCGCGCTCGTACACGAGATTCGCGCCGACTTTCCAACCGGGTGAGACTTCGTCTCCTAGCAAGAGCTTCGCATCGTAGCCGTCGGGGCCACCCGACACGCTTTTCCATTCGGCGTACAAGGTCGGATTCCAAGGCAGCTTGCCCCAGTCGGCGAGCGCGTAGCGCAGCTCGTACTTCGTCTCGGAGAAATCGGTCGCGCCGTCCGAGACTTCCTTCTCCGTCACGAGGTAGTAGTCGAACTGCAAGCGACCCGGCAGACCGAACTCGACCTCGTAGTGCGTCTCGACTGTCGACGGCCCGTGATCGGGAACCTTGATGCGGTGCCAGAGTTCGAAATCGAATTGCCCCGGACGCAGAACGTAAACGCGCGTCGTCGGGAACAATCGTCGCGACGTCCAGCGCGGTTGACCGTAATCCCCGATCAAGTCGCTGTCTTTGTAGGGCGACCAACGATCCGCGCTGAACAGCGTCGACGGCATGTCCCAGCTGTGCTGACCATCGAGGAACGTCGACGTGGTTTGGGGGGCGTGCTGAGCCGTCGCCGGATTGACGACTTGCGGCTCCGGCGAAAGCGTCAGGAAGAGCGGGATGAGGAGCATGCGCGGGAGCCAGTGAGTGGGTATGAGTCCGGCCGCGCTCGCATGTTTCTGACGCGCGACCGGACTGGAGTGCATGGATGACGAGCGCTCGTGGCGCCAAACGCGCCAATTCCATTCCGGAAAAATCTGTGGCCGCAGTTCGGCGATCAGCGGTTGCAACGGGGCGCCGCGTGCTCCTCAATGGTCGGATCGCGCCGTCCGCGCGCGCCCAATTCCATGCAGACACAACACTTCCGCTATTCCGAGGAAGCCGGGATCGCCGTCCTGCGCCTCGATCGACCTGAGCGTTTGAACGCGCTGACTTTCGATTCTTATCGCGAGCTCGCCGACACGTTCGCGGCGTTGCAGACGCGGGACAGCGTGCGTTCGATCGTCCTGACCGGCACCGGCCGCGCGTTTTGTTCGGGCGGCGACGTCAAGGACATCATCGCGCGCTTGCTCGAAGCGACCGCAGCCGAGATCCACGCATTCACGCGGTTGACGTGTCGCCTGATCGAGAACATGCGCTTGCTCGAGAAGCCGATCGTCGCCGCTTTGAACGGCACGACGTGCGGAGCCGGCGCGGTGATGGCCGCTGCGTCCGACATCCGCATCGCGGCCGAGAGCGCCAAGATCGCATTCCTCTTCACGAAGGTCGGCTTGTCCGGAGCGGACATGGGCGCCGCATGGCTCCTGCCGCGCATCGTCGGACTGGGTCACGCGAGCGAGTTGTTGATGGAGGGCGAATTCATCACGGCGGCGCGCGCTCGCGACATCGGGTTGTACAACCGCGTCGTGCCGGATGCAGAGTTGATGGTGACCGCGATGCAGCACGCGCGCCGACTCGCCGACGGACCGACGATGGGCATGCGCGTAACGAAGCGCATGTTGAACGACGAAGCATCGATGACGTTGCGCGACGCGATGCAGGCCGAAGGTTGGATTCAGGCGGAGTGCATGGGCCATCCCGACTACCACGAAGCGCACCACGCGTTCATGGAGAAGCGCGCGCCGAATTACCTGCAATTCGTGGGGAAAAAGGGCCGATGAGCGCGCTCCACGATCTCACCGAGGCCGCGCGCAAGGTCGGCTGCGCGGCTGAGCCCAAGCTCGAAGGACTCGACGAAACAGCGGCAGCCTCGGCGGCTTTGGCGGAGTTGCGCGCGTCGGGATTGATCGCGTGGACGGTGCCGAAACGTTTTGGTGGTGCGGACGCGCAAGGACTGTGCGCGGACGACACAGTCAGCGTGCGCGCACTGTGCGCTCTGCGCGACGAACTCGCGTGGCACTCGGGAATGCTCGACGTGATGTTCGTGATGCAGGGACTCGGTTCGTTCCCCATCGCGGTCGGCGGCAGCGACGCTCTGCGCTCGGAAGTTCTGCCAGCCGTTGCAAAGGGCACGCGCATCGCCGCGTTCGCGTTGACCGAGCCCGATGCCGGCTCGAGCTTGGGTGACGTCTCGACGAAGGCCGAAAAGCACGGGAATTCGTGGCGTTTGAACGGTCACAAGACCTTCATCTCGAACGCCGGAATCGCGCACCACTACTGCATCCTCGCGCGCACGAGCGGCGAGATCGGCGACGGCAAAGGGCTCTCGATGTTCTACGTGCCGTCCCAATCGCGCGGGCTCGAGACGAAGCGTTTCGAAGTCATCGGGCCGCATCCGATCGGCGACTTGTTTTTCCACGACGTCGACGTGCCCGATGCGCATCGACTCGGCAACGTCGGCAGCGGACTCGAGATCGCGATCGCCACGCTCAATCGTTTTCGCACTTCGGTCGCCGCGTGCGCGAACGGTTTGGCGCGACGATCGCTCGACGAATCCAAGGCGCGGCTGCGAGCACGCAAGCAGTTCGGCAAACCGCTCGCGACGTTCCAAGCGCTGCGCTTCGACATCGCCGAGATGGATGCGCGATTGCGCGCCGCACAGCTGCTCGTCGACGAGGCCGCGCTCGCCTGCGACGAAGATCGACCTGCGACGGCCGCGATCGCGCGCGCCAAGTGGTTCGCCACCGAGAGCGCTAGTTGGATTTGCGACCGCGCCGTCCAGCATTTCGGCGGGCTCGGCGTGAAGAAAGGCTCCGTCGTCGAGCGCACGTTCCGCGACACGCGCGCTCTGCGCATCTACGAGGGCTCGAGCGAGATCCAGAAGCTGATACTCGCGAAGGAACTGCTCGGCTGACGGCGGGGCGTCGCGTACACTGCGCGCGATGGCGAAATTCCAGCGACACGTCTTCGTGTGCATCAACGACCGCGGACCCGGACACGCGCGCGGTGACTGCGCTTCGAAAGGCGGCCACGAGGTCGCCGAAGCTTTCAAAAAGGGCTTGTTCGAGCGCGGTTTCAAACGTCAAGTGCGGCCGAACAAGGCGCAATGTCTCGACCAGTGCGAGCTCGGTTGCACGGTTGTCGTGTATCCCGAACAGGTCTGGTACGGCCGGGTCACGCCGGCCGATGTTCAAGAGATCATCGAGTCGCACATCGTGAACGGCGTGCCTGTCGCTCGCCTCGTCATCCCCGACGACAAATTGACCGGCGTCGAAGGCCACGCATGAGCGCCGTCGATTCGAGCACGCTCGACGAAGAGTCGAAGGGTCTGCTGCGTCGCATCGTCGAGCGCACCGCGTACCGACAGTTGATGGCGGTGAACATCCGCGGTCACGGTTTGAAATACGTGACCGAAGTCGAAGAGAAACGCGCGATCACGAACGAACTCGAGACGGCGCTCGGCGCACTCGGCACGCTCGACGCGCTGTACGCGGAGATCGGCGGATCGGAAATGACGTTCGCCGTGCGCGAGCTGATGGAGCGCGTTCCGTACCCGTACTCGATGCTCGAACTCGGCACATGCCTCGCGCTGATCGATCGCACCGAACGTCTGGTGCTCGAGAGTTATCTCGAAAGTCGCTCGCGCGAGATGGCTTCGATCGCACGTGCGCTGCTCGACGCCGATCGGCCGGGCACGCGGCTCTTGGAAGCACATCTGGCCAGTTTTTGCGCTGAAACAGGCAATCGTCCGACCGCGCAACAATTCCTCAATCGTTGGATGTCGATCGCGATCGTCGCGTTCGGACGTCCAGGTTCACCCGGCGATCAGCGCGCCGTAGCGCTCGGTCTGCGTTCACGTCGAGTCGAAGACATGGTGCGACGCTTCCAAGACGAATTGAAACCGTTCGTGACCGGCATCGGCCTCGTGATGCCCGCGCCGAGTTCGCTCGGCATCGAGGTGTTCAAGTGAGCGCGCACACTCCGCACGATCCCGAACGTTGGCGGCGCGAATTCCCGATCCTCGCGAACACGACGTACCTCGTGAATCACAGCCTCGGCGCCATGCCGGCGCGCGTGCACGACAAACTGCGTGAGTTCGCCGATCAATGGGCGACGCGCGGCGTGCGCGCGTGGGGCGAAGGCTGGTGGGACACGCCGGTCACCGTCGGTAACGTACTCGCGAAGTTGCTGAACGCGCCGAAGGATTCGGTCGTGATGCATCAGAACGTGTCGGTGATCCAATCGCTGATCGCGTCGTGCATCGACTTCTCGAAGCCGCGCAACAAGGTCGTGTACACCGACCAGAATTTCCCGACGAACATGTACGTGTGGGAAGGCTGCAAGGCGCTGGGCGCGCGCATCGAGTGCGTACCCACCGACGGAATTCACGTCGACACGCAGCGTGTGCTCGACGCGATCGACGAGACGACGGCGATCGTTCCGATCAGTCACGTCACGTACAAGAGTCACTTCGTGCAGGACGCCAAGGCGATCCAGAAGCGTGCCCGCGAAGTCGGTGCGTTGGTGTTGCTCGACACGTATCAATCGCTCGGCACCGTTCCCGTCGACGTGAAAGCACTCGACGTCGACATGGTGTGCGGCGGTTCCGTGAAGTGGTTGTGCGGCGGTCCGGGCGCCGGCTACTTGTACGTGCGGCCCGAATTGCTGCCGAAGTTGTCGCCGCGCATCACCGGTTGGGCCGCGCACGCAGCACCCTTTGCGTTCGAGATGGGCGAGCAGCGTTATGCGAACGACATCCGCCGCATGTTGAACGGTTCGCCAGCGGTGGCGAGCTTCTGCACCGCGACGGCGGGCTACGAGCTCGCAATCGAATGCGGCGTCGACAACATCAGGAACTGGTCGACGAAGTTGACCGAGAACCTGCGTCGCCAACTCGTCGAAGCGGGATTCAAGATCAACAGTCCCGAGCGTGTCGAGCAACGTGGTGGGACACTGACGGTCGGACTCCATTCCGACGAGAACGGTCCCGCGTTCGTCAAGGCGCTCGAAGCGCGTGGGATCCTCGTCGATCACCGCCCCGGTGCCGGAATCCGCGTGAGCCCGCACTACTACACGCTCGAGGAAGAACTGGACGAGTTCGTCGAAGCTGTACAGGAGTTGCGCGAGCAGAAGAAGTGGCGCGAGTTCGTGACGGCAAAGACGTCGTACTGAACCGCACTCGCGCGATCGCGTTCGACACGCACCGACCGCGCCAGTAGCCTCACGATTCCAAAGGAACACCGCATGACTGCCAAGACGCTCTCTCTGTTCGACCTCGCGCCCGGCAAGATCCTTCTCGATCGCTACAAGATCGTGAAGACATTTCGCACAGGCGGCATGTCGACCACGTTCGAAGTCGTCGACTCGGACAGCAAGGAATCGCGAGAAATTCAGGTGTTTCCAGGCGCACTCTTCGAGGACAAGACGCAGGCGACCGACTTCGCTTCGGCGATGGGCAAGTGGGTCGATGTCGAATCGAAACACGTGCTCGCGACGCACGAAGTCGAAGCGCTCGACGACGGCACGATTTTGTTCGTGACGGAACTTCCGCACGGCAAGTCTTTGCGCGAATGGCGCAAAGACGGCGTCGCCCTCGAGGCTGCGCAAGTCGTCGAAATCGGCACTCAACTCCTCGCCGGCGTCGAGGCTATTCACGCGCAGCGTCTGGTGCACGGCGACATCAAGCCGCACACGATTCACATCGAAGAGAAAAAGGCGTTGCGGGTCACGCTCGTCGACGGCGGCATCACGCCGGCGTTGTGGTCGGCAAAACACTTGGGCGACAAGACGGCGTTGATCGGCACCCCGTTCTACGCACCGGTCGAACAGTTCGGTGGCGAATCGCCCGACGTGCAATCGGACGTCTACAACATCGCGACGGTGTTGTACGAACTCGCGTGTGGTGTCCTGCCGTGGAAGGGGAAGAGCTTCCTCGAAATCTTCCAAGCCAAGCTCGAGAAGCGACCGCCGAGCATGAAAGAGCGCGCGCCGAAGAGCCACGTTCCTCCCGAGCTCGAAAGCGTGATCCTCGGTGGCTTGATGGCCGATCGCAAAGAGCGCTACGGTGACGCCGAGTCGTTCGCGAAGAAGCTCTCGAAGCTCGACTTCTGAGGAGCAGCTCGCCGTCATGGACACACGCTCGCTGCTGGTCACGGGTGCCGCCGGATTCGTCGGAGCGCGTTTCGTCGAGCGCTGCAATGCCCTGAAAATCCCAGTGATTTCAGTCGATTCTCCGCCGTACTTCACCGAGCGCGCCGAGCACAAAGGCGTCGGGTTCGGCGACATCGTCGACCGTGAAGCATTGATCGCGCGTCTCGAAAAAGCGCCGCCGCCGGTGCGCGGCATCGTGCACCTCGGTGCTTGCACCGACACGACCGAGTACGACGTCGAGTATTTGAATCGCGTCAACGTCGAATACAGCAAGTCGCTGTGGCGGTTCGCGAACAAGCAACGCGTACCGTTCGTCTACGCGAGCAGCGCAGCGACGTACGGCGAAGCCGAGGAGGGCTTCGTCGACGACGAGTCGGCGATGAAAGACCTGGTCCCGCTCAATCCGTACGGGGATTCGAAACTCGAGTTCGATTTGTGGGCGCTCACGGAAGAGAAGGCCGGTCGCACGCCGCCCAGTTGGAGCGGGTTCAAGTTCTTCAACGTCTACGGTTTCGGCGAACGTCACAAAGCGAAGATGGCGAGCGTCATCGTCGCTGCGTTCGATCAGATCCTCGACAAAGGCCGTGTGCGCCTGTTCAAGAGTCACCGCGACGGCATCGCCGACGGACATCAGTCGCGCGACTTCGTGTACGTGAAGGACGTCGTCGACGTACTGTTCTTCGCGCTGGAGAAACCGCTCGCGCGGGGCATCTACAACCTCGGCACCGGCGAGGCGCGCACGTTCGAAGCTCTGGCGCTCGCGACCTTCAGCGCCCTGAAAAAAGCGCCTGAAATCGTGTACTTCGACACGCCGCTGGAGCTGCGCGAGCGCTACCAGTACTTCACGCAAGCCGACATGACGAAGCTGCGACGCGCCGGTTACACGAAGCCGTTCACGTCGCTCGAGCAAGGAGTGCACGACTACGTGCAATTGTTGCTCGCGGCTCGCGCTCGGTAGCCGACGCGATCGAACGCGCCTAGTAGGATCAGGGAGTGTCCATGACGCCGAAACGGATTCTGCTCGGAGCTGGAGCCGTACTGGTCGCGCTGATCGCCGCGTTGTCGATCGCCCTGTCGCGCTCGCACGTGCGCGCCATGGCCGACACGTCGATCGACACGAGTCGCGCACACGACGTACGCGCTGGCGATGTGTTGGCCGATGCACGCTGGAACTCTTCGGCGACGAGCGCGCGCGACAACGCTGCTCTGCTGAATGCAGCTCAGACCGAACGCTTGCCGTCGTTCGCGGACTCCGCGGGCTTGCGCATCGTCGTGTTGTCGGGCGCGAACCGCACGCCCGTTTCGGCTGCCGAAGTGCGCGCGTGGGAGAACGGGTCGGGCGAGGCTTCGATCCTCATGTGGGGCGAGGACTGGATCGGACCGGACTTCCAGGCGTTCATGAACGCGAACGGTGCCCGCTTCGTCACCGATCCCAACGGTGAGTGCGAAATGCCGCGACCCGGTCGGGCGGCGTACGTCAGCGCGCAGCGCGACGAGGAATTCGGCTGGACGTGGATCGATGCAGGTCAAAGCGGTTTGGCCGAGATCGAAATGATCCGGCCGCATGCGCTTCAGGTCCGCGTGCGAGACGCAGCAGGAATTCCGCGGGCAGGAATTCGCGTTGCGTTCGGTGGTTGCGACGACGGTGCTTCGCTGTGGGAAGCGCCTACCAACGAGAAGGGCGAACTGCGCGTGCCGGCGATCGAAGTGCTGACCCGCGAACTCGGGCTCGACGATCACACGCCGTTCGCGCTGCGCTTGTGCATTCCCGAGCAGCCGCGCATCGAGCAGTGGTTCACGCTCGCCGACCTGCCGTCGGAGACGATCGAGTTCACACTGCCTGCGACGGGCGCCGTGCGCGTCACGGTCGTCGACGAAATGCGTCAAATCGTGCCTGTTTCGGGCACGATCCAACTGAAGGCCACGTACGAGGACACGCGCGGTCGACCGCGCCTCGACTCCGATCCTGCGGCGACGAAGGTGAAGATGCTCGAGGGTATCGCGCTCTTCACACGCGTTGGCGTGGGGTTGCAGTTCGAGCTCGAAGCGGACATGCCGGGCACGGGTGACGCAGCGACGATGATCGTCGGGCCGACGAGTGAGGGCGAGACGCGCGACGTCGAAGTGTCGATGGAAGCGGACCACACGTTGCTCACGGGACGCCTGCTGGACGAGCACGGGAAACCGCTGGCGAAGCAGACGTTCGATTGGCGGCGCATGCTCGACGACGATCAGTCGATCGTCGCGTCGGGGCGCGACAAGCTCGCCACGGACGGCGACGGTCGCTTCCTCTGGACCTTGAGGCGTTCAGCGCAAGCGACTGGGCCGTCCACGCATCGCACCGGGTTCTTGTGCGAGCAGAGCTCGTCGAAAGTCCGGCGGCAGGCGACCGTTCACTTCGGCATGGAGTACACGAACGCACTCTCGAACTTGGGCGACATCGTGATGCGACCGGGTGGCCCACTCGCCGCAGGGCGCATCGTCGACGAAAACGGCGCGCCAGTTCCAAACGCAACCGTGGAGCTGCGCATGACGAACAGCGCGGGCGCGACGTCAGCGCCGACGTTCGATCCAGCGGTCAGCGATGCCGACGGGACGTTCGCGATCTTCGGCCCATGTCTGACGCTGGCCTTCATCCTGCACATCGAGGGACCGCTGATCGCTCGCCCTCGAGACGTCCCGTTTTCGTGCTCGAACGCGACCAGCGAAGTAGTGGTGAAGATCGATGCCAGAGGCGGCCTCGAAGGTACGGCGCGAATCGATCACGACGCCGCCACCGACGAACTCCTCGTGTCGTTCACTCCGGATGGCAAGAGCGTTGACGATCGTTCTTACGCCGCAACCCGGCGCGTGGGCGATCGCATCTACTTCGTGTTCACGGGCGAGAATCCGGGCAGCGGGGCGGTCGGTTTCCATGCCGATGGTGACGACGTCGTCGGCGTCCTCTCCGTTCCACGCATCACGATCGCTCCGGGTGTCATCGGGCGAGCGCACGAACTGGCGGACGTCGACTTGAGAGGCAAGCTTCGCAAAGCGAACCTTGTCGCACCGAACGCGGAGACGATCGAGTTCACGATCCTCGACTCACGTGGACGAGCCATTCCGCGAGGAGTGATCGCCGGTAGATCGCACGACGGCGACCGCGGCGACTTGATCACGTTCGGCAACGGGCGAGCACGCATTTCCCCAGCCTTGCTGGTCGATCAAGTCTCGCTCGAGATCTGGGCACCGAACTGTCGCGTCGCTGTGTTGACGCCGCCGTTCACGTCGCGCCGAGTGGCGCTCGACTCGGAATTCGAAGTCGAGTTCGAATTCGACGTGCCACCTAGGTGGAAGGAGGCGAAGCTGACTTTGATCGGTTACGTCTCGATGCGCGATGTCGACCCGCCGCAATTTCAACCGGTTGCATTCGACCGCATGCAGCCGTTCCAATTCGATGCACGGGGTCGCGGCAACGCGGGATTGCCGTGCGCCGGGGCCTTTTCGGTGTACCTCGTGATTCGACGCGCGGTGCCGGGCGAAGACGACGACGACTACGGCGTGGGGATGGTGGACGAGGACTTCGTCGTGCGCGAAACCGACGGCAGGCAAGTCGTCGAACTCGTGCTGGATCCCGAGAGCGTGAAGCAGTGCAATGAGGATCTGGGCCTGAAATAGGCTTCGATTCGCATGGACATCTACTCTGCCGTTGCGCCGCTCCCCGAACGATTCAACCTATGCGACTACTTCCTCGATCGCAACTTGCGCGAGGGACGCGGATCCAAGGTCGCGATCTACGCCGAAGCGAAAACGCGCACGTTCGACGAGTTGTCGAAGCGCGCGCGACTCGTGGCTGCGGCATTGCGACGCGCGGGAGTTCGACCCGAAGAGCGCGTGCTCATCGTGTTGCCCGACATCCCCGAGTTCGCGGAAGCGTGGTTCGGCACGTTGCGCGCTGGCGGCGTCTTCGCGATGGTCAATCCGCTGCTCAAGCGCGCGTCGTTCGACGACTATCTCGAGTACACGAAAGCGCGCGTCGTCGTCACTCACACCGACGTCTTGCCCGAAATCGGACCGGCGATCCGCGCATCGCGTTTGTGCAAGACGGCGTTGGTCGTCGGACCCGACGCGGGCGGATTCACTTCCTTCGAAGCAGCACTTTCCGCCGAGAAATACGACAGTTCGTCGGCCGAGATGGAACCGACGGGACCGGACGATCTCGCGGGCTGGCTCTTCACTTCCGGTTCGACTGGCACGCCCAAAGCCTGCGTCCACACGCACGGCGACTTCGCCTACAACACCGAGACCTATGCGTTGCAAGTCGCCGGCTACCGCGAGTCGGACGTGTGCATGTCGGTGCCGAAACTCTTCTTCGGTTACGCGACCGGCACGAACCTGATGTTTCCGTTTCGCGTCGGCGCGAGCGTCGTTTTGTTCGAGGGCCGCGCCACCGCCGACGAGTTGTTCGATCAGATCGCGCACTTCAAGCCGACGTTCCTGACGCACGTGCCGACGATGATCAACAACATGCTGCGCTCGGACCGCATCGCGACTGCGGATCTGTCGAGCTTGCGCGTGTGTCTATCGGCGGGCGAAGCACTGCCCGCGCGGCTCTACGAAGAATGGAAGGCGCGCACGGGCGTCGAAATCCTCGATGGCATCGGCTCGGCCGAGATGTTCCACATCTACATCTCGAATTATCCCGGCGACGTGAAGCTCGGGAGCCTCGGCAAGATCGTGCCGGGCTACGAAGCGCAGATCGTCGATCCGTCAGGCCGCGTCGTCGCCGACGGTGAGCCCGGTCGTTTGCGCATCCGCGGCGGTTCGACCGCGCTGTGTTACTGGGCCGACAAAGAGAAGTCGCGCGAGACTTTCCAGGGTGAGTGGTGCACGACGGCCGACATCTTTCGGCGCGATGCGAACGGCTACTACTTCTACGAAGGCCGCGACGACGACCTGTTGAAGGTGTCGGGCATCTGGGTGTCGCCGCTCGAGATCGAGAACGTCTTGCTCGAGCACGAGTGCGTCGCCGAGGTGTGCGTCATCGGCCGCGAGGACGAGGAAAAGCTCGTGAAACCGCTGGCTTTCGTGGTGTTGCGCAACGGTTTCACAGGTTGCGACGCGACCGCCGCGGAGCTGAAAGCACACGTCAAGAAGAAGCTCGCTCCGTACAAGTATCCGCGCTGGTTCGAATGGCGCGAGTCGTTGCCGAAGAATGATCGCGGCAAGGTAGCGCGCAAGATTTTGAAGACGGAACTCGAGGCGCGGAACGGTTGAGGCTCGCTTCGAGTCCAAGTCGCAGTCTCCTGCACACGCTCACGAAATGATCGCCGCATGACCGACCTCGCCAAATGCACGTGGCCTGAAGCCGAAGCGTTGTTCGGTCCGCGCACCGTCGCGATCCTTCCGGTCGGCAGCACCGAACCGCACGGGCCGCACTTGCCGCTCGACACCGACGTGACGATCGCGGTCGCGATGGCGAAACGCGCCGAAGCGCGACTCGCCGAAGCCAAGGTGCCCTGCGTCGTGCTGCCCGCGCTCGCCTACGGGCTCACCAACTACACGAGCGGTTTCGCGGGACGCATCACATTGCGTTCGGGTACGTTGTGGATGGTCCTCGAGGACATCGTGACTTCGCTCGAGCAACAAGGCGTCACGCGCATCGTCTTCGCCAACGCGCATCTTGAGCCTGCACACATGCAAGTGTTGCGCGGCGTCCTGCTCGATCATGCGACGCGCGGAAAAGACAAAGCCCAAGTGATTTTCCCCGACAACACGCGGCGACGTTTCGCCGATACCTTTGGCGCTGAGTTCAAGAGCGGCGATTGTCACGCCGGCCGCTACGAATCGAGCCTCGTTCTCGCGGCGGATCCGGACGCCGTGCGCGAAGCGGAGCGCAAGCAACTGCCGCCGGTAACGATCCACTTGATCGAGAAGATGAAGGCCGGGGTGCACAGCTTTCGAGAGGCCGGCGCCGAGGACGCGTACTGCGGAGATCCGGCTGCGGCGAGTGCAGCCGAAGGTCGCGAGCTGATCGAGCGCTTGTCCGACATGACGCTCGTCTCGATCCGCGAGGCCTGGCCGGACCTGTTCGAAAACGCTGCGACCTGAAGCCGCGCGACGTGCTGCGTATCAGTTCGTCCCGTTCCGTGTTCCGGGCGCGCCCTGCGCCGGTACAGTAGTGCGTTCACCCGCATGAGCGCTTTCACCACGGTCATCCAAGTCCGCTTCGGCCACGTCGACCCGGCCGGCATCGCCTATTTTCCGCGCATCTACGACTACATCCACGAGGTGTACGAGGAGCTGTGGGAGCAGCACGTCGGCGTGCGCTACGACAAACTCTTGATGGGGGAGCGCGTCGGGTTCCCGCTCGTGCACTCGGAAGTCGATTTCAAGCAACCGCTGCGCTTCGGCGACCGACCGGTCGTGCGCGTGACGTGCTTCAAGTTGGGTACGAGTTCATTGGGGTTGCGTTATGTGTTCAAGCTCGACGAAACCGTCTGTGTCGACGCTCGCATGACGACTGTCTGCACGCATCTCGAGCAAATGAAGAGCTTCCCGCTCCCGGCCGAATATCGCGCTCGTTTCCAAGCTATTCAGGAGAACGCGTGAAAGTCCGCGACATGCACGGCCGCGGTTGGCCGGTTTTCAGTTTCGAATTCTTTCCGCCGAAAACGGATGAGGGCGCAAAGACGCTGATGGCCACCGTCGCTGACCTTCAAGAAGCTTGGAAGCCCGATTTCGTTTCGGTGACTTACGGTGCCGGCGGCAGTACGCGTGATCGCACCCTCGAAGTCGTCAGTGCGATCCAACGCGACTTGGGCATCAACACGATGGCGCACTTGACGTGCTCGGGCACTACGCGCGCGGAAGTCGCCGCCATCGTGCGCCGTCTCGTCGACGACGGCATCGAGAACATTCTCGCGTTGCGCGGCGATCCGCCCAAGGGCGACGAGACGTTCAAAGCTCACGACGGCGGTTTCGCGCACGCGACCGACTTGATCGAGTATCTCGCGACCGAAGCACAGGTTTCCATCGGCGGTGCGTGCTATCCCGAGGGTCACGTCGAGTCGACCAACCACGAAGACGATTTGCGCTGGACGAAGGTCAAAGTCGACAAAGGTGCTTCGTTCTTGATCACTCAGTTGTTCTTCGACAATAGCCGTTACTTCGATTACGTCAAACGCGCTAGGGCAGCGGGTATCAAGGTGCCCATCATTCCAGGCATCATGCCGATCACGAACGTGGCCCAGGTCGAGCGCTTCACGCAATTATGCGGCGCCTCGATTCCGGCTGATTTGCGCGCGCGCTTGGAGCGCGTCAAAGACGATCCAGCCTTGGTCATGGCGACCGGCATCGAACACGCGATCAAACAGTGCCGCAAATTGCTCGAAGGCGGTGCGCCGGGTTTGCATTTCTATACGCTCAACAAGAGTCACGCGACGCGCTCGATTCTGGCGGCTGTCCGACGAGACTGAGTGATCTGTCGCACGGACGGCCGGCTGGGCTGAAATGATGAGGGTTGGACCCGCGGTCGGTGCCGGCTTCAACGTATTGTGAATGTCGTAGATCAGGCGCAAAGCCCTGGCATTGATGTGCTTGCAGCGAGCGAGTAGTCGTCGCCACGAGCCCGGTAAACCCGCGGCCGGACCCCACTCAGGGTATGAGCATGAACTGCAGTTCAGCTCACGCCGCGCAGCCACTAGCCCCGCCGGATACCGGACGTCCCGTGCAAAACAGGGCTCAGAATCGCGCGTAGCCCCTTGCGGGATATAGCCGACCTGCGCAGACTCCGGACCGGACGCGCTCGCACGTTTCCATTCTTCCTCAGGCGTTCTGTCCCTTCCCGGCCTCGAAACAGCCCCCCCCGGCTGTCAGCACTCCCATGCGCAAATTCGCACTGCCCTTGCGTCTTCGTTGTTTCGTTTCCGCTTTTCGGTCGATCGCCAACCTGGCCCTCGCGTGCCTCGCTGTGCTGATTTCGAGCGGCACTCCGGTCGAAGCCCAAAGCACATTCCCCGAGGTCGAACCCAACGGAGTGAAGGCTGAAGCCACGGTTGTGACCGGGATCATCCCGGGCGACGCGATCACCGGAGTGTGCACGGGAACGTCCCTCGCGACAGCCAATACGGCCCTGACGTCATCGGACGTTTTCCGTGTCAAGACGACTGTGCTGCCGCTCGGCGTGTACCGCCATCGCTTGACGGTGACGTCGTCGATCGTCGGCCATTCGGGCACGATCCGAGGTCTGAATCAGACCGGCACGCCAGGTACGGCATCCACGGGTGGAACAGCCGGCACGACGGATTCGAGCATTCAAGCGACATCCATCTCTACGACGCCGCCGCGCTTCAATCAGTGGTACGGCTTCGGCAAGCAAGAGGAAATCTACTACCGCATCCAAGGCACGACGACGACGACGGCCGCGTACGGCGCGGTGATGTCGACTTCGACCATCGTTCCGATCGTGATCGCGCCGGCGTTCGAATCGGCCAACCCGATCACGATCACGACGATCGGCGAGACGACGGCCGACACGTACATTCACGTCTACGACGCGAGCTTGAACGCGATACCGGGCTACTCCAACGACGACGAAGGTCCGCTCGGCCCCACTCCGCAATCACGCCTCACGCGCACTTTCGCGCCCGGTGTGTACTTCCTTGCGGTCGGCAGTTTCAATACAGCCTGGAACCTGGTCAGCCCGCCGGACGAAGACTCGTTGACCCCTGATCCGCTGATGGATTTCCCGAACGTGCTCGCACGCAGCAGCAGCCTGAACACGGCTCAGGACTGGGACTTCCGCATCGTGGCGTCGAACGGCGTTCAATCCGTGACGAACCAGCTGCCGGCGAGCGCGCCTTACGACGTCACCTGGCACCAATTCACGGTCCAAGCGGGCGCGGCATTGATCGCTCCCGGCAACGACATCTGTGCCAATGCGTTCGACGTCGGGGCGACCGGCGGCACGGCGACCGGTAGCGTCCAATTCGCGAGCCTCGACGGCGCCGCGGCTTCGTGCGAAGTCTTCAACCCGCTCGAAAAAGACGTCTGGTTCAAGTTCACGAACTCTGGGCTGACGAACCGCATCTTGAGCGCCGACACGTGCACCTCGTCCTTCGACACCGTGCTGTCCGTCTACGATTCATGCGGCGGAACCGAACTCGCCTGCAGCGACAACTGCGCCGGTCCGACGCCCTGCGCCACGACGGCTTCTTGCGTGTCGGGAGTCCTCACGACTCCGGGGCAGACGGTGTTCATCCGCATCGCCGACAAGGGCACGGGCGGCATCAACTACGTGCTACACACTTCCGTCGTCATCCTCCCGCCGGCGAACGATGCCTGCTCGGGTGCGATCGCGATCGCAGTGCCCTCGGTCACCTCGGGTTCTACGGTGGCCGCCACCGCTGAAGCGCCTGCGCCGCCGGCGTGCGTCGGTCCGCTCGGAACGGCCTCGCAGAGCTTCACCTTCACGAGCGGTGTCTGGTACTCGATCATGGTCCCGTCGACGCAGACCGTGACGCTCGACACGCTCGCGACGGCGTTCGACACGAAGATGTGGGTCTTCGACGCTTCGGCTGGTTGCGCCGCGTTGACCTGTGTCACCGCCAACGACGACATCCAAGGCTCACCTTTCCAATCGAAGGTGTCGTTCGTCGCCCAGGCGGGTGTCGACTACCGCGTGCTCGTCGGGCCGTTCGGTACGGCTGGCGCGTTCACGCTCACGGCGAGCGGCGCGAGCACACCCGCGAACGATTTGTGCGGGTCGCCGACCGTGATCTCCGGTGTGTCGGGCTCGATCGCGGGCTCGACGGTCGGCGCTACGGCTCCGAACAACACGTCGTCGAGCGCGCTCGCGAGCTGCAGTCTCGGCCAGAGCTTCTTCGACGTCTTCTACAGCTACACCGCGCCGTGCACGGGCAGCGCCACGTTCGCGACTTGTG